>NZ_DLNJ01000016.1:0-326 GCF_002478345.1 Microbacterium sp. UBA7513
GGTGGTCGCCGATCGGCAGACCATCGACGCGCTGATCGATGCCGTGTCGCAATTCACCCTTCCGCACGCGGCAGACGAGTTCGCGCCGTGAGCTTCCCCGACATTCGTCTGCGCCGACTGCGCCAGTCGCGCGCTGTTCGCGACCTCGTGCGCGAGACCTCCCTCGAGCCGCGTCAGCTCGTGCTCCCGCTCTTCGTCCGCGAGGGCCTCAGCGAACAAGTCCCCATCGGATCGATGCCCGGTGTCGCTCAGCACTCGATCGACTCGCTGCGGGCGGCCGCTGTCGAGGCCGCCGAGGTCGGAGTGGGCGGCGTCATGCTGTTCGG
>NZ_DLNJ01000016.1:573-29661 GCF_002478345.1 Microbacterium sp. UBA7513
TGGGCGGCGTCATGCTGTTCGGCGTTCCCGCGGTCCGCGACGCCCGTGGCTCCGGCGCGGACGACCCGCAGGGCATCCTGAACGTCGCTACCGAGGCGCTGGCAGCCGAGGTCGGCGACGCGCTCGTCGTGCAGACCGACCTCTGCCTCGACGAATTCACCGATCACGGTCACTGCGGCGTCCTCGCTTCCGACGGCTCGGTGGACAACGACGCGACCCTGGAGCGGTACGCCTCGATGGCCCTCGCCCAGGCGCGCGCGGGCTCGCAGCTGCTCGGGCTGTCCGGGATGATGGACGGCCAGGTCGCCGTGATCCGTCAGGCGCTCGACGCCGAGGGCTTCACCGACACCCTCATCCTGGCGTACGCCGCGAAGTACGCCAGCGCGTTCTACGGCCCGTTCCGCGAGGCCGTGGACTCGCAGCTCCAGGGCGACCGCCGCACGTATCAGCTCGACCCCGGCAACCGTCGCGAGGGCGTACGGGAGGCGCTGGTCGACGAGGATGAGGGCGCCGACATCGTCATGGTGAAGCCGGCGATGGCCTTCCTCGACGTGCTGCGCGAGGTGCGCGACGCCGTGACCGTCCCGGTCTGGGCGTACCAGGTGTCGGGCGAGTACGCGATGATCGAGGCCGCCGCCGCGAATGGCTGGATCGATCGGCGTGCCGCGGTCCTCGAGTCGCTGCTGTCGATCCGCCGGGCGGGCGCCGATGCCGTGCTGACGTACTGGGCCACCGAAGCGGCCCGCTGGCTGCGCGGCTGAGTCTTCCTGCTGCCTGCCGGCGGCCTCCGGGGGAGACGCGGCGGGTTAGCCTGGAAGGGATGCCGGGAGAGTTCCGTGCATCACGGAGGAGCCTCGATGACCGACCGCAATGACGACCTTTTCTCTGCCGCCCGAGCGGTGATCCCCGGTGGGGTGAACTCTCCGGTGCGCGCCTACGGGTCGGTCGGCGGGACGCCCCGGTTCCTCGCTTCGGCGCGTGGTGCCACCGTGACCGACGCCGCGGGACGCGAGTACGTCGACCTCGTCGCTTCCTGGGGCCCCGCGCTGCTCGGACACGCGCAGCCCGAGGTCGTCGCCGCGGTGCAGGAGGCCGCCGCCCGGGGGCTCTCCTTCGGCGCTCCGACCGAAGGGGAGGTCGAGCTCGCGGCGCTCATCGCCGACCGCGTCCGCTTCGGTGAGATCCGTCCCGTCGAGCGCGTCCGTCTCGTGTCGACCGGCACCGAGGCCACGATGACCGCGATCCGTCTCGCCCGCGGCGCGACCGGCCGCGATCTGCTCGTGAAGTTCGCCGGGCACTATCACGGCCACTCCGACGGCCTGCTCGCGGAAGCCGGGTCCGGGGTGGCCACGCTGGCGCTTCCCGGTTCGGCCGGCGTGCCCGCGCCGATCGCCGCGCAGACGCTCGTGATCCGCTACAACGACCCCGAGGCGCTCGCCGCCGTCTTCGCCGAGCACGGCCCCCGCATCGCGGCCGTCATCGTCGAGGCCTCGGCCGCGAACATGGGCGTCGTCCCTCCGCTGCCGGGCTTCAACCGCCTCATCGCGGAGACCGCGCACGCCCACGGTGCTCTGATGATCCTCGACGAGGTCCTCACCGGCTTCCGGGTGCATCCGGCCGGCTTCTGGGGCCTCCAGGCGGCGGCCGGAGAGGACTACCTGCCCGACATCCTGACGTTCGGCAAGGTCGTCGGCGGCGGTATGCCGCTCGCGGCCCTCGGCGGTCGTGCCGAGGTCATGGACCTCCTGGCGCCCCTCGGACCGGTCTACCAGGCGGGCACGCTCTCCGGGAACCCGCTGTCCGTGGCTGCGGGCCTGGCCACGCTCCGCCTCGCGACGCCCGAGGTCTACGCGACCGTCGATGCCGCCGCCGCTCGGGTCTCTTCGGCGCTGGACCGCGCGCTCACCGAGGCCGGGGTGACCCATGCTCTGGCCTCCGCCGGCAACCTCTTCAGCGCCTCGTTCCGCGCCTCCGCTCCGCGCGACTACGCCGAGGCGCAGGCACAGGAGTCGTTCCGGTACGCGGCGTTCTTCCACGCGATGCGCGAGCACGGCGTCGCGCTGCCGCCGAGCGTCTTCGAGGCCTGGTTCCTCACCGCCGCCCACGGCGAGGACGAGCTCCAGCGCATCGAGGCGGCCCTGCCGCACGCCGCCCAGGCGGCCCAGACCGCGCGTCCCTGACCACTGCTCCCACGGCTGCCGGGGAGGTTCGTTCGCAGGCACCCGCGCGGGGACAGGAACCCTTTGACCCCGTTGCCTGATCTCTCGTGAACGCCTGCAGGCTCGAGGGGCGTCGGCATCAGGCCTTCGCGCGGGGTCAGGCGTACGCCCGCGGCAGCGCCTGTTCTTGCGTGGCAGCCTGTTCTCGCGAAGGAGCCGTGCGTGCGGAGCGTGGGGGATTCCGACAAGGGATCGTTGCGTTCCTGTGAGCAACTTCCAGCCAACCGGGAGGGCGGCGCTGGCAGACTGGGGGCATGGTGACGTTGTTGCTGGACCAGACGCAACTCGAGGTCGTGCTCTCGCCCATCGAACGTGCCGCCACCTTCCACCGCGAGAACGTGCGCATCGTGCGCGACACGATCACCAAGGTCCAGCTGACGGATGACGCCTGGACCTGGCTTCGCGGGGTCCCCAATCCGGGTACCCACATCCCGGGCGTCCTGGCAGCCGGGAGCTGGAAAGCGGCAGGCAGCCTCGACTTCGTGCTGATCCGCCGCCGACGCCCCAGCGTGGTCGTCGATCTCGAAGGCGACCCGCAGTACAACCGTCTGATCCTGACTACACGGCACGGCCTCGCGCTGACGCAGGCGCTCCGCCTTCCGGTCTCCGAGGAGCCCGCAACGGTCGAGGAGATCGTCGCCACGGCCCCGACGCCGGTCTCGAAGGGCCGTCGCCGGCCCGTCATCCGGCCCCGCCCGGCCTGAGGTCGGACGCAGAACGCCCTCCCGATCGGGAGGGCGTTCGTGTGCGCGGTTCAGCCGTGGTTCTCGTCGGAGCGCGCGCTGTGGTCTTCGTCCGCATCGGTGTCGGGCGCCTGATCCTGGTCCGGAGCATGCGCACCGGACTCCTCTGAGGGCTCGCCCTGCGAGGACGCCTGCTCTTCGGGCGATGCGGCCTCGGCGGGGGCGTCGCCCTCCCCGGAAGCGAGCGGGTAGTCCCGGGGCTCGTCCTCGTAGTAAGCGCGGGCGGCGGCGGCGAGCATGGAGCTCACGGCCGCGGATCGCGGGTCCTCGTCGTCGCTCGCGGGATCGAACGCGTCTGCCGGCTCCGTCGTGTCGGCGGTCGCGCCCTCGTCGTTCGGGGCGGCCGCGGTTTCGAGTTCGGAGAAGAACTCCACGCCCGCGGGGCCTGCCTCGTCGGCTGCGGACTCCGTGTCCTCGGCGCCGATCGAGCCGTCGGCGGCGTCGATCTCAGACGGAGCTTCAACAGCCTCGGCCTCGGCGCCCTCTGCGGGGAGGGACGCGTCGGGCGTCGTCTCGTCCGACTCCCCTGGGGCGGGAGCGTCCTGTCCCGCCGACTGCTCGGGCAACGTGCGCGCCTCCCCGGCCTTCGTGTCTTCGTCTGCCATCTCGGCGGAGGATGCCGCGAACAGGGCGGCGAAAGAGCGTCGCGGGGACTCGGTCGCGGACACCGGCGCGGGAGTGCCGGAGAGGATGTCGTCGAACGAGCGCGAGGAGTCGGACTTCGCATCGGACGCGGTGTCGGGCGTCGCGCCCGTCTCATCCTCGGGTTCGGGCAGCGTCAGCGCGACGGTCTCCTCGACGACGGGGACGACCTGGGTGGCGTCGTCGTTCGCAGCGGTCTCGACCACGGTCACGAGCGGGGTCGTCGCGTCGTCGGCCGGGTCCTCGGCTCCCACCGCCTCGTCGTCGTCGGACTCGGTGGCCGCGGCGTCGCCGGGGGTCTCCGTGCTGAGATCGTCGGCGAGAGCCGCGGCACCGCCGGCGGCGAGAGCGGAGGCGGCAGCTCCGGCGGCCGCTTCGCCCGTCGCGGACTCTGCCGCGTCCTCGGGCTGATCGAGTGCAGGCGCCGTGTCGAATCGACCGCCGCGCATGAGGTCGATGAACACGTCCTCCAACGTCGGACCGCGCTGCACGAGGGTGCTGAGAGCGATGCCGGCGTCCGCCGCAACGGCGCCCACCCGGCTCGCGTCCGTCCCCCGCACGGTCAGACCGGAGCGGAGCACCTCGATGTCGAATCCCGCGGCGACCAGGGCGGTCGTGAGGCCGGGACGATCGACGGAGTCGACCACCACCGAACCGCCGGCCGGGTCGGCCAGCGTCTCGATGCCGCTGGACAGCACGAGGCGTCCCTTGGAGAGCACGAGCACGTGGTCGGCGACCTGCTCGATCTCGCTGAGCACATGGGAGGAGACCAGGACCGTCCGGCCTTCGTCGGCGAGGCGACGCATCAGCAGGCGCATCCAGCGGATGCCCTCCGGGTCGAGACCGTTCGCCGGCTCGTCGAAGACGAGCGCTCCCGGGTCGCCGAGGAGTGCGTGGGCGACGCTGAGGCGCTGGCGCATGCCGAGCGAGAATCCGCCGATGCGGGTATCTGCTTCGCCCTCCAGGCCGACGAGGGAGATGACCTCGTCGACGCGCGCCAGGCGGATGCCGTTGGCCTTCGCGGCGATCGTGAGCTGACGGCTGGCCGTGCGGCGCGGCCGGTAGGCCGTCTCCTCCAGCACCGCGCCGATGGTGCGCAGCGGCTGACGCAGCTCGGCGTACGCGACGCCGCCGATCGTTGCGGTGCCGGACGTGGCGCGCACCTGGCCGAGCAGGATGCGCAGGGTCGTCGTCTTACCGGCGCCGTTGGGGCCGAGGAAAGCGGTGACCGCGCCGGGCTCGACCCGTGCGGAGAAGTCCGAGACGGCGGTCACCTCGTTGAAGCGCTTCGTCACATTCGTGAATTCGAGCACCTGTCCTTCGGGCATCCGGGACCTCTCGTTGCGATGAACAGTTCCTCCTATCCTGCCGGAAAACCGCCCCGGAACCCGCATTTCGTGCGGAATCCGGCCGCACGCGACGGGGTAGCCTGGCACCCGTGACCGATACCCCCGCCGCGCCCCGTGTCCTCATCCGCACCGAAGGAGCGCTCGGGCGGCTCACGCTCAACCGCCCTGAGGCGATCAATGCGCTCGACGAGGACATGATCGCGGATATCACCGCGGCGCTCGCCGGGTGGCGCGACGACTCCGACGTCCAGATCGTCCTCATCGACGGCGAGGGCGAGCGTGGGATGTGCGCAGGGGGCGACGTGCGCCGCCTGCACAGCCAGATCACCTCGGGTCATCCGGAGCAGTCCGCGGAGTTCTTCCGCCGGGAGTACGCGATGAACGCCATGATCGCGGAGTATCCGAAGCCCGTCGTCGCGCTCGCCGACGGCATCACGATGGGCGGCGGCATCGGTCTCGCGGGGCATGCCGCGATCCGCGTGGTCACCGAGCGCTCGAAGCTCGCCATGCCGGAGACCCGGATCGGCTTCACGCCCGATGTCGGCGGCACGTGGCTGCTGGGGCGGGCGCCGGGGCGCCTCGGCGAGTACCTCGGTCTCACCGGGACGACGATGAACGGTGCCGATGCCGTGTACGCGGGATTCGCCGACCACTTCGTCCCCTCCGACCGCCTCGATGCCCTTCGCGAGGCTCTCGCCTACCGCGCCGACCCGACGAGCCCCAGCGAGATCGTCCTGCTGTTCGACGAGACGCCGGAGCCGTCTGCGCTCCCCGCCGCGCGGGAGTGGATCGACGACGCCTTCGCCGCCCCGACCGTCCCCGAGATCCTGGAGCGGCTCCGCGCGCTCGGCACCGACGAGGCGGCGGCCGTCGCCGACCTGCTCGACGGGCTGGCCCCGACCGGGCTCGTCGTCACGCTCGATGCGGTGCGGGAGGCCCGGGAGATGACCGGGCTCCGCGCCGCGCTGGAGGGCGAGTACCGCCGAGTGCTCTGGTTCGTGAACGAGCACCCCGATCTCGTGGAGGGCATCCGCGCGCAGCTCGTGGACAAGGACCGCAACCCGCGGTGGCAGCCCGCCACCCTTGCCGAGCTCGGACCCGACGCCGGGGCTCCCGCCCGCGACTACGTCCCGCAGCCGGCGCTGTTCTGACGCGCGCCTCGGCGTCGAGCCCCCCAAACAGATAGACAACGGTGACGCGTTAGCGGTTCGCTCTGAGCGAAGGTCCTCCCGGAGGGGGATCCGAATGTCGCCGCTTCGTGGCACCCTGTCCTATGGCCGGTCGTCGGTCGGCATCCGTCTGCCGGGAGATCCGCCACCTCCTCCTTCCGAGAAAGTACGCCTGTGCTGGGAAAACTCCTCCTCCGATATCTGTCTCGCTACAAGTGGCTCCTCGTCGCCGTGCTGGTCTTCCAGTTCGCCAGCGCGGCCGCCACCCTCTACCTGCCCCGCCTCAACGCCGACATCATCGACAACGGCGTCGCGCAGGGTGACACCGCGTACATCTGGCGCACCGGTCTGTTCATGCTGGCGGTGTCGCTCGGCCAGATCGTCGCCTCGGTCATCGCGACCTACTTCGCCGCCCGCGCCGCGATGGGGGCGGGTCGCGACATCCGCGCCGACGTGTTCGGCAAGGTCAGCGGCTTCTCCGAGCGCGAGGTCTCGCAGTTCGGCGCCGGTTCCCTCATCACCCGCAACACGAACGACGTGCAGCAGGTGCAGATGCTCGCGATGATGGGCGCGACCATGCTCGTCACAGCGCCGCTGCTCGCGATCGGCGGCATCATCTTCGCCGTGCAGACCAATGCCGGGCTGAGCTGGCTGATCGCCGTCTCCGTCCCGGTGCTGCTCCTGCTCGCGGCCCTCGTCATCGGACGGATGGTGCCGCTGTTCCGCAGCTACCAGGGCAAGCTCGACAACGTGAACCGCATCATGCGGGAGCAGCTCACCGGCGTGCGCGTGGTCCGGGCCTTCGTCCGCGAGCGCATCGAGGAGGAGCGCTTCCGCGGCGCGAACACCGACATCATGGTCGTCGGCCGCAAGGTCGGCTCGCTGTTCGTGCTGCTCTTCCCACTGTTCATGCTCATCCTCAACGTGACCGTGGTCGCCGTCATCTGGTTCGGCGGCATCGAGGTCAACAACGGCACCGTGCAGGTGGGAACGCTGTTCGCCTTCATGCAGTACATCGGTCAGATCATGGGCGGTGTCATCATGGCGAGTTTCATGGCGATGATGATCCCGCGCGCCGCCGTCTCAGCCGAGCGCATCGGCGAAGTGCTGAACACCGAGTCGACGATGACCCGCCCGGCGGATGGCGTCACCGCCTTCCCGGCACTGGGAGCGGTCGCGTTCGACGACGTGGAGTTCACCTACCCCGGCGCCGACGCCCCGGTCCTCACCGGCATCAGCTTCGCCGCCGAGCCGGGCGAGACCGTCGCGATCGTCGGCTCCACCGGATCGGGGAAGACCACGCTCGTCTCGCTCATCCCGCGCCTGTTCGACGTCTCGGGTGGTGCGGTGCACGTGGGCGGCACGGACGTCCGCGACGCCGACGTCGAGGCGCTGTGGGACAGCATCGGCCTCGTGCCGCAGCGCCCCCTCCTCTTCACGGGCACCGTCGCGTCCAACCTGCGCTACGGCCGCGAGGACGCCACCGACGAGGAGCTCTGGCACGCGCTCGAGATCGCTCAGGGGCGCGACTTCGTGGAGGAGATGCCGGACGGCCTCGACTCCCGCATCGCCCAGGGCGGCACGAACGTGTCCGGCGGCCAGCGACAGCGCCTCGCGATCGCGCGCGCCCTCGTCCACCGGCCGCAGGTGCTCGTGTTCGACGACTCGTTCTCCGCGCTCGACCTCACCACGGACGCCCGGCTGCGACAGGCGCTCTGGCGGGAGCTCCCGCACGTGACGAAGATCGTGGTCGCGCAGCGCATCTCCACCATCACCGATGCCGACCGCATCGTGGTGCTGGAGGGTGGCACGATGGTCGGAGTCGGCACGCACGAGGAGCTGTTGGAGACCAGCGAGACCTACCGGGAGATCGTCGAGTCGCAGCTGGGGGTGGACGCATGAGCGAGCAGGACCCTTCGACAAGCTCGGGGACCCAGGGGGCAAGCTCCGGGACCCAGGGGGCCGAGACCCGGCGCCGTCGCGGACGGGGTGCGGCCGCCGCGCCCACGACCGAGCGGGAGCTCACTGCCGAGGAGCAGTACGAGGCCGAGCTCGCCGAGCAGGCACGGCAGAACTCCGGCGACTGGGACAGCGTCGCACCGGGCAAGGCCGACCACTTCGGTCCGAGCTTCGCCCGCATGATCGGGCTGCTCAAGCCCTCCGCGGTCTGGTTCGTCTTCGTGTCGATCCTCGGAGCGATCGGGGTCGTGCTGACCGTCGCCGCCCCGAAGGTGCTCGCCGAGGCGACGAACATCGTCTACCGCGGCTTCATCTCCATCCAGCTCGGCCAGCCCAGCGGCGACTTCCCGGGATTCCCGGCAGGGACGCCGCAGGACGTGGTGGTCGACGCCCTGCGCGACGCCGGACAGACCGACTTCGCCAATCAGGTCGGAGCGCTCGGCGACTTCCGGGTCGGCGACGGCATCGACTTCGACGCGCTGCGCTGGGTGATCGCCGCCGTCCTGGCGATCTACGTCGTGGCCGCCTTCCTCAGCTGGCTGCAGGGGTACGTCATCAACGTCATCATGGTCCGGACCATGTGGCGCCTGCGGGAGTCCGTCGAGGCGAAGATCAACCGGCTCCCGCTGGCGTACTTCGACAAGGTGCAGCGCGGCGAGCTGATCTCCCGCGTGACGAACGACATCGACAACATCACCCAGACCATGCAGCAGTCGCTGTCCGGTGCCCTCACCGCCGTGCTGACGGTGATCGGCGTGCTCGTGATGATGTTCTCGATCTCGTGGCAGCTCGCCCTCGTGGCGCTCGTGGCACTCCCGCTCATGGGCGTGATCTTCGGCGTCATCGGACCGCGCTCGCAGAAGGCCTTCGGCACGCAGTGGCGCAAGGTCGGCCGGCTCAACGCCCGGGTCGAGGAGGCCTTCTCCGGCCACGCGCTGGTCAAGGTGTTCGGCCGTGAGCAGGACGCTCTGGACAAGTTCAAGGCCGAGAACGAGGAGCTGTTCCAGGCGAGCTTCAAGGCGCAGTTCCTCTCCGGCATCATCATGCCCGCGATGACCTTCGTCGGCAGCCTGACCTATGTCGGCATCGCGGTGCTCGGTGGCCTCATGGTCGCGAGCGGGCAGCTGCGCCTCGGCGACGTGCAGGCCTTCATCCAGTACTCGCAGCAGTTCACCCAGCCGCTGTCGGAGCTGGGCGGCATGGCCGCGGTCGTGCAGTCCGGCACCGCGTCGGCGGAGCGGGTGTTCGGCCTGCTCGATGCCGACGAGCAGGAGGCCGACGATCCTGATGCCCCCGCGCTTCGCGAGGGGGAGGGCGTGATCGAGTTCGAGAACGTCTCGTTCTCCTACTCGCCGGAGCGGCCGCTCGTCACCGATCTGTCGTTCCGCGTCGAACCGGGACAGACCGTCGCCATCGTCGGGCCGACCGGCGCCGGCAAGACGACGCTCGTGAACCTCATCATGCGGTTCTACGAGCTCAGCGGCGGGCGGATCACGCTCGACGGTCAGGACATCTCGACCATCACGCGCGACGAGCTGCGGTCCCGCACCGGCATGGTGCTCCAGGACCCCTGGCTCTTCGCCGGGAGCATCCGCGAGAACATCCGCTACGGGCGCTCGACCGCGACGGACGAGGAGGTGCTCGCCGCGGCGAAGGCGACCTACGTCGACCGCTTCGTGCACGCCCTTCCGGACGGGTACGACACCGTGCTCGACGAGGACGCGTCGAACGTCTCGGCCGGTGAACGCCAGCTCATCACGATCGCACGGGCCTTCGTGGCGCAGCCGTCGATCCTCATCCTGGACGAGGCCACATCGGCGGTCGACACCCGCACCGAGCTGCTGCTGCAGCACGCGATGGCCGCGCTCCGGCAGGGGCGCACCTCGTTCGTCATCGCGCATCGTCTGTCGACCATCCGCGACGCGGACCTCATCCTCGTGATGGAGCACGGCGACATCGTGGAGAAGGGCACGCACGACGAGCTCATCGCCGCACAGGGTGCGTACTGGCGCCTGTACCAGTCGCAGTTCGAGCAGGCGGCGACCGACCTCGACGCCGAAGCCGCGCTCACCGGCTCCTCGCCGGTCGTCGTGACCGGCGACGCGGACGAGGAGGCGAGCGCGCAGGAGCAGGCGACGGACGCGGTGGCCGGAGCGGCGGTCGGCGCCCAGCTCCCGGCGGCCGAGACCGCAGCGGCTCGGGCACTCCTCGACGACGGCGCTGACGGCTCCACGTCTCCGTCCTGACCCGCCTCACGAACGACGCCCCACTCCGGATCCGGAGTGGGGCGTCGTTCGTCAGCGCTCAGTCGTCTCCGGCGATGCCGAAGAGCTCGAGGGGGTGGGTGAGTCGCCACCACGGGCTCGGACCCTCCAGGTCCTCGTCGAGGACGAGGGCGGTCTCGGTGCTGTCGACGGGACCGGTCGTGGTCAGGGTGCCGACCGTCCCGTCCGCTTCGCGTTCCTCTCCGAGATCGAACACCGGCGTCGCCGTCGCGCTCGCTCCGTTCCACAGCACGACATCGGCGTCCTCACCGGCGACCACATCGACGCGCTCGCCCCAGACGGTGAGGACGCGCCCGACCACCGTGCCTGCCGGGACGGCCGGGCCCTGGGCCTGCAACGCTGCCTCCGTCTGAGCGAACAGGGCGCGGGTAAGGGCGAGGCGCGCCTCGTCGTCCTCCTGGTTCAATGCCGCGGCGTAGAGCCGGACCGTCGCGTCGCCGATGACGACGTCCTTGGCGGTCAACAGGTTCCAGCCGACGAGGGTGCCCGTCTTGATGCCGACGACTCCCGGATCGGCGAGCATGCCGTTCGTGTTCTCGACCGTCCCGGCCCCGGGCAGGTCGACGGACCGGGTGCCCACGATCTCGGCGAACACCGGATTCCGCATCGCCATCTCGCCCAGGGCCACGAGGGCCTCCGGGGTGGCGACGTTGCGCTCGTCGAATCCGGACGGCGTGACCACGGTGATGCCGGAGAGTCCGCGCTCGCCGAGCCAGACCTCGGCCGCGGCGGCGAACTCGCGGTCGGACCCCCAGATCTCCGACGCCAGCCGGTCGATGTAGTTGTTCGCCGAACCGAGCAGGGTGCCCTGCAGAAGCTGGTACTCGGTCAGCACTCCGCCCACCGGCACATCGAGCGCTGACTGATTGGCGATCCGATAGTCCCAGTAACGGATGCTGTCGGCGTAGGTGAAGGAGAACTCCGGGCCCTGTTCGCCGGGGGCCAGCGGCAGCCGGTCCAGCACCATGAGACTGCTGACGACCTTCGTGATGCTCGCGATGCTCACCGGAGCGGTGGTCGACGCCGCGGTGGTCATCCCGGCGATGCCGACCGCCCCGTCGCCGACCGCCGGCCAGGCGAGCGCGGCGGTGGGGGCGGCGACGGGGGTGAACTCGACCGCCTGGACGGTCGGGGCGATCTCATGCAGCGGCCAGAGCAGCGTGGTGCCGGCGTACGAGGCGACGAGGCCGGCGAGGACGCCGAGGGGGACGAGCAGGCCGGGTCCGGCGAACGCGGGCCGCAGCCGGGCGTCGCGCAGCAATCCCGTCTCCTCCTCCGTGCCGGCCGAGGCATCGAACTCGGGCGTCGATGAGGCCGCAGCGACGATCGACGGGTCCACCCAGGTCAGCGCGGTCGGCGGTGCCGAGGCATCGGCCCACGCCGCGGCTTCCGGAACCGGACCCGGATGATCGACCGCGGGCGCGGCGGATGCGGGTGCGGAGTCTTCGGGCCGCGCGTCGACGCCGACGCCGCCGGACGCCTCTTCAGGGGGATCGGAAGCGGTCACTCGCTTACGGTACCGAATCCGCCCCCGAATCCGCCGTGCGCGGGGCGGGACGCGCGGACGGTAGGATCGACAGCACAACCACGGGAGTCCGGCGAGCCGGGCTGAGAGGGAGCGAATCGCGCTTCGACCGTCGAACCTGATCTGGGTCATGCCAGCGCAGGGAGGAGTTCACATGAGTACGTCCACGTCCGCATCCCCGTCGAGGAACACCACGGCCGCTCCGGCGCGAGGCTACCTGCGCTGGCGCGTCATCGACATCGTCGTCGCCAGCGTCCTCGGTGTCGCCGCCGGTCTGATCTTCCTGGCCTGGAACGTCGGATACCTGGGGCCGAAGGCCCTGCTCGAGCCGTTGCTTCCCGGCCTCCAAGGGCTCCTCGACGGCCCGTGGCTCTTCGCGGGTGTGCTCGGCGGGCTCATCATCCGCAAGGCGGGTGCCGCGATCTACGTCGAGCTGCTGGCCGCCGTCGTCTCGGCGCTCATCGGCAACCAGTGGGGCGGCTTCCTCACGCTCGAGGCGGGTCTCGTGCAGGGTCTCGGCGCCGAGCTGGTCTTCCTGCTGTTCTTCTACCGCCGCTGGTCGCTGCCCGTCGCGATCCTCGCCGGGGCCGGTGCCGCGCTCGCGGGCGGCATCAACAACCTCGTCCTCTGGTATGCCGGCTCCGGTCCCGCCTTCACGACGATCTACCTCGTGAGCACCGTGATCTCCGGGGCGGTCATCGCCGGTGCGCTGTCGTGGGTGCTCGCCTGTGGCATCGCGGCGACCGGGGCTCTGGACCGGTTCGGCTCCGGGCGCGAGGCGCGCGTCCGCGTCTGATGTCCGGGCAGTTCGCTCCCGCCGGCGTCGAGGCCCGTGGCTGGGGCTGGCGACACGCGAGCCGCCTCGCCTGGGCGCTGCGCGACGTCTCGTTCCGCATCGAGCCCGGCGAGCGCGTGCTCGTGCTCGGCGCCTCCGGCGCGGGGAAGTCGACGCTGCTGCACGGTCTCGCCGGTGTGCTCGGCGGTGAGGAGGAGGGGGAGAGCGAAGGCGCGCTGCTCGTCGATGGCGAACCCGCCGCGGCGGCCCGCGGGCGGGCCGGGCTCGTGCTCCAGGACCCCGACTCGCAGGTGATCCTCGCCCGTGCCGGCGATGACGTCGCCTTCGGGTGCGAGAACCTCGGGGTGCCGCGTGCCGAGATCTGGCCCCGCGTCGAGGCCGCGATGGCCGGCGTCGGACTGGACGTGCCGCTCGATCACCCGACCGCGGCGCTCTCCGGCGGTCAGAAGCAGCGCCTCGCCTTGGCCGGCATGCTGGCGATGGGCCCCGGGCTGGTGCTGCTCGACGAGCCGACGGCGAACCTCGATCCGGAGGGCGTGCGCGAGGTCAGGGAGGCGGTGGAGCGGATGCTCGCCACGCGTCCCGCCACCCTCGTGGTCGTGGAGCATCGGCTCGAGGTGTGGTTGCCGCTCCTCACGCGGGTCATCGTGCTGGGGGCCGGCGGGGTGGTGGCGGACGGCACTCCCGCGGATGTGCTCGGTGCGCAGGGCGAGCGCCTGGCCGCGGACGGCGTCTGGGTGCCCGGCCGGCCGCCCGCCGAGCCGTCGGCACCGCGGGCGGCCCCCGGGGAGGTGCTGCTGTCGGCGCGCGGCCTCGCGGTCGCACGGGTGAAGGGACGTCCGGTGGCACACGGCATCGACCTGGAGGTGCGTGCGGGTGAAGCGGTCGCGATCACCGGGCCCAACGGTGCAGGCAAGTCCACGCTGGGTCTGACCCTCGCCGGACTCCTCCCTCCCGTCAGCGGCGCCGTGTCCGCGGCCCCGGTGCTCGCGCAGGGGGCGGATCCGTCGCCGATCCGCTGGGCTTCCCGCGAGCTCCTCACGCGGATCGGGATGGTGTTCCAGGAGCCGGAACATCAGCTCCTCGGCAAGACGGTGCGCGAGGAGCTCGCGGTGGGCCCCCGCGCCCTGGGTCTTTCCGAAGGCGAGATCGAGGCCCGTGTCGACGAGCTGCTCGACCGGCTGCGGCTGGCGCATCTGGGGGCCGCGAATCCGTACACGCTCTCGGGTGGAGAGAAGCGCCGGCTCACGGTCGCGGCCGCGATCGCCACGCGACCCCGGGTGCTGATCCTCGACGAGCCGACGTTCGGTCAGGACGCCCGCACCTGGGCCGAGCTCGTCGCGATGCTCGCCGCCCTGCGGGACGAGGGCTCCGCGATCGTCACCATCACCCACGATCTCGACGTGGTGCGCGCCCTGCACGCCACGCGGTTCGCGCTGGGGGCGTCGGCATGACGGCTCTCGCCCCCGCGCCCACCCGCACCGGCGTCGTCGCCCGGATCAATCCGGTCGCGAAGCTCGGGGTCAGCGCGCTCATCGCCGTGCCGCTGGTCCTCACCCTCGACCCGGTGTCGGCGGCTGTCGCGCTGGTGCTCGAGGCGGTGCTGTTCCTCTTCGCCGGCATCGGCTGGCGGGAGTTCTGGGTGCGCACGTGGCCGGTCTGGCTCGCGGCGCCGCTGACCGGTCTCACCATCGCCCTCTACGGCGAGACGAGCGGCGCCGTCTACGTCGACTGGTTCGTGCTCCGCATCAGCGAGGGGTCGCTCGCGCTCGCCGTCGCCACGATGCTCCGGGTGCTCGCGATCGCCCTGCCCTCGGTGGTGCTCTTCATCACGGTCGATCCCACGGACCTCGCCGACGGCCTCGGGCAGATCCTTCGGCTTCCGGCCCGTTTCGTGCTGGGTGCGCTCGCCGGCCTGCGCATGGCCGGACTGTTCCTCGACGATTGGCGCGCCCTCGAGCTCGCCCGCCGGGCGCGCGGCGTCGCCGACCGCGGACGCATCCGCCGCTTCCTCGGCATGGCCTTCGCCCTGCTCGTGCTGTCGATCCGCCGCGGCGCCAAGCTCGCGACCGCGATGGAGGCACGCGGCTTCGGGGCGGCGGGACGGCGGACGTGGGCGCGGGAGTCGCGCTTCGGCGCGCCGGAGTGGATTCTGCTCGCCGTCGGGGCCGCGATCTCCGCGACGGCGATCGCCGCTGCGGTCGCGACCGGCGCCTGGAACTTCATCCTCGGGCCGTCCTGACCCTCACCCCTTTCGGACGAGGGCCCGTAGAGGTGGCGCGAGTGGCCGGTCTAGCGTCCGCTGGAGACAGTGCCAATCGACACCGACCGAAAGGGACGTCCCATGAGCATCTCCTCCGCCGACGACCAGCCGCTCTTCACGCGGCCGGGTGAGGCCACCGTCGCACCGCGACACGTCATCCCGGATTCCGAGTCGCTTCCCGCGACGGCGAAGCAGATCGTCGAGGACGAGACCATCCTCGACGGCAACGCGCGCCTCAACCTCGCCACCTTCGTCAGCACCTGGATGGACGACGAGGCGAAGCAGGTCTACATGGCCTCCTTCGACAAGAACATGATCGACAAGGACGAGTATCCGCAGACCGCCGCCATCGAGGACAACTGCTGGCACATGCTCGCGAACCTCTGGAAGGCGCCGGACGCGGCGAAGAGCATCGGCACCTCGACCATCGGCTCCTCCGAGGCGTGCATGCTCGGCGGTCTCGCGTTCAAGCGTCGCTGGCAGCAGGCCCGCCGTGCCGCCGGCAAGGACACCTCCACGCCGAACCTCGTGATGTCGAGCGCCGTGCAGGTGTGCTGGGAGAAGTTCTGCAACTACTTCGACGTCGAACCGCGCTACGTGCCCATCAGCGAGGAGCACAAGACGCTCGACGGACACGACCTCGAGAAGTACGTGGACGAGAACACCATCGGGGTCGTCGCCATCATGGGCGTCACCTACACCGGCATGTACGAGCCGGTGGCCGAGATCGCCGCGGCGCTGGATGCGATCCAGGAGAAGACGGGTCTCGACATCCCGATCCACGTGGACGGCGCCTCGGGCGCGATGATCGCCCCGTTCCTCCAGCCCGACCTGGTCTGGGACTTCCGGTTGGAGCGCGTGCACTCGATCAGCACCTCGGGGCACAAGTACGGTCTCGTCTACCCCGGTCTCGGCTGGGTGGTCTGGCGCGACGCGCAGTGGCTGCCGGAGGACCTGGTGTTCCAGGTGAGCTATCTCGGCGGGGAGATGCCGACCTTCGCCCTGAACTTCTCCCGCCCTGGCGCTCAGGTGCTGCTGCAGTACTACCTGTTCCTCCGCCTCGGGTTCGAGGGCTACCGGGCCGTGCAGCAGGCCTCGCAGGACGTGGCGAAGTTCCTGTCCGCGGGGATCGCGAAGCTCGACGCGTTCGAGCTGTGGAACGACGGGAGCGACATCCCCGTCTTCGCCTGGCGCCTGAAGGACGGGCACACCGACAAGTGGACGCTCTACCACCTGCAGGATCGGCTCCGGATGCGCGGCTGGCTCGTGCCCGCCTACCCCATGCCCGCGGATCTCCAGGACCTCACGGTGCAGCGGATCGTCGTGCGCAACGGACTCAGCATGGATCTGGCCGCCGAGTTGCTCGACGCCATCACCGCCGAGGTGGCCCACCTCGACGCGCTCACGGTTCCCATGCCGTCCGACCACCCCGACTCGGCGTTCCACCACTAGGGGGCCGACATGTCCGCCCCGCAGTCCGGTGCCGCCGGCGCCGCCTCCACGCCGCGCATCTCCCGTCCCGCCGTCGCCGTCCTCGGCATCGGCCAGCTCGCCCTGCTCACCCTCGTCGTCGTGGCGAGCCTGCGGTCCCTGCCCGCGATGGCGATCTACGGCCTCGGCAGCATCACGCTGTACCTCATCCCCGCGGTGCTCTTCCTCGTCCCCACCGCCCTCGTCGCCGCGGAGCTCGCGACGGGCTGGAAGGGCGGGGTGTACGTGTGGGTGCGCGAGGCCCTCGGCAACCGGTGGGGCTTCACCGCGGTGTGGCTGCAGTGGATCCAGAACGTCGTCTGGTTCCCCACACAGCTCGCGTTCGTGGCCGGCGCTCTCGCCTTCGTCTTCCTCGACCCCTCGCTGTCCAGCTCTGGGTTCTTCACCGCCGTCATCATCATCGTCTGCTACTGGGGCGCCACCCTGGTCACCCTCCGCGGCGGCGATCTCTTCGCCAAGCTCGGCTCCTGGGGCGGCATCCTCGGCACGCTCTTCCCCGCGGTGCTGCTCATCGTGTTCGGCGCGGTGTGGGTCTTCAGCGGAGAGAAGAGCCAGGTGCCGCTCGAGGCCTCGGCGGTGATCCCGCCGTTCACGGGTCTCGCCTCCATCGTGCTGATCGTGTCGAACGTGCTGGCCTACGCCGGCATGGAGGTCAACGCGGTGCACGTGAACCAGATGAAGGATCCGGGCAAGGGCTACCCGCGCTCGGTGTTCCTCGCCGCAGGCCTCATCCTGCTTGTCTTCATCCTGCCGACCATCGCGATCGCGGTCGCGGTGCCGAAGAAGGAGCTCGGGCTGACGAACGGCATCATGCTCGCGTTCGGGGAGTACTTCGACCATTGGGACATGGGGTGGGCGACGGCCGTGGTCTCCGCGCTCATCGCCGCCGGTGCCCTCGCCTCGGTCGTGACGTGGGTCGCCGGTCCGTCCAAGGGCGTGCTGGCGGCGGCGGAGACGGGGCTGCTCCCGCCGCTGCTGCAGAAGCGGAACAAGGCCGGGGTCCAGTCGGGCATCCTCATGCTCCAGGGGACCATCGTCACGATCCTCGCGGCGATCTTCATCATCGTGCCGAACGTCAGCGCGGCCTTCGTCGCGCTGATCGATATGGCCGCCGCGCTGTACCTCATCATGTACATGCTCATGTTCGCCTCGGCGATGGTGCTGCGGCGGAAGGCACCGGACGTCCCCCGTGCCTACCGCGTGAAGGCCCTCCCGTTCGTCGCCGGGGTCGGGTTCTTCGCCTGCCTCGCGGCGTTCCTGCTCGCCTTCATCCCGCCCGACGGCTTCACTGCGTTCCCGGCGGCCGCGTACCCGTGGATCGTCGGGGCGGTGATCGTCGTGCTCGGCGCCCCGCCACTGCTCTTCTACGCGCTGCGGAAGCCCTCGTGGGATCGGCGCCCCGCCGACGGGAGCCTCCTGAGCGACGCGCACCCGGAGGCGTGAGCCGGGGCGGGATCAGGTCTCGTTCCAGAGGCGTCGGTAGTACTCCAGCCGGACGTGGTCGGGCTCGACGCCGTAGGCCGCGATGAGGGTGTCCTCCCAGCCGGGTCCGAAGTTCCACAGCGTGCTCATGGCGGCGACGGCGATGTCCGCCCATCGGTCGGCGACCCCGAGCGCGGCGAGGTCGACATGGGCGAGCGGGTGGCCGTCGTCGTTGAGCAGGGTGTTCGGCAGGCACGCGTCGCCGTGGCAGACCACGAGCCGGTCGACCGACGGCGGCGTGTGCAGCTCCGTCGGCACCGGCGTGCCGCGGGCGGCCGCGTTCGCGATGCGCTCCTCCGGGCTCCACGTCCACGGGCACTCCGCGACGGGGAGCGCGTCGTGCAGCAGGCGCAGGCCGAGCCCGACCGCGCGGACGGCGGCCTCCGGAGAGGCGGCCCACCGCGGATCCACGGCGCTGCTGCCGGGGAGGGCCGCGGTCACGAGCCACTCGTGCGCCTCATCCTCGCCCTGGGAGAGCACCTCGGGCACCGTGATCCAGGTGCGGGCCCAGCGCATCCGCTCGGCCTCGTCACGCAGGTTCGCCTCGGGATCGCGGGGACCCCATTTGATGTAGCGGCCGTCGTCCGTGCGGAAGGTCAGGCCGCCGATCGCGTTGCGCCACACCGGGGTCAGCGCGGCCCCGGCGGCGAGTTCGCGCACCCGGGTGGGGACCTCGACGGAGGCTGCGGGAATGCTCACCTCCTCATCCTGCCCGACCTCCGTGTCGTAGGCTCGGGTCGACGCGGCGGGCCTGCGGTGACACCAAGAACCGCATAGGCTGGGACTGCGTTCCAGGCATGTCGCACGACGACGTTCGAAGGAGAACATCAGATGCAGATCAGCGGACAGGGTGCCCTCGTCACCGGCGGCGCCTCCGGACTCGGGCTGGCCACCGCCCGTCGGCTCACGGCCGCGGGCGCGCACGTCACGATCATCGACCTCGGCTCGTCGAAGGGGGAGGAGATCGCGTCCGAGCTCGGCGGTCTCTTCGTCCCCGCGGATGTGACGAGCGTCGACGAGGTCAAGGCCGCCGTCGCCGCGGCACAGGCCGCCGCGCCGCTGCGGGTGGTCGTGAACTGCGCCGGCATCGCCCCGCCCGCCAAGGTGCTCGACCGGGACGGCAAGCCCGCCGTGCTCGCCGACTTCGAGCGCATCGTGCGCATCAACCTCGTCGGCACGTTCAACGTGATCTCCCAGGCCGCCGCCGTCATCGCCGCGAACGAGCTGCACGACGAGGAGCGGGGGGTCATCGTCAACACCGCGAGCGTCGCGGCCTTCGACGGACAGATCGGGCAGCCGGCGTACTCGGCGTCCAAGGGCGGCGTGCACGCCATGACCCTCCCGATCGCCCGCGAGCTCGCCCGTCATGCCATCCGCGTGTGCACGATCGCCCCCGGCATCATGGAGACCCCGATGCTCATGGGGCTTCCGCAGGAGGCGCAGGACTCCCTCGGGCAGCAGGTGCCGTTCCCCGCTCGCCTCGGACGCCCGGACGAGTACGCCGCCCTCGTGCAGCAGATCGTCGAGAACGGCTACCTCAACGGCGAGACCATCCGCCTCGACGGCGCCATCCGCATGGCCCCGCGGTAACCCCTCCCCGGCTTCGAATCGCCCGAATGACCCGATTCGACCCGGAAATCCAGCCAATCAAGCGATTCGAAACGAGAACCATGAGCACACTCGCCGGAAAGACCATCCTCATGTCGGGCGGCAGCCGCGGGATCGGCCTCGCGATCGCCCTGCGCGCGGCCGCGGACGGGGCGAACATCGCGATGCTCGCGAAGACGGACACCCCGCACCCGAAGCTCGAGGGCACCGTGCACAGTGCGGCCGAGCAGATCCGCGCCGCCGGCGGCCAGGCCCTGCCGATCGTGGGCGACGTGCGGGACGACGACCAGATCACCGAGGCCGTCATGAAGACGCAGGGCGAGTTCGGCGGGATCGACATCGTCCTCAACAACGCCAGCGTCATCGACCTCTCCCGGTCGCTCGACCTCTCCGCGAAGAAGTACGACCTGATGCAGGACGTGAACGTCCGCGGCACCTTCATGCTCTCCCGGGCCGCCGTGCCCATCCTCAAGGACGCCGAGAACCCGCACATCCTCTCCCTCTCGCCGCCCCTGAATCCCACGCCGAAGTGGCTGGGCGCGCACACCGGGTACACGCTGGCCAAGTACGGGATGACGATGGTCACGCTCGGACTCGCGGCGGAGTTCGCGGCCGACGGCATCGCCGCCAACACGCTGTGGCCGCGCACGACGATCGCGACGGCCGCGGTGCAGAACCTCCTCGGCGGCGACAAGGTGATGGCCGCGAGCCGGACGGCCGACATCTACGCCGACGCCGCCCACGCCGTGCTCACCCAGTCGGCGCGCACGTACACGGGACAGTCGCTGATCGTGGAGGACGTGCTCGAGGCGAACGGCGTCACCGACTTCTCGGGCTACGCCGCCGTCCCCGGGACTCCGGACAGCGCGCTGTTCCCGGACATCTTCCTGGACTGATGCGCTTCGACAGGCTCAGCGACCCACGCTTGGGCCCCTGAGTCCGTCGAAGGGCTAGAGCCTGTCCAAGGGCTAGAGCAGCAGGTACACGGCGCCGAGGATCGTCAGCACGATCACGATGCGGTCGAAGAGCCGCTGGTCCAGGCGCCGCGCCACCCGCAGCCCGAGCAGCGCGCCGAGCACCACGAGCGGCGCGAGGATCGCATCGGTGAGCAGCACGGGCCCGGTGAACAGTCCGATCCCGGCCAGGAACGGCACCTTGATCACGTTGATGATCGCGAAGAACCAGGCGGAGGTGCCGAGAAAGACCTGGACGGGTGTCCGCGTGGCGAGGAAGTACATCGACATGACCGGCCCGCCCGCGTTGGCCACCATGGTCGTGAAGCCGCCGAGCGTGCCGTAGACGCCGGCCAGCAGCGCGCCGCCCCGCGCCGCCGCCTCCTGCTCCGCCCGCGCCTGCCGCCATCGCCGCCACAGCGTCACGGCGATCATCAGCAGCAGGATCACGCCGATGGCGCGGCGCACGACCCCGTCTCCGGTCAGAGCGAGGAAGGCGAAGCCGAGGAGGAGTCCGGCCACGACCGCCGGTGCGAGCCGAAGCAGCGTGGGCCAGTGGGCGTGCCGTCGATAGGCGAGGAGCGCGAAGACGTCGCCCACCATCAGCAGCAGAAGTGTCGCCGCCGTGGAGGTGCGGGCGGGGAGGACCGCGGCGAACAGGGCGATCGCGAGGATGCTGCCGCCCGGAAGAGCGGTCTTCGAGATCCCGATGACGACCGCGGCCACGCCGAGCGCGGCCCAGGCCCAGGGATCGAGTGCTGTCACCGCCGGAGCTCAGCGGCGATGGCGTCGTACCCGCGGTCGGTCGCAAGGTCCAGCGGCAGCACCCCGTCGCCGTCGCGGATGGTCGCATCGGCGCCGCCGTCGAGGAGAGCGCGCACCACCTCGACGTAGCGGGCGGACCCATCGCCGAGCACGATCGCCTCGTGCAGGGCGGTCCAGCCGAGGTTGTTGATGTGATCGGGGTCGACTCCGGCGTCCAGCAGGATCTCGACCGTCGGCAGCAGGCCGCGCTCGGACGCGGGGATCAGCGCGGTGCCGCCGAAGCGGTTCGTGCTGCGGAGGTCGGCGCCGTGCGCCAGGGTCATCCGCAGGATCTCGTCATGCCCGCGGGCGCCGGCGTAGAGGTAGGCGGAGTCCTGGATGTCGTCCTTCGCGTTCACGTCGGCGCCGGCCTCGATTAGGAGACGTGCCGCGTCGACGTGGTTCGCCTTGGTGGCCGCGATCAGGGGAGTCATGCCGCCGTCGCCGCGGGCCTCGATGTCGGCACCCGTGTCGAGCGCGCGGCGGACGGCGTCACCGTCTCCCGCGGCGGCGGCGGCGAGCAGGTCGGACGTGGCGTCGGTCATGGGAACCTCCGGGATCGGTGCCGTGTGGGGCGACGAGGGTGCAGCGGTGCAGGCCGAGGCGAGGAGCAGTGTCCCCGCGAGGACGCCGACCGCCGCACTCCGCCGCATCCACATGCATCCGGTATACCAAATGATCCCGGAGGTCGACGGCTCAGCCCCGCGTGGCAGCGAGCGCGGCCGCGAAGCGCGCCGCGCGCTCCTCGATCTCGGCCCAGTCCGCGTTCGCGATCGCGGTGCCGTTCGCGAGGTCTCCACCGGCACCGACGGCGACCGCGCCGGCGGCGAACCAGTCGGCGAGGTTGTCGGGCTTCACGCCTCCCGTGGGCATCAGGGGAGCGTCGGGGAACGGCCCGCGCAGCGCACCGAGGTAGGAGGGGCCACCGAGCGAGGCGGGGAAGATCTTCACGACGTCGACGCCGAGTTCGAGGGCGCCCATGACCTCCGTCGGCGTCATCGCGCCGGTCATCACGACGCGGCCGGTGTCGATCATGGCGCGCGTGAGGTCGGGGAGGGTTCCCGGGCTGACGAGGAAGGCGGCACCCGCGTCGGCGGCCTGGGTCGCCTGCTCCGCCGTCGTGACGGTGCCGGCGCCGATGTACGCGGCGTCTCCGTGGCGGGCGATGAGCTCTCGGATCACGGCCGGTGCGTCGGGGGTCGAGAAGGTCACCTCGATACCGGAGACTCCGCCGCGGATGATCGCCTCCGACGCCTCCAGAGCCAGCTCCGGCGACGGGGCGCGGAGGACGGCGAGGATGCCGGTGGTGCGGGCGCGGGCGAGACGGTCGGACATGCTGCTCCTTGATCGAGGGGGATGCGCCCATTCTTCCGCACGGCAACTTGTCATTACAAGTAGTGTCGGCCCCGCTCCGCGACAGGGATCGTGCCCAGGCGCCTCCCACCCGCATCCCGGTACCCTGGAGGGATGGCCGAGAACCCCCGCACACCCGACACGCGCCCCGCGACCGCGCCCGCGTCGTCCCGTTCGGGGGCGATCCGCGAGACACGGGCCCCGCAGGTGCGCCCCGCGACCGAGGGGTGGACCCAGAAGAAGGACGCCGAGGGGCGCCCCCTGCTGCAGTTCGCGAGCCCGAAGCGCGGCAAGCCGCCGGTCCACCTCGCCGACCTCACCCCGGCCGAGCGCATCGACAAGGTGAAGGAGCTCGGACTCCCCGGGTTCCGCGCCAAGCAGCTCGCCACGCACTACTTCCGCCACTACACGTCCGACCCCGCGGAGATGACGGACCTCCCCGCCGGTATCCGCGACGAGCTCGTCGCCGGCATGCTCCCGCCCCTCATGACCGAGGTGCGGCGGCTGGAGACCGACCGCGGCGACACCATCAAGTTCCTCTGGCGTCTGCACGACGGCGCGCTCGTCGAGTCGGTCCTCATGCGCTACCCCGGCCGCATCACGCTGTGCGTGTCGAGCCAGGCCGGCTGCGGCATGAACTGCCCGTTCTGCGCCACGGGCCAGGCGGGGCTGACGCGCAACATGTCCACCGCCGAGATCATCGAGCAGATCGTCCGGGCCAATCGGGCCATCGCGAACGGCGAGCTGGGCGGCAAGAAGCGCGATGATCACAGCATGGAGCGCGTCTCCAACATCGTCTTCATGGGCATGGGGGAGCCGCTCGCCAACTACAAGCGGGTCATGGACGCGGTGCGCACCATGGTCGCCCCGCAGCCCGACGGTCTCGGCATGAGCGCCCGGGGTATCACCGTGTCGACGGTGGGGCTCGTGCCCGCGATCCGCAAGCTCGCCGACGAGAACATCCCCGTCACGTTCGCCCTGTCGCTGCACGCCCCCGACGACCACCTGCGCGACGAGCTCATCCCCGTGAACTCGCGGTGGAAGGTCGACGAGGCGCTCGATGCGGCCTACGACTACTACGCCAAGACCGGGCGCCGCGTGTCCATCGAGTACGCCCTCATCAAGGACATGAACGACCATGCGTGGCGGGCAGACCTCCTGGCGGACAAGCTCAACCAGCGCGGTCGCGGGTGGGTGCACGTGAACCCGATCCCGCTGAACCCGACGCCGGGCTCGATCTGGACCTCGTCGGAGAAGGACGTCACGGACGAGTTCGTGCGGCGGCTGAACGACGCCGGCATCCCGACGACCCTCCGCGACACCCGCGGCAAGGAGATCGACGGCGCCTGCGGGCAGCTCGTCGCGACGACCGAGGACGAGGCTGCCGCCGCGGCGATGGCCTGACCCCGGTTCGAATCGCTCACCTGGCTCCACATCCGGCCTGGATGCAACCATTCGCGCGACTCGAAGGCCCGTCCAAGGGATCTTCCACGGTATGCACAGGCGGAGTTTCGTAGATTATCGGGATGCCCTATTCCGCCCACCGCCCGGGTCGCTTCGACTCGCAGGGTCGGATCATCCTCGACGGCGACCCGAACGCCGAGACGGATGACCTCGACTTCCTGCGCGAGTACGAGCCGACCGGCGACACGTCCGCGCAGCCCGACGTCGCGTCCGACGACCCGACGCCCGAGCCGGTGACGGCGCCCGACGCTCCGGTCGACGCGGAGCCCGTCCCCGAGCGAAAGGTCCGCCCGCAGCGCGTTCGGAAGCCGCGTCGTCGTCGCACCGCCGCCGAGCGCCTCCGTGCTCTCGCGATCCTCGGCGGGGCCGAGGGCGAGATCCTCGACCGGGTCCCCGGCGAGACCCCGCGGTTCGTGCAGATGTTCTTCGTGCTCGCCGGCACCGCCCTGGTCAGCGCGATCTCCATGCTCTTCGCCCTCACGACCGGCGTGCGCGCAGCGGTCTGGCTCGCCATCCCGCTCGCGATCGTGTGGGCGCTGATCATCTTCAACCTCGACCGCTTCCTCACCTCGACCATGACGTCGACCCGCAACGTCTGGAAGCTCATCGGCCTCGCGATCCCCCGCGTGATCATGGCGGCGATCATCGGATTCGTCGTGGCGGAACCGCTCGTGCTGCAGATCTTCCACAACGACATCTCCCGCGAGGTCGCCGCGACCAACATCGTCCAGGCGCAGGCCGATCAGGAGGCGCTCGAGACCGGACCCGAGAAGAAGGCGCTCGACGCGGCGTCCGAGCGCGTCGCGGCACTGGAGAACCAGGCCGCCACGGGTATCGTCGCGGGGACCGAGTCGTCGTCGGCGACCGAGTCCGCCGCCCAGTCCACGGTCGACGACCTGACGGCCAAGCTCACGGAGCAGCAGGCCGTGATCGACCAGGCGCGCACGCTGTACCAGTGCGAGCTCACGGGCGAGGGCGCGGGCACCGTCCCCGGCTGCACCGGCGTGAACGGCGAGGGCGCGAGCTCTCAGGCCGCCCAGGCTCAGCTCGCCGAGGCCCAGCAGACCTACGACGCGCTCGCGGCCCAGCTCCGTACCGCGAACGAGGAGCTCGCCGCTGCAGGAAGCGCCGCCAAGGAGAACACCACGGCCTCGGAGTCCCAGAACCGTCAGCAGGCGAAGGACGAGCTCCCCGCCGCGCGTGACACGTACGAGCAGGCTCTCGCGGCCTACAACGCCCGCGCCGACTCCGTGGCGCAGGGCAACGCCGGGGCGGTGGGGCTGCTGAGCCAGATCAGCGGCCTCAATCGCCTGAGCGAGAAGGAGCCCGCGATCCTCTGGGCGCACATCCTCATCGCCGCGCTGTTCTTCATGATCGAGCTGCTGCCGGTGCTGGTGAAGGTGCTCACGAGCTACGGCGACCCCAGCCTGTACGAGAAGGCTCTGGCCATCCGCAAGCAGGTCGCGCTGGACAGGGTCACGGCGGAGGGCTTCCGCGACCGCGCCGACATCGTCACCACTCCCGCCTCCGGCGCCGGGGCTCAGGCCACCTGACTCGTTTCGAGTCGCGCACTTTGCTCCATTCCGGCCGGATTCGGAGCAAAGTGGGCGATTCGAACGCGGGAGAGGCCCCCGGACCGAGACGCCACCGCGAGGGAGCGGATCAGGGCGACCGTGGACGGGGCCACCGGGGACGGGGCGGTCGGCCACGGGGTGCCGGTCACGGCGGCCTCGATGCGGGCGAGCGGTTCGCGGAGGGATGGGTCGTGCGTGCGGGCGTCGTCCTCGAGCCATGCGAGGAGCTCGCCGATGGTCCAATCCGGGTCGATTGGACCGAGATCGAGCCCGAAGCTGGTCGTGAGAACTGTCATTGGTCCAGAATCAGATCTCATGGACACCCTCGACAGGGCCAATGCGGTGCCGGTGGCCCACGGATCGGTCCCCGGGCCCCTCGTCCAGGCCGGGGAGGTGTCCGCGACCGCCCTCGCCGCACGCCTCGGCCGCTGGGCGCACGGCGACGGCACGCTCTCCACGCGACTCGCCGCGGCGATCGCCGCCCTGATCAGCGGCGGTGAGCTGCGCCCCGCCGACCGCCTGCCTGCCGAACGCGCTCTCGCCGCGGTGGTCGCGGTCTCGCGGGGCACGGTCGTGTCCGCCTATGCCTCTCTCGCCGAGCAGGGCCTCGTCGAGCGCCGGCAGGGCAGCGGAACGAGGGTCTCGGGCGCGAGGACGGCGCCCGCGGCTGACCGCCGTCCCGGCCGCGGCGAGGCCCTGTTCTCGGCTCTCCCCAACGCGATCGATCTGCTCCGCACGGTGCCGCAGATCCCGGACCTCGGTGTCCAGCTCATCCGCGACCACCAGCCGCGGCTCGACCTCGCCTTGCTCCCGGAGACCGACCCGGCCGGGCTCCCCGCGCTCCGCGAACTCATCGCCGACATGTACCGTGCCGAGGGGACGCCGACCACGCCCGAGCAGATCCTCGTGACCCACGGCGCGCAGCAGGCCATCAGCCTCGTCGTCAACGCGCTCGTGGAACCGGGTGACGTCGTGCTCGCGGAGGAGATCACCTGGCCGGGCGTGACCGACTCCGTGGGGCTGCGCGGTGGCACCGTGCACGGCGTGCCGATGGGCGCGGACGGCCTCGACGTCGAAGCGCTGGAGCAGGCGATGGCCCGGCTTCGTCCTGTGCTCGTCGCGCTCAATCCGCACCACCAGAATCCGACGGGGACGCGACTTCCCGCGGCGGCCCGGCACCGCGTGGCCGAGCTCGCCGCGCAGTACGGGGTCCCCGTGATCGAGGACCGTGTCGTCGCCGGGATCTCGTTCGACGGGGTCGTGCCGCCCACGCTCGCGTCGGAACGGCCGGATGCCCCGGTACTCGTCGTCGAGTCCGTGTCGAAGTGGGCCTGGGCCGGGCTGCGGATCGGGTGGCTGCGGGCCGACCCCGTGCTGGTGCGGAGGCTCCGGGGTGCCCGGCAGCTTGCCGACCAGTCCACGAGCGTGCCCGGCCAGCTCCTCGCGCTCGACCTCATCGCGCACGCGACGGAGCTCCGCCGCGCCAACAGCCGCGTGCACCAGCAGCGGCTCCTCCTGCTGCAGGAGCTGATGGCCGCGCATCTCCCTGACTGGACCTCCGACGCCCCACGGGGTGGACTCGCGCTGTGGGCGGCGCTGCCTCGCGGCTCCGCATCGGCTCTCGCGCGCGTCGCCGCGGCGCACGGGGTCTCGATCGCGGGCACCGGGGCCTTCGCGGTCTCGGCCGCCGCGCCGGACGACCATGTGCGCCTGCCGTTCACCGCGCCGGACGACGTGCTCACCGAGGGAGTGCGCCGCCTGGGCGATGCCTGGCGCGAGTACCGGGAGACTCTCAGCAGCCCTGCCTAGGGTGACCGCATGACACCGGTGCCGCGCCCCACCCTCTGGATCTGCGTCGCGGGCGTGCTCGCCGTCACCGCGTACGCCGCCCTCGCCGCGGTGCAGATCCTCGTGCTCAATCCGCTCGCCGCGGCCCCGGGCGGCCTCTCTCTCGACGAGGTCCGGGCCGCGATGTCGAACGCCGGGGAGAGCCTCATGCCGCCGACGGTCCTCGGCATCCTCGGTGCGGGCGTGTGCCTGGCCATCGGGACGGCCGTCGTCTGCCTCCTCACCCGGGCGCCCGCGGTGGTGGCCAGCATGACCTTCCTCGCGCTGCTCATGGGCGGGGCGCCGGCCTACTTCGTCGCGTCGTTCGGCCCGGGCATGGGCCTCGCCGACACCTTCGGGATCAGCGGTGCCGACGCCTCCCCGTGGGCCCTGCCCCTGTACGCGGTCAGCGCGCTCTCCGCGGTCGGCGTGCTGGTCGGGGCCGCGATCACATCCGGCCGCCGTGGGCCGACCCCTGCCACGGCCTGACGATCGCGGCCGATCCGGCCCGCCGTTCCCCTGGCGGGACTAGCGTGGGTCCATGGTCAACTATCGCTATCTCGGCAACAGCGGTCTCAAGGTCTCGGAGATCACGTACGGCAACTGGGTCACGCACGCCTCGCAGGTCGAGGACGACGCCGCGGTCAAGACCGTGCACGCCGCCCTGGACGCCGGCATCACCACGTTCGACACCGCGGACACCTACGCGAACACGGCCGCCGAGGTCGTGCTCGGCAAGGCTCTGGAGGGCCAGCGTCGCGAGAGCCTCGAGATCTTCACCAAGGTCTACTTCCCGACCGGCCCCAAGGGTCCGAACGACACCGGCCTGAGCCGGAAGCACATCGTGGAGTCGATCAACGGCTCGCTGCAGCGCCTCGGCACCGACTACGTCGATCTCTACCAGGCGCACCGCTTCGACTACGAGACCCCGCTGGAGGAGACGTTCCAGGCCTTCGCCGACGTCGTCCGTCAGGGCAAGGCGCTCTACATCGGCGTCTCGGAGTGGACCGCGGAGCAGCTCCGTGAGGGGCACGCCCTGGCGAAGCAGCTCGGCATCCAGCTCATCTCGAACCAGCCGCAGTACTCCATGCTGTGGCGGGTCATCGAGGGCAAGGTCGTCCCCACGTCGGAGGAGCTCGGCATCTCGCAGATCGTCTGGTCGCCGATGGCGCAGGGTGTGCTGAGCGGGAAGTACCTCCCGGGTCAGCCGGTGCCGGAGGGGTCTCGGGCGACGGATCAGAACTCGGGCGCGGGCTTCATCAAGAGCTTCCTGCAGGACGAGATCCTCACCGCGGTGCAGCGCCTCAAGCCGATCGCGGAGCAGGCGGGGCTGTCGATGCCGCAGCTCGCGATCGCGTGGGTGCTGCAGAACCCGAACGTCGCGGCGGCCCTCGTCGGCGCCTCCCGTCCGGAGCAGCTCGCCGACACGGTCAAGGCCTCCGGCGTGACGCTCGACGCCGACACCATGACCGCGATCGACGAGGCTCTCGGTGACACGGTCAACCGCGACGCCGAGCACACGTACTCGGTGTCGCCGAAGTCCCGGCTCGTCTAGGCCTTCGAATCGCGCAAATGGTCCCAT
>NZ_DLNJ01000016.1:29924-157141 GCF_002478345.1 Microbacterium sp. UBA7513
ATGGGACCATTTGCGCGATTCGGGCGGGTTACTCCTTGACGGCCCCGGCCGTCAGGCCCTGGACGATCCAGCGGCTGGCGAGGGCGAACATCACCATCGTCGGGAGGATCGTCAGCACGGCCGCGGCGCTCATGGAGCCCCAGTCGATGTTGAACGTCGAGATGAAGCCGTTCAGCGCCGAGGGCACGGTGCGGTTCGCGTCGGTGTTCATCAGCACGACCGACAGGAACAGCTCGTTCCAGCAGTTCACGAAGTTGAAGATGAACGCCGCGATGATGCCGGGGGTCATCACCGGCACGAGCACCCGGAACAGGGCGCCGAGACGCGAGCAGCCGTCGATCATCGCCGCCTCCTCCAGCGCGTCGGGCACGTTCTCGAAGAAGCCTCGCAGCATGACCGTGGAGAACGGGATGCAGATCGCGATGTAGACGAGGATGAGGCCCGGCTTGGTGTCGACGAGGCCGAGATCGGTCATCATCGAGTACAGCGGTCCGAGGGCGATGAACGCCGGGATCATCTGCGTCAACAGGAACGCGATGAGCACCGCCCCCTTGCCGCGGAACTCGAATCGCGCCAGCACGTAGGCGCTGAGCAGCGCGATGAGCGTCGCCACGGCGCCCGCCGACACCGCCACGATCGCCGAGTTCGCCAGGAACGTCCCGAACGAGCTCTTCTCGAACAGGCTCGTGAAGTTGTCCAGCGAGGGCTCGCTCGGCCAGTACTCGATCGGGAAGCGGTTGATGGTCCCCGGCGACTTGAACGCGGTGAGCGTGATCCAGTACAGCGGGAACAGCGTGACGAGCAGCCACAGCCCCAGGCCGACGACACGCGCCACGCCGCCCACCGTGACGCGGGGCCTGGGACGCGGGGCGGCTTTCGGGTCGGGCACCGTGATGCGACGGGTCTCCGTGACCGAGGAGCCGGTCCGGACGGATGAGGTGATGGTCATCGCTGCACTCTCCGCATCGCCATCAGGTAGAACGCGCAGAACACCATGAGGAACGCCACGACGATGAGCCCGATGGCGCTCGCGATGCCGTAGTTGCCCTGCTGCGTGTAGTTGATCATCCACGTCGTGATGATGTGGGTCTGGTTGGCCGGGCCGCCGTTCGTCATCGCGTAGATGATGTCGGGGAAGTTGAAGATCCAGATCACGCGCAGCAGGATCGTCAGCAGCAGCGTCATCGAGATGTAGGGGATGATGATCGAGAACAGCTGCCGCACCTTGCCGGCGCCGTCGAGGCTCGCCGCCTCCAGCATCTCGTCCGGCACCGACTGGAGAGCGGCCAGGATCATGATCGCGAAGAAGGTCACGCCGTACCAGATGTTCGCGACGATCACGGCGAACATCGCGAGCTTCGGGTCGGCCAGCCACGGCAGCGGGGCATCGATCAGACCGGCCTTCATGAGCAGGTCGTTGACGACGCCGAACTCGGCGTTGAACATCCAGCGGAACAGCATGCCGATGAGGAAGCCGGACACCGCCCACGGGAAGAAGACCAGCGCCTGGTAGAGGCCGCGGAAGCGGAACCGCTTGCGCAGGGCGAGGGCGATGAGGAACCCGATCACGAGCTGCGGCACGAGCGAGCCGACCACCCAGAGCACCGAGTTCCAGGCCACGGTCGGGAACGCCGGGTCGCGGAAGACGGCGAGGAAGTTGTCGAAGCCGACGAACGGCGTCGACGTGAGATCCCACAGGTTCCAGTCGTGGAACGCCATGCGGGCGCCCTGCAGCATCGGCCAGTAGGTGAACCAGCAGACGAAGACGATCGCGGGCGCGAGGAAGGCCAGCAGCGTGAGGGCGGTGCGGCCCCGGAAGGGGCGGCGACGCGATGCCGGGGAGGCCCCGCCGGCGGTGCCGACGGAGCCCCCTTCACGGATGGTGCGGGCCACGGATCAACCCTTCTCCGCGGCGTACTTCTCGGTCCAGAACGCGTCCCACGAGGCGAGGAGGTCCTTGGTGGACATGTTGCCGAGCAGCACGCTCTGCACGTCCTGGTCGGACTTCTGGATCCACTCGGTCCACCAGCTCACGCCGCGCGGCTGCCGCACGTTGACGTAGGTCTCCGGGTCCTCGGTCATGGTGACGTAGCTCGTCCAGGGGCCGGTGGAGTAGAACTCGTCGTCCGCGGCGGCCGCGATGATCGGGACGAGGCTGTTCGCCTGCGCGAACTCGGTGGCGGGCTCGGCGGACGACAGGAACTCGACGAGCTTCACCGCGGCCTCCTTGTGCTCGCTGTTCTCCGCGACACCCCAGCCGGCGACGGCGAGGGGCTGTGCGGCCTTGCCGGACGGGCCGACGAGCAGCGGCGCGGTGTCCCACTGGTCCTCGGTCAGCGAGGAGTCCTGCACCGTCGCGATGACCTCCGGGTCCTGCAGGAGGAAGGCCGTGGTGCCGTTCGTGAATCCGGCGACCATCTCGGGGTAGCCCCACGAGACGGCGGACGGCGGCGAGGCTTCCTTGAACAGGTCGAAGTAGTCGTCGACGGCCTCCTGCGCTTCGGGGGCGGCGAAGATCGTCGAGCCGTCCTCCATGAGGAACGCGTCCTCCGTGTCGAGGCCGTCGATCGTGTAGGCCTCGATCGCGGCGACGACGTTGCTGTTCGCGTTCTGACCGCCACGGAACGCGTACCCGTAGATGTTGTTCGACGGGTCCTGGATCGCCGACGCCTGCTCCAGCAGGTCCTTCCAGCTGTGCGGTGGGCCGTCGAAGCCGGCGTCCTCCACGAGGTCGGTGCGGTAGAAGAGCGACAGCCCGTAGAAGCCGTAGGGGACGAAGTAGCTCTTGCCGTCCTCCGCGACCGAGGCCGACTGCGCGTTCTCGGTCAGGGCGTCCCAGCCGTCCCACTTCTTCAGATCGGGACCGAGGTCGTAGAGCCAGCCGTTGTTCGCGAACGGCCCGACGGTGATGTCGCGCACCTCGAGCACGTCGACGCCCTTGCCGGACTGCAGCATCTGCTGGATCTTCTGGTCGGCCTGCTCGGTGGGCGGGGAGACCAGGGTGACGGTGATGTCGGGGTTGTCCTTCTCGAACTCGTCGAGCAGTCCGCGGAGCAGCTCGGTGCGCGCCGGGTTCGTCAGGCTCTCGACCATCTGGAGGGTGACGCTGCCGTCGCCGCCGGACGAGCCGGAGCCTCCGGAGCAGCCGGTGAGTGCGAGGACGGCGACGGTGCCGACTCCGGCTGCGGTCGTCAAGATCTTGTTCTTCACGATGTGCCTCTCGGTGGGGGTGGGTGGGTGTTCGGGTGGGTCGTGCGGGAGGTGATGCGGGTCAGGGGAGGATGAGGGCGTCCGCGGCGCGGATGCCGGCGCGGCGCAGGATCGCGGGGACGCAGCGCTCGACGAACGCCTCGATGTCGGACGCCTCGGTGTACAGGTGCGCGGAGAGGCGGAAGTAGCCGACGCCGCGGAAGCTGGTGAACGCGGTCTCCACGCCGACCTCGTCGAGGAGGTCCATGCGCAGCGCGTCGGCCTCCTCGCGGGTGGCGCCGAGGCCGAGCGGCAGCCGGATGAGCCGCATGGACGGCACCGGGGAGGGGAGCGGGGTCAGCGGATCCTCGTCGCTGAAGGGGCGCAGGGCTTCGGCGATGAGCTCGGCGCCGGCGTCGGCCCGTGCGGCCATGGCGTCGCGGGCGGCCTCCCATCCGAACTCGGCCTCGATGAACTCGATCGCGGTGGGGGTGGCGAGGTAGGTCGTCGCATCGATCGTGCCCTGGGTGTCGAAGCGCTCGGGGTACGGCTCGCGCGCGGCCCAGGAGTCGATCAGCGGCCAGAGCTCGTCGCGGTCGGGGGCGGTGGTGACGAGGAGGGCGGAGCCGCGAGGGGCGCAGGGCCACTTGTGCAGATTGCCGAACCACCAGTCGCCGCCGGCGACGGCCGCCGCGTCCGGGATGAGGCCGGGAGCGTGGGCGCCGTCGACGAGGGTGCGCACGCCGCGCTCGGCCGCGAGGTCGGCGAGGCGGCGGGTGGGCAGCAGGCGGGCGGTGGGCGAGGTGATCTGGTCGACGACGAGCAGCCGGGTGCGCGGGGTGAGCGCGTCGGCGAAGAGCTGCACGATCTCGTCGTCATCCGCGAGCAGGGGCAGGGCGACCGTGCGGACGGAGGCGCCGAAGCGTCGGGCGAGGCGCTCGGCGCCCATGGTGATGGCGCCGTAGCCCTGGTCGGTCACGAGGATCTCGTCGCCGCTGTCGAGCTGGAGGGCGTTGTAGACGACGGTGGCCGCGGCGGAGGCGTTGGGCACGAACACGCTGTCCTCCGCGCGCGCTCCGACGAACGGGGCCGTCCGCTGCCTGGCGTCCTGCACCCGCTCCGCGATCCGCGGGAACCACTCGACGGGGCTCAGGTCGGCGCGGCGGCGCAGCGCGTCCTGGTGGGCGACCACCACCGACGGCACGGCCCCGAACGACCCGTGGTTGAGGTGGATCACGGTCGGGTCGAGCGGCCAGGCGTCGCGCGCCCGCAGGCCGGAGTTCAGCGTGAGCGGAGCGGGGAACTGCGGAGCGGGCATCGGACCTCATCGATGAGTGGGGGCGAGTTGTTGCACAACTTTGCCACACGCCTTCACTTTTAGCTACGAAACCGGAGAGATGAAACATAGTTGTCATACGAGTTTGCGGCGACCGGTGTGTCCGACAGACTTCACGAGGGATGGGGGAGTGGCAGAGAGGATGACGATGAGCGCACTCGACACGGCGCTGCACGGCCTGCGGGCTCTCATCGCCGACGGTGCCCTGCGCCCCGGCGACCGGCTGCCGAGCGAGGGGGAGCTGTGCGAACGGCTCGGCGTCTCACGGGGATCGCTCCGCGAAGCCATCCGCACCCTCGCCGCACTGGGCGTGCTGGAGACGCGGCACGGCTCCGGCAGCTACGTCAGCGAGCTCCGCGCCGCCGACCTCATCGGCAGTCTCTCCCTCACGGTCGGACTGCTGCCGATGGCCGGGGTGCTGGAGCTGACGGAGCTCCGACGGGTGCTCGAGCCGCATGCGGCGGCGCTCGCCGCGGCCCGGATCGACGAGGACACGGTTGCCGCGCTCGACGCGGTGCTCACCGAGATCGAGTCGACGACGGACTTCGAGGCGCAGTCCCGCCTCGACCACGAGTTCCACATGGCCATCTCGTCGGTCGCGGGCAACGAGGCCCTGACGAGCCTGATCGACGTGCTGCGCTCCCGCTCCCGTGCGTACCGGATCTCCGACCCGGAGGATGCCGCGGAGCTCAAGATCCACTCCGACGCCGGCCACCGCGCCATCCTGCGCGGCCTCGCCGCCGCGGATCCCGTCGCGGCCTCGGCCGCCGCGTCCGCCCACGTCGCCTACACCGAGTACTGGGTGCGGCGGTACTCCGGCCTCTGACTCCCGTTCGAATCGCCCGATTGGTCCCATCCGGCGGCCGGATGGAGCCATTCAGGCGATTCGAACGGGGGTCAGCCGAGGTTGATGTCGACCTGGATCTCCGACGCGAGGCGCTCGAGGTCGGCACGCAGGGCGTCGAGGTCGACCGTCGGCGGGACCTTCGCGATCACCGACGCCTCGAACAGCCGCCCGCCGGCCATCGCGGCCTCCCGGGTCTCGGTCGTGAGCTCCTCGATGCTCAGGGCGTGCGCGTTCAGCACCGCCGACACCTCGCGCACGATCCCGGGGCGGTCGTTGCCGAGCACCTGCATCACGAGCAGCTGCTCCTCGTCCTCGGATGGCCCCGGCGTGCCGGTGAGCACCGAGAGCGTGAGCAGACCCTGGCCCTGGATCCCCCGAAGTGCGGTCTCGAGCTCCCCGGTGCGCTCCGTCGGCACGGACACCTCGATGACACCCGCGAACGTGCCGGCGAGCTCGGCGAGGGAACTGTTCTCCCAGTTGCCGCCATGGGCATCGACGACATCGGCGACGGCGGCCACCAGGCCCGGACGATCGGCACCCGCGACAGTGAGGATGAGTGTGGTCATGGGGTCAGCGTAACCCGAGGATCACTCCGCCCAGACCCCGGTCTCCAGGAACCGCTCCAGCCGCGCACGGTGCGGCGCGAGATCCCACCCCTGCTGTGCCACCCAGTCGTCCGAGTAGTACGTGCCGGCGTACCGCACACCGCTGTCGCAGATCAGGGTCACGACGCTGCCGGTCTCGCCCGCGGCACGCATCCGGGCGATGAGCTGGAACGCGCCGTAGAGGTTCGTGCCGGTGGAGCCGCCCGCCCAGTGCAGGGTGCGCTCGCGGAGGAGGCGGATCGCGGCGATGGAGCCCGCGTCCGGCACCTGGATCATCTCGTCGATCACGGACGGCACGAAGGAGGCCTCCACCCGCGGACGCCCGATGCCCTCGATGCGGCTCGGGCGTCCGGCGGGCGGGTCGACCGTGCCCGCCCAGCCGTCGTAGAAGGCCGAGCCCTCGGGGTCGACGACGGCGATCCGGGTGTCATGGCGGCGGTACTTCACGTAGCGGCCGAACGTGGCGCTGGTGCCCCCGGTGCCGGCGCCCGTGACGATCCAGCGGGGGATCGGATGCCGCTCCTGGGCGAGCTGGCCGAACACGCTGTCCGCGATGTTGTTGTTGCCGCGCCAGTCGGTCGCACGCTCCGCATAGGTGAACTGGTCGAGGTAGTGCCCGGTGCAGTCCGCCGCCAGGCGCTGCGCCTCGGGGGACATGTCCTCCGCGCGGTCCACGAAATGGCAGGTGCCGCCGTAGAACTCGATGAGGTCGATCTTCTCCTGCACCGTCGACCGGGGTACGACGGTGATGAAGGTCAGCCCCAGCATCCGGGCGAAGTAGGCCTCCGACACCGCGGTCGACCCGCTCGACGACTCCACGAGGGTGGTGTCCTCGTGGATGCGCCCGTTGACGAGCCCGTAGAGGAGGAGCGAGCGCGCGAGGCGGTGCTTGAGCGAGCCGGTCGGGTGCACCGACTCGTCCTTGAGGTAGAGGTCGATGCCCCACTCCGGCGGCAGCGGGAAAAGGTGCAGGTGCGTGTCGGCGCTGCGGTTGGCATCTGCTTCCAGCAGGGCGATCGCGGTGCTGGTCCAGTCGCTCATGCCCTTGAGCGTACCGGGGCCGGGGTCAGCCCACCGTGCCCGCGGGGGAGGCGCCGCCCGATCCGTCCACGTGCATCAGCGACGCCTGGGACTGCTCCTGCTGGAGCTGGAACTCGAAGCGCGAGCGGTCGCCACGGTGATACGCGATGAAGTACTCGATCGGCAGCCCGTCCTCACTGCGGCTGATGCTGCGCAGGCGGAGGAGGGCGGAGCCGGCACTCACACCGAGATGCTGGGCCTGCTCGTGCGTGGCGACCGTCGCCTCGGCGGAGCGGACGCCGTGCGTGGCGATGATGCCGTGGTCGGCGAGCAGCCGGTACAGCGACGCCTCGGTGAGGTCGGCGCCGAGCGTCACCGCGCCCACCGCCTCCGGCATCCACGTGGTGGAGAGCGACCAGGGCTCGCCGTCGACGTGCCGCAGTCGCTCTAGCACGATCACCGGCGATCCGACCGGCACCTCCAGGGCCAGGGCGACCTCCTCGTCGGCGACGGTCTGCTCGTGCCGGAGGACGTCGCTGTGCACGTGGCCGCCGCGCCGCTCGACGTCGTCGTACAGCCCGACGAGCGTGTGCACGAGACTCTCGCTCGTGCGCGGGCGGGAGACGAAGGTGCCCTTGCCCTTCACCCGCTCGACGAGTCCCTCGTGCTCGAGCTGGGCGAGCGCCTGGCGCACGACCGTGCGGGAGATGCCGTAGCGCTCGCACAGCCGGTGCTCGCCGGGAAGAGGGTCGCCCGGCTGCAGACCGTCGCGGGCGATGCCGTCGATGATGAGCTGCCGGAGCTGGTCGTACATCGGCGCCGCGCTGTGGCGGTCGATCGCATCCTCGATGAGGGACATCAGTACGCCACCCCCGCGTGCAGGATCACGTTCGCGTACGGCGTGAACTCCCCCGAGCGCACGAAGGCGCGGGCTGCGTGCGTGCGCTGCTTGAACTCGACGTGCGGGACGAGCTCGATCTCGAACTCCGCATCGGCGAAGCGCTCGCGCAGGGCGTCCAGCACCTCCGGGCTCTTCTCGGCGACCTCGGCCGACACCGTCGCCCCCTCGACCACGAGCTCCGCGAGCACCGTGTCGAGCACGTCGAGGAAGGCGGGGGCACCGGGACGGTAGGCGAGGTCGATGCGCTCGGAGCCCGGCGGGATCGGCAGCCCGGCGTCGGTCACGACGATCAGATCGGTGTGCCCGGTCTCGCTGATGACGCGGGAGAGCGCCGGGTTGATCGTGGTCGAGGTCTTGCGCATCGTGTGCTCCTGGTTCAGTTCGCGACGGCGGCCGCGGTGCGCGCGGCGAGGAAGGCCTCGACGTCGGCGCGGTGGGGGAGGCTCGGCGAGGCCCCCTGCTTCGTGACGGTGAGGGCGCCCGCGGCAGTCGCCAGCCGCACCGCGTCGGTGAGGGCCGCTCCACTCGCGAGCGCGGCACCGAGGTAGCCGGCATAGGCATCGCCCGCGGCGGTGGTGTCGACGGCCTCCACGGGGAACGGCGGGACGACGGTGGCCCCCTCGGCGGTGACGACGCACGACCCCTGCCCGGCCAGGGTGATGACCGCGGCGCCCACGCCCTGCTCCAGGAACCAGTGCCCGGCGCGCTCGGCGGAGGCGGCGTCGGTCACCTCGATGCCGCTGATGAGCGACGCCTCGGTCTCGTTCGGGGTGACGATGTCGATGCTCCGCCAGATCTCCGGTGCCAGCTCCGCCGCCGGTGCCGGATCGAGGATCACGGTCATCCCGTGCTCGCGACCGCGCGCGGTGATGTGGGCGGTCAGGGCGGACGGGGTCTCGAGCTGGGTGAGCAGGACGGAGGTCGTCGGGGCGAGAGCCGCGAGGGCCTCGTCGATCTGCGCCGTGCTGAGGGCGGCGTTGGCGAGCGGCACCATGACGATGTCGTTCTGCGCGGAGGCATCGACACGGATGTGCGCGATGCCGGTCGGGCCCGGCACGGTGCGCAGGTGCGCCAGGTCGACGCCGGCCGCGGTGAGCCCGTCCACCACGAGGTCGTGGAACAGGTCGTCGCCGACGCAGCCGACGAAGCTCGTGCGGGCTCCGGAGCGCCCGGCCGCGACGGCCTGGTTCGCGCCCTTGCCGCCGAGCATCAGCGTGAACTCGTCGCCGAGGATGGTCTCGCCGCGGGCGGGAAGCCGCTGGGAGAAGGTCGTGACGTCGGCCGTCACGCTGCCGACGATGACGACGCCGGAGCGGTCGCCGGGGTGTGCGGGTGTCATCTCGCTCCTGATCCTCCTCGACAGCGCGGGACTCCCGTCCTTTGACAAGGTTCGGGAGCTGTCATTACATTAGCCGAAGCCCCACCTGTAACGACAGGTTGCCCGCGAGGAGACCCCGATGACCGCGATCGCGCCCCGCCTGTACGTCGACAGCGCCGACACCGACCGTGTCTCGCGGCTCCTCTCCGCCGGGGTGGTGCACGGCGTGACGACGAACCCCACGATCCTCGAACGCGGCGGGCGGACGGCGGCGGAGATCCCCGACCTCTATGCCCGCTGGGTGGACGAGGGCGCACGGGAGGTGTTCTTCCAGACGTGGGGTGGCGACACGGACTCCTTCCTCCGGAACGCGGAGGGCATCCGTGCGCTCGGCGACCGGGTGGCGGTCAAGGTGCCCGCGACCGCAGCCGGTTTCGCGGCGGCTTCCGCCCTCGTCCGGGATGGGGCCACAGTCCTCGTCACGGCGGTCTACTCGGTCGCGCAGGCGCTCGCGTGCGCCTCGATCGGCGCCCAGTACATCGCGCCCTACCTCGGGCGCATGCGCGACGCGGGCATGGACGGCGACGCGCTCATCGCCCGGATGCAGGAGATGTGCGCGGGCAGCGACGCCAACGTCCTCGCCGCCTCCCTGCGCTCGGCCGACGACATCACGGGGCTCCGCGCGGCCGGCATCCCGTATTTCACCGCCGCGCCCGACGTGCTCGACGAGCTGCTGTTCCACGAGGTGAGCGACAGCTCGGCGGCGGAGTTCGACGCCGCGATGCAGCGCCTCGGGGCCTGACGGCTCAGGCCGACGCGGCCTGTCGCAGCCACCGCTCGACACCCGCGATGTGGGCCGTGGCGAGGGAGGTCGCCAGTGCCGAGTCGCGCTGGACGATGGCATCGGCGATGGCGCGGTGCTCCGACAGGGTGCGCTCCACGGCGCCGCCCTCCGTGAGACCCCGCCACACGCGCGCCCGGACCGTCTGGCTGCTCAGGTGCTCGATGAGGCTCGCGAGGTAGGCGTTGCCCGCCATGCCCACGATCTCGCGGTGGAAGCGGATGTCGTGATCGACGAGCTCCTCGATCCCGACGGACGCGTCGACGGCCTCCACCTCCTCCTGCAGGGCCGCGATCGCCTCATCCGTGCCGAGGGTCGCCGCGAGACCGGTGGCCTGCGATTCGAGCATCCGGCGAACGGCGAACATCTCCAGCATCGAGTCGTCGTCGTGCATGTCCACGACGAACGCGATCGCCTCCAGCAGGAGGTGCGGCTCCAGGCTCGTGACATAGGTGCCGTCGCCGCGCCGCACGTCGAGGACGCGGATGACCTCCAGCGCCTTGACCGCCTCGCGCATGGAGTTGCGGGAGAGGCCGAGACGCTCGGACAGCTCCTTCTCCGGGGGCAGGCGATCGCCGGGGGCCAGTTCGCCCGACACGATCATCGCCTTGATCTTCTCGATCGCCTCGTCCGTGACTGCCATGGCGCTCATCCTCGCACAACATCCGATGTCTGCGGCAGGATGGGGACATGCGCATCCTCGACTCGCACCTGCACCTGTGGGACCCGGAAGCCCTCGGGTACACGTGGCTCGAAGGGCCGCTCGCGGGGCGCTTCGGCGCCGACGAGCTCGAGCGTGCGCGGGTGGAGCGGGCGACGGACGAGCGGGCCGTGTTCGTGCAGGCCGAGACCACCGAGGACGACTTCCTCGCGGAGGTGCGGTGGGTGGCCGGGCAGGCGGAGCGCCTCGGGGTGGTCGGCATCGTCGCCGGCGCTCGGCTCGACCGCGGGACCGACACCACGGTGCACCTGGAGAGTCTCACCGCGGAGCCCCTGGTGGTCGGGGTGCGTCACCTCCTGCAGGGGGAGCCGGACGGCGTGATGCTCTCGTCGGCCTTCATCTCCGGAGCCCGGGAGGTTGCGGCGCACGGGTGGACCTTCGACGCGTGCGTGCGGGCGGGGCAGCTCCCCGACGTCGCACGACTGTCGGGCGCGATCCCCGAGCTGCGGATCGTGCTCGACCACCTGGGTAAGCCGGAGGTCGGGACGGCTTCTGCTCCGCGCGCGCCCTCGGTGGAGTGGGAGCGCGACCTCGCCGAGCTCGCGCGACACCCCGGGGTGTTCTGCAAGGTGTCCGGACTGCCCGCAGAGGCCGGAGGGGACTGGAGCCTCGCGCAGCTCGAACCCTTCCTCGACACCGCGGCCGACGTCTTCGGTCCCGAGCGCCTGATGTGGGGGAGTGACTGGCCCGTGTCGGCGGTCGGTCCCGCGGAGCCGGGTGATCAGCACCCTCCCGCCGACGGTGCGCCGCTGTATCAGCCGTCCGCCCGCAGCCGCTGGGCCGACGCCGTGGCGACGTGGGCCTCCTCCCGCGGCATCGATCACGACGCCCTCTTCCACGCCACCGCCACCTCCGTCTACTCCCCCTAACCCCCCCCCTTCGTCCCCCACCCCCCACCCCCTTTCGCGGGGAGTGCAATATGCCACCTCCGGAGCCCCGTCCGGGCCCGTTTCTGATCCCGGCCGGATGGGTGCCGTAACGCTCACGGTCGTCCCGCCGGGGCCCCGTGTGGCATGCGGGATGGGAAACGGTCCGCGGCAGCCGCATCGAGGAGCGATTCTGATCCCGCCCGCGCGGGGTGCCCGTGTGCGGGATCAGAAAGGGGCGTGCGTGGCGGGGTGGGGGAGCGGGATTGATCCCGAACGGCGGGGGCTTGCGGGGAGCGTGCGGCGTGCGGGATGAGGGGGGCGGAACGGCGGGACGGGACGGGGACGGCCCGGGGTCTCGCGGGGAGACACCGGGCCGTCGGGAAGATCGGGTCACTCGGGGCGGAGGCGGAGCTGCGCCATCCCCCCGTCGACCTCGATGAAGGTGCCCGTGGTGGAGCCCGCGGCGGGGCTCACGAGGTAGGCCACGGCGGCGGCGACCTCGTCCGGGCTCACCAGGCGTCCGTGGGGCTGTCGTGCCTCCAACGCGGCCCGCTCTGCGGCGGGGTCGGCCGCGGAGTCGAGCAGTCGTCCGACCCAGGGCGTGTCCGCCGTGCCGGGGTTGACCGCATTGACGCGGATGCCCTCACGCAGGTGGTCGGCGGCCATCGCGCGGGTCAGGGCCGACACGGCGCCCTTCGACGCGGAGTACAGCGCCCGCTGCGGGAGCCCGGTGGTCGACGCGATCGAGGCCGTGTTGCACACCGCGGCGGCCGGGGACTTCCGCAGCCAGGGCAGTGCCGCCGACGTCACCCGCGCGATGCCGGTGACGTTGATGGAGAGGACGCGCGCCCACTCGTCGTCGTCGTTCGCGGCGATGTCGCCCTGTGCACCGATGCCGGCGTTGTTGACGACGATGTCGATGCGGCCGAAGCGCTCGGCGACGGCGGCCACGGCGGCGTCCACGCTCGCGCGGTCGGAGACGTCGGCGGTGAACGCGGCGAAGCGCTCGTCGGCGTGGGTGGTGTCGCGGTCGAGGACCGCGACGGTGACGCCGTCCGCGTGCAGACGGTCGGCGATCGCCGCGCCGATGCCGGAGGCGCCACCGGTGACGATGGCCACGAGGCCTTCCGTGCCGGCGTCGGGTCCCTGAGCCTGTCGAAGGGTCACTTCTCTGCCTCCCATGCGATGAAGTCCTGGCGCTGACGGCCGAGGCCGTCGATCTCGATCTCGACCACGTCGCCCGCGCTGAGGTAGGGGTATTTGCCGGACAGGGCCACGCCCTGCGGGGTGCCGGTGAGGATCAGGTCACCGGGCTCGAGCGTCACGTACTGCGACAGGTGGTGCACGATCTGCTCGACCGTGAAGATCATGTCGCTCGTGTTCGAGTCCTGTCGCGGCTCGCCGTTCACGAAGCTGCGGAGGCCGAGCGCCTGGTGGTCGACCTCGTCGGGCGTGACCAGCCACGGACCCGTGGGGTTGAAGCCGAAGGCGATCTTGCCCTTCGACCACTGCCCGCCGGAGACCGCCATCTGGAAGTCGCGCTCCGACACGTCGTTCGCGGCGACGAAGCCGGCGACGTGCGCCATCGACTCCTCCGGGGAGTCGAGGTACGCGGTGCGGGTGCCGATGACGATGCCGAGCTCGACCTCCCAGTCGGTCTTCTCGCTCCCGCGCGGGATGGTCACGGCGTCGTTCGGGCCGACGACGGTGTTGGGGGTCTTGAGGAAGATGATGGGGATGGTCGGCGGCTCCGACCCCGACTCCGCGGCGTGGGCGGCGTAGTTCATGCCGATGCAGATCACCGCGCTCGGGCGGGCGATCGGGGCGCCGATGCGCATCGTCGCGGCGTCCGGCAGCTCGGAGAGCTCCCCGGCGTCGCGGGCGGCGGCGACGCGGGAAACGAAGTCTCCCGCAAGGAAGTCGCCGTTGACATCGGATGTCACCGGGCGGAGGTCGAGGTAGCGGTCACCCTCCAGGAGGACGGGGATCTCCGCCCCCGGGGTGCCGAGCCGCGCGAACTTCATGATTCTCCTGATCGTTCGGGAGGCCGCTGCTCAGCGGCCGGTCTCGTTGACAGTATAGACATCGGATGTTTACACTCCAAGAGATCCGCGCGGAAGAATGACCCGCGCATGGAGAGGAACCCCGTGAGCCGTATCGTCGCCCTCGACACCACCGACATCCGCTTCCCCACGTCGCTGAGCCTGGACGGCTCCGACGCGATGAACCCGGACCCCGACTACTCCGCCGCGTACGTCGTCGTCCGCACGGACGCCGGCGACGGCATCGAGGGGCACGCCTTCGTCTTCACGATCGGCCGGGGCAACGATGTGCAGGTCGCCGCGATCGACGCGCTCGCCGGGCACCTCGTCGGGCGCGAGATCGAACCGCTCCTCGACGACATGGGCGGCACGTTCCGCGAGATCATCGGCGACTCGCAGCTCCGCTGGCTGGGCCCGGAGAAGGGCGTCATGCACATGGCCATCGGCGCGGTCGTCAACGCGCTGTGGGACATCAAGGCCAAGCGCGCAGGCCTGCCGCTCTGGCAGCTCCTCGCCCGGATGACCCCGGAGGAGCTCGTCGACCTCGTCGACTTCCGCTACCTCACCAACGCCCTCACCCGCGAGGAGGCGCTGGAGATCCTGCGCGCGGCGGAGCCCGGCCGGGCCGAGCGCGAGCAGCAGCTCCTCGCCACCGGCTACCCCGGCTACACGACCAGCCCCGGCTGGCTCGGCTACTCCGACGAGAAGCTCGAGCGCCTCGCCCGGGAGGCCATGGCCGACGGTTTCACGCAGATCAAGCTCAAGGTGGGCGCCGACCTGCAGGACGACATCCGCCGCTTCCGGAAGGCGCGCGAGGTGTGCGGGCCCGACTTCCCGATCGCGATCGACGCCAACCAGCGCTGGGAGGTATCCGAGGCGATCGAGTGGGTGAACGCGCTCGCCGAGTTCCATCCCGCCTGGATCGAGGAGCCCACGAGCCCCGACGACATCCTCGGCCACGCCGAGATCGCCCGCGGCGTCGCGCCCATCCGTGTCGCCACCGGTGAGCACGCGCAGAACCGGATGATCTTCAAGCAGCTCCTGCAGGCCGACGCGATCTCGGTCATGCAGATCGACGCCGTCCGCGTCGCGGGGGTCAACGAGAACATCGCCAACCTGCTGCTCGCGGCGAAGTTCGACGTGCCGGTGTGCCCGCATGCCGGCGGCGTGGGGCTGTGCGAGGCCGTGCAGCACCTGTCGATGTTCGACTTCGTGGCCGTCTCCGGTACCCGCGAGGGCCGCCTGATCGAGTTCGTCGACCACCTGCACGAGCACTTCGTCGTGCCGACCGACATCCAGGGCGGCTCCTACATGGCCCCGACCGCGCCGGGTACGGGCATGGAGATGAAGGCCGACAGCATCGCGGAGTACACCTGGACGGGTGCGCATGTCCACGCCTGACCGCCTGACCGTCCCGACCCTCGGCTACGGTGCCGCGAACGTCGGCAACCTGTTCCGTGAGCTGTCCGACGATGACGCGTGGGCGGTGCTGGACGCGGCGTGGGAGAGCGGCATCCGCTTCTACGACACTGCCCCGCATTATGGCCTCGGCCTCTCCGAGCGCCGGCTCGGAGCCTTCCTGCAGACCAAGCCGCGGGACGAGTACGTGCTCTCGACCAAGGTCGGCCGTCTGCTCCGCCCGAGCCCCGACCACGCCGGCGGCCTCGACACCGCGAACGACTTCCACGTGCCGGACGACCTGCAGCGCGTGTGGGATTTCTCGGCGGACGGCATCCGGACGAGCCTGGAGGAGTCCCGCGAGCGGCTGGGCATCGAGCGCATCGACCTGCTCTATCTGCACGACCCGGAGCGGCACGACCTCGACCTCGCGCTCGCCGAGGCCCTTCCCGCCCTGGAGCAGCTGCGCGCGGACGGCGAGGTGACCGCGATCGGCATCGGGTCGATGGTGTCGGAGGCTCTGGCGGCGTCCGTGCGCTCCGCCGACCTCGACCTCGTGATGGTGGCCGGCCGGTACACGCTGCTGGAGCAGCCCGCCGCGTTCGACGTGCTGCCCGCGTGCCGGGAGACCGGGACGGGGATCGTCGCGGCGTCGGTGTTCAACTCCGGGCTCCTCGCCTCGAACGAGCCGCGACGGGACGGCCGCTACGAGTACGGGCAGCTCCCCGACGAGCTGTGGGATCGGCTGCTGCGCATCGCCGCTGTGTGTGCGGATCACGACGTGCCCCTGCCGGCCGCCGCGATCCGGTTCCCGCTGCAGGCCGACGTGGTGCGCTCCGTTGTCGTCGGCGGCAGTCGTCCGGCGCAGCTCCGGCAGAACGCCGAGTACGCTGCCCGGGAGATCCCGCCGGCCCTGTGGGAGAACCTCGCGGCCGAGGGCCTCATCCCCGCATCCTGACCTCCGTCCACCGAGAGGAGCCGCCGTGCTCGAAGGAATCCACCCGCTGCTGACCGGGGAGCTGCTGCTGCATCTCGACCGGATGGGACACTCCGACGCCGTGGTCGTCGCCGACGCGCACTTCCCGGCCTGGGGTCTCGGGGTGCGCGTGGTCGATCTTCCCGGCACCACGACACCCGAGGTCGTCGCAGCCATCCGCAGCGTGCTGCCGCTCGACGACGCGCCCGGCATCGATCTGATGACCTCGGCTGACGGCGAGGTGCTGGACGTGCAGCGCGAGCTCATGGCCGCCGCCGGCACAAAGCTCGACACCACGCGCTTCGTCGAGCGCTTCGCGTACTACGAGGTCGCGAAGGAGGCGTACCTCATGGTGCGCACGGGCGAGACGCGCAAGTACGGCAACGCACTGCTCCGGAAGGGCGTGGTCGGTCACCCTTCCGTGGCAGCGCGCGCCTGAGTGGGAGCCTACGAAGCAGTAGTCGCGCGAGCCGCCTCCTCGATCAGGTCGACGACCGCGACCGGCTGCGACGCGAGAGAGGCATGGCTCGCCGACAGTTCGACGATGGCACGCGGGTTCATCCGGGCAGCCATCCGGCGCTCGTTATCGGGGTCGATCATGCGGTCCGCGGTGGAGACCTGATACCACGTCGGCTTGACCTTCCAGGCGGGGGCGGAGATGGCGTCGGCGAACGTCGAGCCCTGAGGCGCCTTCTGTGTGACCGCCATGACGAGGGCCTCGTCCGCGGGAAGGTCCTGGGCGAAGCTCGCGTGGAACCGATCCTTGGCGATCCAGAGGTAACCGTCCGAATCCGGTGCGATGGCGTCGACGGCGGCGGGAGGGTGCTCCTCGGTGATCTGCCCGGCGCTTTCCCCGGCGTCCGGTGCGAAGGCCGCGATGTAGACGAGTCCGACGACCTGGGGAAGATCCCCGGCCTCGGTGATCACCGCTCCGCCGTACGAATGTCCGACCAGGAGCACGGGTCCGTCGATCTGCCGCACCATCTGGACTGTGCGCTCCGCGTCCGCGGCAAGGGATGTGAGGGGTTCTCCACGGCGTGAACGTCGGTGAATCCACGTCGGTCCAGTTCTACGATGACCTTCGCCCAGTGGGCGGCGCCTCCCCAGAACCCGTGGACCAGAACGATCGCCGGCTTGTCGGTCATGCTCATCTCCTGTCGTCGTGGCGGCCGTCGGACCGCCCCCTGTCAACCCCGCCCGGGGTCACGACGAGGTTACGGTGGACGCAGGAGCAGAAACCATGACCCATCCACTCGAAGAACATGCCCATCCTGCATCCCCGGACGCAGTCCAAGAACTCGACGTGTTGTCCGAGGTGCTCCAGCAGTCGCGGCTGCGAGGCGATGGAGCGGAATGGCTCCACCCCGAGATGCCGTTCCGCATCGCTCTTCCCGGCACTGCGACCAGCCTCTACTTCATCCTGGGCGAGGGGCTCATCCTGCAGGTCCCCGGACAGCGGGATTTGCCCGTCGCCCCTTCCGACATCGTGCTCGTCCGGCGCGGACTTCCCCATGTCCTGTCGTCCGTCGGTGCCTCGGCGCCGGCGCGCCCGCTCCGTCCCGACGACCGTCCGAGCGTCGAGGCACCGATCGGCCGCGGCTGGATCACCGGATACCTCCGTGGCGAATGCGGGGAGTCGGATCAGCTCGAGGCTGCGCTCCCCGCCGTGGTGCACATCCCACGCTCCGCGCCGGAGAACGAGTGGATCATGGTCAGCGAGCGCCTTCTGCTCGCGGAGATCCGGAGGCGCGGACCAGGGTCGCAGGCGATGATCTCGCGCATCCTCGACCTCGTCTTCATCCACGCGCTGCGGCGCTGGGCGAGTGGAGAGAACGGCGAGCGCGGCTGGTTGGCGAGCGCTCTCGACGAGCGCCTCTCCCCGGCGCTGTCCGCCATGCACGGACGTCTCGAGCATGCGTGGACGGTGGCAGAGCTCGCCGCGCTCACGCACCAGTCGCGGTCGGCGTTCGCGCATCGCTTCACCGCGCTCGTCGGTCGGCCTCCCCTGGCCTATCTCGCGGAGCGCCGAATGACAGCGGCGCAGCGTCTGCTCGCTGCGACGGCCATGCCGATCGGTGAGGTCGCCGGTGCCGTCGGCTTTACATCGGAGCCGGCATTCTCCCGGGCCTTCCGCCGCCGCTTCGGGCAGGCGCCGCTGGCGTGGCGTCGCCAGGCGCGGTCTCAGGCGGTGAACCCCTCCGGAGGGACGGAACGCGATGAGCGCCCGACGGTCGACTCCCGCACGACGAGCTCGGCGGGGAACGGCGTGGGTGCCGGAGGCGCAGCGGTCGGATCGGCGAGGAGCTGCAGCAGCGCGGCCCCGGCGGCGCGACCGATCTCGTAGCCGGGCTGCCGCACGCTCGTCAGCGGCACCACGCTCTGATGTGCGGCGGCCACGTCGTCGAAGCCGACGAGGGCGATCTCCTCCGGCACCCGGATGCCGTGGCGGAGCAGCTGCGTCAGCACGCCGAGGGCCACCCCGTCGTTCGCGGCGAAGACCGCGTCCGGGCGCTCATCCGCGGGAAGCCCCGCCAGGTGCGCCCCGGCCCGGAGGCCGTCTTCGGTCGTCAGATGCTCGACATCGAGGACGGAGACGCGGGCGTCGGTCCCCGCCACCGCGTCGCGCAGCCCGGCGAGGCGATCGTTCGACTGGCTCACCGTCGGGGCTCCGAGGAACAGGATGCGGCGACGGCCGAGGGAGACCAGGTGCTCGCCGGCGAGCCGCCCACCGCCGCGGTCGTCGAAGGTGACCGCGGCGACGGAGGGCGAATCGCGGATGGGGCCGACGACCACCGCGCGGATCCCGCGCGTCGCGAGCTGTTCCAGCCGCGGCACGACATCTCCATGCGGGTAGATCACGATGCCCTGCACCCGGTGGGCCTCGAACATGTCGATGTTCTGCTCCTCGCGAGCGGCATCGCGGGCGCTGTCGCTGAAGAAGAGCGACCAGCCGCCCTCACGGGCCACGTCGTCGACGCCGCGGGACAGGTCGTTGAAGTAGGGCAGCCAGGCGTCGAGGAGGATGAGGGCGAGGGCCTTGCTCGATCCCGCGCGGAGCTGGCGAGCCGACTCGTTCGGCACGAAGCCGAGCTCGGCGATCGCCGCCCGCACCCGCTCCCGGCTGGCGGCCCCGAGGACGTGCGGGTGGTTGAGGTAGTTCGACACGGTCGATGCCGAGACCCCCGCGAGAGCCGCGACATCCTTCACGCTCGCGGGCATGGGCCTCCTTCGGCGATGGGACCGCAGGCGTGCGGCCGGATGAGGCCCAGGCTAGCGGAGGACTTGTAACGTGCCAAGAAAGTTCTTGACACGTCCGCGGAGGGCGACGTAGCGTGACTCGCACAGTGGACTTGGAACGTGCCAAGTCCGTGCGGCGACGGTGCCGGACACCCGCCGGAGGAGCGTTCATGAACATCGGCTGCCACGGACTCGTCTGGACGGGGACCTTCGACGCGGACGGCATCCGGCTCGCGGTGGAGAAGACGAAGCACGCGGGCTTCGACCTCATCGAGTTCCCGCTCATGGACCCGTTCTCGTTCGACGTCGCTGCCGCTCGGGCCGCCCTCGCGGAGCACGGACTCGCGGTCAGCGCCTCGCTCGGGCTCTCCGACGAGACCGACATCACGAGCGGTGACCCTGCCGTGGTCGCCGCGGGGGAGGCCCTCCTGCTCCGCGCGGTCGACGTGCTCGCCGAGCTCGGCGGTACGCACTTCTGCGGGGTGATCTACAGCGCCATGAAGAAGTACATGGATCCGGTGACGCCGGAGGGTCTGGCGTCGAGCCGTCGCACCATCGCGCGCGTCGCCGATCACGCCGCCGCGCGCGGAGTCTCGGTCTCGCTGGAGGTCGTGAACCGGTACGAGACCAACGTGCTGAACACCGCTCGGCAGGCGCTGGCGTACCTCGGCGAGGTCGACCGCCCGAACCTCGGGATCCACCTGGACACGTACCACATGAACATCGAGGAGTCGGATATGTTCGCGCCGGTGCTCGACGCGGCCCCGGCCCTGCGGTACGTGCACATCGGCGAGAGCCACCGCGGCTATCTCGGCACCGGGACGGTCGACTTCGACACGTTCTTCAAGGCGCTCGGACGCATCGGCTACGACGGCCCCATCGTGTTCGAGTCGTTCTCCTCGGCCGTGGTGGCGCCCGACCTCAGCCGCATGCTCGGCATCTGGCGCAACCTCTGGACCGACAACGACGAGCTGGGTACGCACGCGAACGCGTACATCCGCGACAAGCTCGTCGCCGTCGACTCGATCCGCCTCCACTGACGCCCGGGCGGCGGTTCGAGACCAAGATGTTATTACAGGTCTTCCCTCGCCGCCGATCGTTAGATACATTTAGATACAACTTGCACTGACCCGGGTGCAGGTCGCAGAATTGATCCGATGTTTACGGCGGAACGGTCCGCCGCAATCGCGACAGAACCTTCAAGGAAGCAGGTGAGCGCATGAGTGGACCCATCCTGAGGGTCGAGGGGATCAGCAAGGGATTCCCCGGTGTCCAGGCGCTGAAGGACGTGCATCTCGAGGTGCGCGCCGGCGAGGTGCTCGTGCTCGTGGGTGAGAACGGTGCCGGCAAGTCCACCCTGATGAAGATCCTCTCCGGGATCTACACCAAGGACGAGGGCACGATCACGTTCGAGGGGCAGGAGGTCGAGCTCACCAGCCCGCTGCAGGCGCAGGAGCTGGGGATCACGATCATCCACCAGGAGCTCAACCTGATGCCCGACCTCACGGTCGCGCAGAACATCTACGTCGGCCGCGAGCCCACGACGGGCCCGTTCCTGTCGGAGCGGAAGCTCAACCGGCAGACGGCGGAGCTGCTGCAGCGCCTCGACATCCACCTCGACCCGCGCCAGCGCGTGGGCGAGCTGACGGTGGCCGAGCAGCAGATGGTCGAGATCGCCAAGGCGCTGTCCTTCAACGCCAAGGTCCTCATCATGGACGAGCCGACGTCGGCCCTCACCGACAGCGAGGTCGAGACCCTCTTCGTCCTCATCGAGCAGCTCAAGGCCCGCGGCACCGGCATCGTGTACATCTCGCACCGCATGGACGAGCTGCGCCGCCTGGCGGACCGGGTGACCGTGCTCCGCGACGGCACATACATCGGATCACTCGACAAGTCCGAGATCACGATCCCGACGATCATCGAGATGATGGTCGGCCGCGTGATCGACGAGGGCACCCGCCCGCAGGCGCGGGAGCACCTCAACGACCCGATCGTGCTCGACGTGCAGGGGCTCTCCACGCGGAAGCTCCTCAAGGACGTGTCGTTCCAGCTGCACAAGGGCGAGATCCTCGGATTCGCCGGCCTCATGGGCGCCGGCCGCACCGAGACCGCCCGTGCCGTCATCGGCGCGGACCACCGCGACGGCGGCACGATCACGATCGGCGGGCGCACCGTCCGCATCGCGCAGCCCGCGGACGCGGTCAAGCACGGCGTCGGCTACCTCTCCGAGGACCGCAAGCTGCTCGGCCTCATGCTCGAGCAGGACGTCACCTTCAACACCGTGCTCGCGTCGCTCGGCTCCTACGCCAACGGCATCGGGTGGATGGGCGACAGCAAGGCCAAGAACCGCACCAAGGAGTACGTGCAGCAGCTGCGGGTGAAGACCCCCTCGGTCAACCAGGTCGTCAAGCTCCTCTCCGGAGGGAACCAGCAGAAGGTCGTCATCGCCCGGTGGCTGATGCGCGACTGCGACATCCTCATCTTCGACGAGCCGACGCGAGGCATCGACGTCGGCGCGAAGGAGGAGATCTACCGCCTCATGCAGCAGCTCGCCGACGCGGGCAAGTCCATCATCGTCATCTCGTCGGAGCTCCCCGAGATCCTCCGGGTCGCGAACCGCATCGCCGTGTTCGCGAACGGCCGCATCACCGGGACGCTCCGCAACGAGGAAGCCAGCCAGGAGAAGATCATGCAACTCGCAGCCCACGGGGAGGAAGACTGATGAGCACCCCACAGCAGTCCGGATCGTCGACGACGACGATCATCCAGACGGCCGTCAACGAGGACACCGACAAGCGCGACGTCGCCGGCTTCCTCAAGCGGCAGTTCCAGCAGTCGCTCGCATTCGGCACCCTGATCGTCCTGGTCATCTTCTTCTCGGTCGCCAGCCCGAACTTCTTCACCTTCAGCAACATCGCCACGGTGCTGCTGTCGACCGCGGTCATCGGCATCCTCGCCCTCGGCACGACGTTCGTCATCATCACGGGCGGCATCGATCTGTCGATCGGCACCGGCATGGCGCTCTGCGCCGTGATGACGGGTGTGCTCATCACCAACCTCGGCCTGCCGGTGTGGGTGGGCGTGCTCGGCGGCATCGCGACCGGCGTGCTCATGGGCCTGGTGAACGGCGTCAACATCACGTTCCTGCGGCTGCCTCCGTTCATCGCGACGCTGGCCATGATGATGATCGCCGGCGGCCTCGCCCTCGTCATCTCGAACGTCGCGCCGATCTACTTCTCGACCTCGGCTCCCGACTTCAAGAAGATCGCGCTCGGCGTGCTCATCCCCGGCATCCCGAACGCGGTGCTCATCACCGCGGCCCTCGCGATCGTCGCCTGGCTCGTGCTGTCGAAGACGCTGCTCGGCCGGTACACCTTCGCGATCGGATCGAACGAGGAGGCCACGCGCCTCTCCGGCGTCAACACCCGCCGCTGGACGATCCTCATCTACATGTTCGCCGGCGCCTTCACCGGCATCGCGGGCATCGTGATCGCCGCCCGCCTCGACTCGGCCCAGCCGCAGATCGGCACCGGCTACGAGCTGCAGGCCATCGCGGCCGTGATCATCGGCGGCACCTCGCTGCTCGGCGGCCGCGGCTCGATCCTCGGAACCGTGATCGGTGCGCTCATCATGAGCGTCCTCGTCAACGGCCTCCGGATCATGTCGATCCAGCCCGAGTGGCAGAACATCGTCGTCGGCGTCGTCGTCCTGCTGGCCGTCTTCCTCGACTCGCTGCGCAACCGCCAGCGGACCTGAGACACGGCGGCGGCGAAACCCGTGCCCGCCGCCGTCCCCGGCTCCGGCCGGACCCCGCGGAAACCCTCCGCACAGGCACCACGAATGTCCACCCGCCGGTCCTGGCCGGCACCCACACAGAACAACGGAGTTTCCATGAAATTCGGCAAGAAGACCGCATTCGCGGCACTCGTGGCCGCATCCGCGCTCGTGTTCGCCGGCTGTGCCGGCGGCGGCGACGTGATCGAAGAGGGCTCGGGTGGCGACACCGGCAGCAGCGACGGCGAGATGTACATCGCCATGGTCTCGAAGGGCTTCCAGCACCAGTTCTGGCAGGCCGTCAAGAAGGGCGCGGAGGAGAAGGCCCAGGAGCTGGGCGTCAAGATCACCTTCGAGGGCCCGGCCGCCGAGACGGAGATCGCGCAGCAGCTCGAGATGCTGACCGCCGCGATCGACAAGAACCCGGACGCCATCGCCTACGCCGCCCTCGACCCCGAGGCGTGCGTCGCCCCGCTCGAGCAGGCGAAGTCGAAGGACATCCCCGTCGTCTACTTCGACGCCCCGTGCAACGGCGACGTCGGACTCAGCCTCTCCGCGACGGACAGCAAGGTCGCCGGCGCGCTGGCGGCCGAGCACATGGCCGAGCTGATCGGCGGCGAGGGCGAGGTCGCCATCGTCGGCCACTCGCAGATCAACTCGACGGGTGTCGAGCGTCGCGACGGCTTCGTCGAGAAGATCGAGGCAGACTACCCCGACATCGAGATCGTCGACATCCAGTACGGTGACGGCGACCACCTGAAGTCGGCCGACATCGCCAAGACGCTCATCGCGGCCCACCCCGACCTCAAGGGCATCTACGGCACCAACGAGGGCTCGGCCATCGGCGTCGTGAACGCCGTGAACGAGCTCGGCCTCGAGAAGGGCAAGATCACCATCGTCGGCTTCGACTCCGGTGCGGCCCAGATCAACGCCATCAAGGACGGCACCATGGCCGGCGCCATCACGCAGGACCCGATCGGCATCGGCGCCCAGGTCGTGCAGGCGGCCTACGACGCAGCCAACGGCGACGACGTCGAGGAGTTCTACGACACCGGTTCCTACTGGTACGACAAGAACAACATCGAGGACGACAAGATCGCCGCGGTCCTCTACGAGTGACCCGCACGGCGGAGCCCCTCGCCTTCCGGCGGGGGGCTTCGTCGTGTGTGGGGAAGTCCGGCTCCGGGTCCGTGGGTCCGTAGTCCGTGGGTCCGTGGGTCCGTGGGTCCGTGGGTCCGTGGGTCCGTGGGTCCGGCTGCACGATCCCGGGACGACTGCACGATCGGATCCCCGGTTTCCTCGTGCACCCGTGTCGGGGTCGTGCAGACGAACCGGGTCCGGAGTCGGGTGGGGTCTCGGCCTGGGCCTGGGAGGGGACCGATGCGTGGCCGGATGCACGACGAGGGGACCGATGTGTGGCCGGATGGGTAGTTCGGTCGTGCAGTCGTGACGGGGTCGTGCAGGTGAAACCGGATGGCCGAGGGGAGCCGTTCGGGGCAGGGACGGTCAGCCCGAGGGGACCGTCCCCGGATGACGGGCGGGACGACGAGGGACGGATGCACGGCCGGGGGACGGGCGCACGACGCGGCGGCCCGAATGGGCGTGCGGGCGTCGCGGGGTCGTGCAGGTGAAACGGGGAGACGGGGACGGGGAGACGGGGAGACGGAGAGGCGGAGAGGGAGAGAAGGGGGGAGGAGGGGGTCAGAGGGGGCGGAGGAAGGTGAGGATCGAGGTGGGCTCGACGATGAGTTCCTGCAGGGCGGCGTTGAAGGGGATGCCGGCGGGCGCGTGCAGGTGGGCCTGGAAGGCGTCCTCGTCGCGGTAGACCTCGTAGACGAAGAAGCGGTCAGGGTCGTCGACGAGGCGGTGGGCGTCGAAGACGATGTTGCCCTCCGCGGCGCGGACCACCTCGGCGAAGTCCCGCAGCAGCGCGGCGACCTGGTCGGCGGCTCCCGGCTGCGCGGTGAAGACGGCGTGGAGGACGGTGGGTTCGGGCATGACGACTCCTCGGGTTCGGGTGATCAGGTGCGGAGGGCCAGGAAGCGCGCCGGCGTGGTCACGAGCATCCGGTGCACGGCGTCGTCGCCCACGGCCTCGCGGAGCCGCGGCAGGTAGCGGTCGCCGAGGTAGGCGAGACCCGGCATGCCGCCGTAGGCGATGTACCGGGTGCGCCGGGCGACGTCGCCCCCGAGCAGGATCCGGTCGCCGACTCCTCGCTCCACCACGGCGACTGTGAGGGCCAGCAGCTCGGCGTCGGAGCGGGTGCGCGGGCGGGCGAAGCCGTCGTACCCGAGGTGGGCACCGCGCTCGGCCAACGCGACGTGCAGACCGGGATCGGGGTCGCGGTCGGCGTGGGCCAGCACGACGCGCTCCGCCGGCACCCCCTCGGCGCCCAGCAGATCGAGGACCTCGTGGGCCGCGGTGCCGAACTCCAGATGCACCATGACAGGGGCTCCGGTCTCCCGGTGCGCCTGAGCCACGGCGACGAGGGTCGTGCGCTCGAACGGACTGAGGCGCCAGTAGTCGGCCCCGCCCTTGAGCATGCCGGCGCGCACCGGCTGCCCATCGGGACCCGCCGCGAGGGGTACCTCGGGCGTCTCGAACACCGCGGCGTCGTCCGCCGGCATCCCCCGCGTGAGGTCGGACACGAACAGGGCGGCGAGGCGGTCGGCGCCCCACACCTGCATCGGATGATCGGCGCCGTAGTGCGCCTCGCGGTGCCGACCCGTCGTGGCGACCACGTGCAGTCCGGTCGCGGCGCTGATGCGGGCGACGGCGGCCGGGTCGCGACCGAGGCCGAACGGGGTGGCGTCGACCATGGCCTCGAAGCCGCTCGCCCGCAGCAGACCGGCCTCCTCGCCGGACGCGGCCTCGTCGTCGAGCTCGTCCCCGACCAGCAGCGGCGACACCTGGAAGAGGTGCTCGTGGTAGTCCACGCGCCCGAGCCGCGACGGGTCGAGATCGCCGAGGACGGTCCGCACGGCGGGCATCAGCGCACCGACTCCGCGGCCTCCGCGAGGCGCTCGACGGTCTCGGGCGTGAGGTCGAGGTCGAACACGTCCGCCACGACCTGCGACCAGCCGTGGATGAAGTACCGCCAGCCGTCGACCACGTGCAGCGCGCGATCGTCCTCCTGGGCTTCGGCCTGGTGCAGGAACTCCAGCGAGCCGCGGTAGTTGAACTCCCACACGTACGCGCCCTCGGGGAACACGACGGCGTCGGTCAGCGGGGAGCCTGGGCGGTCCTTGCCGAGCCCGGTGGCGTTCGCGATGACCGATCCCGCGGGCGCGGCGGCGACCAGGGCGTCGGCCTCCTCCGGTGTCTCGGTGACGACGTAGCGGAGGAGTCCCTCGGGGGTGCCGTGCTGGCGGTGCACCTCGCGGAGGTGGTCGAGCTTGTCCTGCGTGCGCGCGGTGACGGTGATGAGGGCCGGGGCATCCTCCCGCTCGGCGAGGGCCCAGCTCAGCGCGGTGCCCGATCCGCCCGCACCCAGGATCACGACCTCGGCCCCGGTGCGCGCGAAGTGGTCGGCGGGGAGGAAGTCGCGCAGCGCCAGGTCGACCGTGATCGGGTCCTTCGCACGGCCGGACAGCGTGGACCCGCGCTTGGCGATGCTGGAGACCTCGGCGCAGGACACGGCGAACGGGTCGAGCTCGTCGAACAGGTCGGACGCCGCCGCGTACACGTTCATCTTGTGCGTGGTGACCAGCGCGCCGCGGTGGTGCGGGTCGTCGCGGATCTGCTCGACCATGGCGCGGTACTGCGCGGGGTCGGCATCCATCGGCAGGTCGTGGCCGACGAGGGTCCGGGTGGGGAGGCCGAGGATGTCGGCCCACAGCGGGAACGCCTTCATGATCGACGACGAGGCGGTGGTGACGCCGACGAAGCCCATGTAGTCGGCGGTGGCGGGGGCGGACGTCGCGGCGGTGGTCATCGGTTCTCCTCGGGGGCGGACGCGGGGACGGGGACGAGGTGGGCGGGGTCGGCGCCGCGGAGGACGGCGATCACGTCGTCGAGGGACAGCGCCCCCATGTTGTCGACGGCCTGGGTGGTCTGGGCGCCGAGGTGCGGGGTGACGATGACACGGTCGGCGAGGTCCGCGGCGAGCAGGGGGCTGTCGTGCGCGGCGGTGTCGCCGTCGAGCGTGTCGGCCGCGTACCCGGCGAGGATGCCGTCGCGGAGCGCGTCGGCCACGGCCTGCTCGTCCACGAGGTCGCCGCGGGCGGTGTTGACGAGCACGGTCCCCGGTCGCATCCCGGAGAGGCGGTCGGCGTCGACGAGCTGCTGCCCGCCGGGGGCGTGCAGGGTGATCACATCGGCGGTGCGGAACAGGTCGTCGAGGTCGACGGGTTCGGCGCTGCGGTCCCGCACGAGGTCGGCGGGCAGGAACGGGTCGGAGGCGAGCAGCCGCGGACCGAACCCGCCCAGTCGCCGCGCGACCCCCTGGCCGATCCGCCCGAAGCCGACGATGCCGACGGTCGCGGCCCCGAGCTCCCGCCCGCGGCGCACACTCCAGTCGCCGTTCCGCACGCGGCGGTCGCCGTCCGGGATGGTGCGCAGGGCGGCGAGCATGAGGCCGACCGCGTGGTCGGCGACCGCATCCGCGTTCGCGCCCGGGGTGTTCGTGACCGGGATGCCGCGGTCGCGCGCCGCCGTGAGGTCCACCGCCTCCGTGCCGACCCCGTAGCGCGCCACGACCTTGAGCTTCGGGCCGGCAGCGAGGTGCGCGTCGGTGACCGGTCCGGTGCCGGCGATCCAGGCGTCGGCGCCGTGCAGCAGCACGCCCAGCTCGTCGAGGTCGTGGTGGGCCGGCCCGCGGAGGATGCGGTGTCCGGCCTGCGCGGCGCGTCCGACCAGGTCGAGGTCGCCGTCCGAGAAGGAGCGGCTCGTGACGAGGATGACGCCCATCAGCGGGGCCTTCCCGCGAACCACGGCGCGAGCGCCGTGTACGCGTCGATGAAGCGGGCGTGGCGCTCGGCGTAGACCGCATGCCGGGACGGATCGGGCGTGAACTCGGCGGTGACCTCGCTGAGCGCCCGGGCGGCAGAGAAGTCGGTGAGACCGAGGCCGACGGCTCCCGTGACCGCGGCACCGAGGCTGTTCGCCTCCTCCACGATCGTGCGGCGTCGCACCGGCACGCCCCACACGTCGGCGAGGACGGCGAGGTAGACGTCGCTCTGCGCCCCGCCGCCGACGGCGTCGATGCGGTCGATCGTCGCGCCGGCCTCCCGGAACGCCTGGATGCAGGTGAGGAGGTTGAACGCCGTCCCCTCCAGGACCGCGCGCACGAGGTGGGCCCGCCCGTGGTGGCGGGCGAGGCCGACGAAGGCCCCGCGCGCATCCGGGTCCCACAGCGGGGAGCGCTCGCCGAGCAGGTAGGGGAGGAAGTAGAGGTCGTCGGTGTCGATGTCGCTCGCGGCCTCGGCGACGAGGCGCCCCGTCTCGGGGTGCGCGGGGTCGACGGAGAGGGCTTCGGCGATCCACTGCACCGAGGCGCCGCCGGCCTGCATGGTCGCGGTCGGCACGAAGGACGCGGGGACGACGTTGTCGAACGTGAAGGTCCGCATCGCGGGGTCGTGCAGCGGGGCGTCCGCCGCGAAGGAGATCCACGAGGAGGTGCCGAGGCACACGTAGGCGCCGTCCTCCGGGGCCACGACGCCGGAGCCGACCGCGGCGAGCGGTCCGTCGCCCCCGCCCATCACGACCTGGACGCCCGTGTGCAGTCCGAGCGCCTCGGCCGCGGCGGGCGTGAGCGGTCCCGCGATCTGCGTCGACTCCAGGATCTCGGGGAACAGGGCGGGGTCCAGCCGCGCCGCGGCGAGGATCTCCGGGGACCACGTGCCCGCGACCTGGTCGTAGGCGTTGGTGCCGGACGCGTCCGAGCGGTCCGTGGCGAGCCGCCCGGTCAGCCGCAGCACGATGAAATCCTTGGCGACGCACACCCGGCGCACGCGCTCCCACACCTCGGGTTCGTTGTCGCGCACCCACATGATCTTCTCGATCGAGTAGGTGGGGTTCAGACGGTGGCCGAGGATCCCGTAGGCGCGCTCGGCGCCGACCGCCGCCTCGAGCTCGCGCTGCTGGACGCCGGCGCGGGTGTCGGCCCAGATGATGGCGGGTCGTGCGGGCTCGCCGTCGGCGTCGAGCAGCACGGCGCCCATCATCTGTCCGCTGACCACGAGGCCGGCGACCTCCGCAGCGGCGGTGCCGGTGCGCGAGAGGAGGTCGCGGGTCGCCGTGACGACCGCGTGCCACCAGTCGGCCGGGTCCTGCTCAGCGACGCCGCCCGCCGCGAAGTGGGCCGGGTAGGGCACGGTGACCGCGGCGATCAGGCGGCCGTCGTCGTGGTGCAGGGACGCCTTGTTCCCGGTGGTACCGAGGTCGTGGGCGATGATCATGGCCGGAGCCTATTCCGCGTAGGGGCGGAGGTCGACGCCGGACTCCGCGCGGAACGCCCGCGAGCCCATGCCGTGCTCCAGCACCCAGCCGTAGTCGTGGCCGGCGCCGCCGGGGTACACGGCGAGGAAGGAGTACGGCTCGTCCCCCGTGTTCACAGAGCGGTGCGCCCAGCCCGGCGGGATGTAGCCGATGGTGCCCGGGAGCATGTCGAGCCATTCGGTGCGCTCGCCGTCGAACATGAGCAGCCCGCCGCGGCCGTGCAGCGCGAGGTAGATCTCGCCCTGGTGGTCGGGGTGCTGGTGGCCCTTGGTCATCCAGAGCTCGCCGCCCGTGTCGCCGGGCATGATCGTGGTGATCGACTGCGGCAGCTCCCGCTCGATCTCGGGGACCGGGGAGCTGACGACCGTGTAGACGATCGGGTCGTCGCCCGCGGCGGCGGTCGCCCACGCGTCGTGGTCGCGGAACAGGCCCTCGAGGTCGGACATCCGCCGGGTCAGCGTGGGGCCTTCGGGGGAGAGGGTCAGCTTCTCGGCGTCGAAGGCGATCGCCATCGGGGAGATCGGCGGGGTCTGGTACTCGGGCATCCATGCTCCTCGAAACGGGTGCTGCGTCGTCGCGCAACCTGTAATGACAAGCTCACTGTACCTGTTATGACAGGTTGCGTCCAGTGCTCTCCTGCGCGGAGGAGGACGCGCGCGCGACGGCCATCAGCCGGCGAGCACGCGCTCCAGGTGCGCGCGCCCGCCGCGGATGGCGCTCGCCGTCACCTCCGCCGACCCCGGGTACTCGGCGTGACCGGCGGGAAGCACTGCCAGGTCGAGGGCGCGGGCCCCGGCGGCGACCGCGAACTGCCCCTGCGGCGGCACGTACTGGTCCCACAGGGCCGCCTCCACGCGGACCGGCACCTCCGTGAACCCGATCGCGGTGGAGGAGTCGAACCAGCGCAGCACTTCGCGGGCCTCGGGGTGGCGCTGCACGTGCTGACGCACGGTCTCCCCGCTCCCCAGGCAGGGCACCGCCAGCCGCTCGTCGTACTGGCCGAAGCTCGGCACGATGAGGGTGGCCCCCACGAACCGGTCGTCCCACGGCAGGGCGAGCGCGCCGATGCCGCCGCCGAAGCTCTCTCCGACGTAGTAGAGAGGAAACGCCCCGACGACCGAGACGAGGACGTCGGCCGCCAGCCACAGGTCACGCGCGCAGAGGCCGAGCACGTAGCGCTCCGGATCGTCGATGCCCGCGAGCACGTGTTCCGGGGTCGGCTCGGGTGCACCCACACCGGCGTTCAGCACGCCGAGCCCGCGGGCGACGGGATAGATCGCCGCGACGTCGTCCGGCACCCGGGCGAGATCGACCGCCTCCCGACCTCCGTAGCCGTGCCCGTGCACGACCCCGGCGCGGGGAGGGCCGTCGAGGGGCTCGACCACCCAGGCCCGCAGCCGTACACCGTCGACGCCGGCATGCTCGACGACGGACACCCGGCGTCCCTGCTCCTCGGAGGTGGAGAGGACGACGGGGGCGGCGTCCATCGCGGCCGCCTCGCGCCGCCAGCGCCGCCAGCGGTCGGCGAACCCGGGCGGCGCGGGTACCGGGCGGACAGTGCGGAGGTCGGCTTCGGTCCGCCCATAGCTGCCGTCGAACGCGGCATCGGGGAACCAGGTGGCGTAGGGCTCGGGGAAGGTCATGCGGGCTGAGGGATCCTGTTCCGGGAGTGGGACGGGCGGGGGTGCGTGGCAGACTGGAGGCTCCATCGGAAGGAGACCGCGTGCTGGTCACGGAACGCCGCGAGCGCATCCTCGCCCTGACCCGCGATCGCGGTACCGCCTCCATCGGCGAGCTCGCGGCCACGCTGCAGGTGAGCGAGATGACCGTGCGGCGCGACATCGACCAGCTGGCCGAGGAGGGCGCGGTCGAGCGCATCCGCGGCGGCGTGCGGGCGCGGGGCCTCCAACGTCTGGTTCCGGCTCCGGCGGCCTCGGCCGAACGGCGGGCGATCGTCGCGGCGGCCTCGGACCTCGTGGAGCCCGGCATGGCGGTCGGCATCTCCGGCGGACCCACGGCCCTGGCGCTCGCACGGGAGCTCGTGCGCGTTCCCGAGCTCACGATCGTCACGAACGCCCTGCCGGTCTCCGACCTGTTCTCGCCACCGGACCGCGCCGACGCCCCGTACACGCAGACGGTCGTGCTCACCGGGGGCGTGCGCACGCCCTCTCAGGCCCTCGTCGGGCCGGTCGCGGTCCGCGCCCTGGAGCACCTGCACTGCGACCTCGTGTTCCTCGACGCTCACGGCCTCGACGAGCAGGCCGGCATCACGACCATGAACCTGCTGGAGGCCGAGACCAACCGGGCGCTCATGGCTGCGGGGCGTGAGGTCGTCGTCCTCGCGGAGCACACCCGCTGGGGCGTGGTCGGGCTCACGACCGTCGCCGATCTCAGCGACATCGACCGCCTGGTCACCGACGACGGCCTCGACGACGGCGCGCGGGAGCTGCTCGCGGCCCACGTCGGCACCCTGCACGTCGCGCCGCGGGACGGCGGCGACGAGCGTGCTCTCGCGACGGCCCTCGCGGACTGAGTCCGCCGCCGTCATCGGGCCGTGCTCGCCCGCGGGATCAGCCGGGCGCCGACCGTCACATGCCGCACCGGCAGATCCGCCCCCGGCGGCGCGGCGATCTGCCGTTCGAGCTCCGTGAACGCCGCGTCCACGAGGCGGGCGTGGTCGGGGGCGATGGTGCTGAGGGCGGGCACGGCGAAGCGCGCGGCCCGGATGTCGTCGATGCCGACGACGGCGACGTCGCCCGGCACGCTCCGCCCCTGGGCCTGGAGAGCGGCCAGCGCACCGAGGGCGACCGAGTCGTTCGAGCAGACGATGCCGTCGAGATCGGGGATCGCGGTGGCCATGGCGCCCGCCACGCGCTCACCCTCCTCCGCCGTGAAGGCGTCGACCTGCGCGGTGAGCGCGGGGTCAGCCGGGATGCCGGCGGCCGCCAGGGCCTCCAGATACCCCGCATGCCGGCGGTCGGCGGCGTCCGAGGGGCGGGCGTCGCGGCGTCCGACGAAGCCGATGCGACGGCACCCCACCGCCACCAGATGCTCGGTGGCGGTGTAGGCGGCGGCGCGGTTGTCGATCGTGACGTGCGTGAACGGGCTCACCTGGATGTGCTCGCCCAGCAGCACGAGCGGCCCGGGGGAGGTGCGGCGCGTGAGGTCGGCGACCGTGAGCGAGCGCGGGATGTGGATGAGCCCGTCGATGGGCGGCAGGCCGACGCCGTTGGCGACGTCGATCTCGCGGCCGTGATCGCCCTCGGTCTGCACGATGAGCACCGCCAGGCCCCGATCGTCGGCGCCGCGGACGATGCGCGAGCCGAGCTCCGCGAAGTACGGCTCCTCCAGATGCGGCACCGCGAGCGCGATGAGTCCCGTGCGGGTGGCGCGCGCGACGGGGAGCACGCGGCCGCCGGGCGAGGTGGTCACCTGCGGCCTCCTGGAGGGACGACGGTCTCCGCCGGGTCGACGGATGCCCTTCACGTTAGCGCCCTCCGTCACGATTGCACTCGGAACGCGATCACGCGTGCCTCCGCGACGCCGTTCGTCCGCTCCACCACGAGGCGGGCGGCCGTGAGGGCGCCGAGGTCGTCCGGCAGCGGATGCACCCGCAGGCGATGGCGGTTGTCCCGCTCCTCCGCCACGGTGCGCCACTCCTCGGAACCCGCCTGCTGCACCTCGACCCGGTAGTCGCGGACGAGCTGGGGCAGCACCTCGTCGGGGCTCCGGTGGTGATGCAGGGTGTTGAGCTCGAGGTCCACGTCGTCGTCGAACACCAGGCGGATCTCGGAGGCCGTGACCGGCTGCTCCCAGTCCAGGCGCAACCACTGCGGGCCCTCGGCCTCCGGGGCGGACGCCCACAGGTGCGGTCCGCCGAACGGGCGGTTGTACCCGGAGACGGCGCGCTCCGGGGCGACGGCCTCGGAGTCCGGGCTCGTGCGGAACGCGGGCACGCGTCCGCGCAGCGGCTTGGTCGGCCACTGCACGAGGAGGCCGTCGCGGTCGACCTGCACGTTCCGGTCGTCGTTGTCGACCCGGTGCACGAGGGTGAGCACCCCTGGTGGGAGCTCGGTGGCGAGCTGCACCTGCACCTGCGGGTTCGCGCGGAGCACGATGATCGCGTTCTGCGGGTCTTCCGGGGCGAAAGGCGTCTCCGCCCGCACCCAGGACGGACCCCCGGCGGGGACGTCGATCACGGTGCGGTGCTCGAGCACCGCGGGCACGATGTTCTGCGGACGGCCGGTGGACCAGACCTCCACCGTGACCTGCGTGTCGGCCTCGGCGCTGAGCAGCAGCTCGGTCGTGTCGAGGCGCGGGTGCACGGGGACGACGATGCCGAGGTCGTCCGTCAGGGCGTGCGGGGTCGCCGCGGCCACGGTGCTCTCCGGGGTGCCGATCGTGCGCAGGGTGCTCGATGCGGTGACGGCAGCGGCGCGGGCGCGGTCGGCGGCGTCCTCGTTCGCGACGCCGATGAGGGAGGCGTCGGCGCGGAGCAGCGTCTGGCGGAGTTCCGCACGATGGTGCTCGTACAGCTCGCGGGGCGTGGCGTCGTGCGCGTAGCAGAGGGCGGCGGCGGTGCCCGCGGCCTCGCCCATCGCCGCGCACGTGGCCATCACCCTGGCGGCACCGAAGGCGATGTGCGTGGCCGAGATGTCGCGGCCCGCCATGAGCAGGTTGTCGACGTTGACGGAGTACAGCGAGCGGAACGGGATTTCGAAGACGCCGTCCGAGAAGCGCTGCACCGCGCCCGCCCCCGTCGCGTACATGCCCTCGGCGGGGTGGAGGTCGATGGACCAGCCGCCGAACGCGACGCCGTCGTCGAACGACGTCTGCTCCAGGATGTCCTGCTGACGCAGCGTGTAGTCGCCGATGAAGCGACGGTACTCGCGCTTGCCGGGGATGTTGCCGATCCACTCCAGGGTCAGGTTGTCGGCGTCGAACTCGCCGGAGTTCTTGATGTGGTCCCAGATGCCGAGGATCACCGACCGCAGCTCGTCGCGGATCGCCTCGTTGTCGTCGACGATGTCGAGCGTGCCGCCCCACTCGATCCACCAGTAGTGCGCGCCGCTGTCGCCGCTGCGGATGATGCGCGACGAGGGGATCGGGGTGGTCGAGATGTCCTTCGCGCTCTCCGGCGCGACGTACTTCACCGGGTGCCCGAGATCCTTCGTGTAGAAGAGGAGCGTCGAGCCGAGGAACTCGCGCACGGGCTGCTCGGGCGCCCAGTCCTCGCCGAACTCGCTGCGGCTCTCCTTGCCCAGCCGGTGCCGGGCGCCGACGAGCCGTCCGACCAGGCCGTCCCCCGTGCAGTCGAGGAAGAGCGGCCCGCGGAAGACGGTGCGGATCTCCGAGCCCATCGTCCAGCCGGTGACCGACCGGACCCGACGGGCGTCGTCGGGGCCGGTGGCCTCGGCTTCGAGCACCTCCGTGTTGAGGAACAGCGTGAGGTTGGGCTCGCGGCGCACGATGTCGAGCACCACGTCGTCCCAGTACACGGGGTTGCCCTCGGGGTTGCGGAACTGGTTCTCCCGGTACATCTCGCCGATGATCCCGGTCTCCCGCGCCCACCGCTGGTTGCCGTGGGCGGTCGCTCCGCACACCCAGACCCTCACCTCCGAGGAGGAGTTGCCGCCGAGCACCGGCCGGTTGTTGATCAGCACGGTACGTCGGCCGAGGCGGGCCGCCGCGACGGCGGCGCTCACTCCGGCGAGGCCGCCGCCGACGACGATGATGTCGGCTTCGACGGTCTGGGTGCGCATGGGGATGGGTTCCTTTCGGGTGGGGTGGTGATGCCGCTCAGCGTGCGGCGATCGCTTCGATCTCGTAGACGCGGGCGACGTCGGTGGCGGAGTCGGACGGGTCGGTGATGACGAGGCGCACGGCATCGGCCGTCCGCCCCTGGGCGTCGACCACGACCGTCGTCTGGGTGTTGCCGGTGACGGTGCCGACCGTGACCCAGCCGCTCGCGGTGCGCAGCTGGACGGTGAAGTCGCGCAGCACGGACGTCTGCGGCAGCCCGACCGTGTAGCCGCTGCGCACCCGGACGACGTCCAGCGGCGTGGCCTCGTCCCACTCGACGGTGATGGTCGGCTGGGTGTCCTCGGTCGCCGAGATCCACCGGCTCGCGTCGGTGCAGCCGCCGTCGATCGCCTTCTCCGGGCCGGTGTCGGCGCGGAGCTGGGACGAGGCGGTCGCGGTGCCGCCGAGCGCCAGGTTCTCGCCGTCGGCGTCGCCGCGGAGGGAGGCGACGATGGCGGGGAGGGTGGTCGCCCCCGGCTGCCCGTCGCGCGGGACCTCGGCGTGCCGGAGCGTCCCTCCGCCGGGAACAGCGGGGGCGCTGAGGTAGACGACGTCGGTGCCGTCGGTGCGGGTGGCCGCGCGGAGGCGCTGCTGGCCCACGACCGGATCGCCCACGGTGTCGGCAGTCCATCCGGAGGCCCCGGCGGTCAGCAGCACCGTCTGACTGCGGGTGATGCCGCAGTCCTGCACCGACACCACGGCGTAGACGCGGGTCTCTCCGCCGGCGGTGGTGGTGTCGAGGGCGGCGATGGTCTGCACGCCACCACCCAGGGCGTCCGTGTCGAGCAGGGTCTCGCTCGTCCAGGCGGAGCCGGTCCAGGTCGCCCACCGCACGTCGAAGGCGTTCTCGGTCTCGTCCGCGTACCGGTAGGTCACGCCCACGAGCTCGCCGTCGGCGAGGGCCATCTTCGCGGTCTGCACCGCCGGCACGGCGTCGCCGATGGTCTCGCCGGGCTCGTAGCCGCGCCACACGACGGCGCCGGGGGTGTCCGGGCGGATCGGGGTCGGCAGCGCCTGCCCGGCGACGTCGCGGAAGCCGCCCGCGGCCGGGTCGTACACCGCGTAGGAGCCGAGGTGGCGGTAGGGATCGGCGGGCCACGGGCCCCACTCCCACAGCACGTGGACCTTGCCGCTCGCGTCGACCTCGAGGTCGTCGGGATAGAAGGAGTGGTTCACGGCGGCGGCGATCGTCGTCTCGCGGGTCCACGTCCCGGCCGCGGGGTCGTAGTGGTACAGCACCCCGTCGCGGCGAGCCTGCGGGTCGGCGCCGATGCGCACCATGAGCCAGATGTCGCCGTCGGCGCCCTGCGCCGTGACCGGGTAGGAGACCGCGGCCCCGGCGTCGGGCATCTCGGCGCTCACGTCGACGAGTGAGGTCGCGTCATAGGGCACGGTGGAGCGGAAGTACTTCCAGGGCTCGTGGTGCATCGAGACGAACGCGTGGATGTACCCGTCGCCGTCGATCGCGATGGACGGCTGGTTGTGGCCGTTGTCGTCGAGGTACTCCGCGCAGGCCCCGGTGGCCAGTCGCAGGCAGCCCGAGGTCCACGTGCCGTCGGCGGCGCGGACGGCCAGGTTCACCTGGTGCTTCGCGGCCACCGAGCCGGGCACGTTGTAGGCGAAGTACGTCTCATCGCCGTCGACGACGATCGGGTTCCACCAGCCGGACTGGTTGGAGCTGTCGACCGTGACGGGCACGGTCTCGACGTCGGGGGTCGCGGCGGCCGCCGGAGCGGGCACAGCGAGGACGAGTGCGGTGAGGGCGGCGGCAGCAGTGGCGCCGGCCTTCCAGCGGAGGGTCATGGCGATGCTCCTCAGCCCAGCAGCTTCTGCGCCTGGTCGCCGGCCTGCGCCATCGCGTCCTTGGCGCTCTGCTGACCGACGAGGACGGCCTGCACGCGGTCGGCGATCACGGTCTCGATCTGGGCGTACTGCGGGTACTGCCAGAAGGGGTTGGTGGTGGCGGTCGCCGTGATCTTCTCGGCGAAGCGGGCCCCGAACGCGTCGGACGCCACCTCCTTCGAGGCCTGCGCCTCCTCGGTCACGGGCGGCAGGCCGCGCAGCTCGTAGTCGCCGAGCACTGCCTTCAGGTCGCTCGTGGCCCACTGGCCGAAGTCTGCGGCCGTGCGGGTGCTGTCGCCGGAGCCGCCGCCGACGATGGCGATGGCGCCACCCCAGACGAGGGCGCGCGGGGTGTCGCCCTTTTTCAGCACCGGGCGGGACTCGGGCACGAGCTTGGAGGCGAGGTCGGGATCCGGCGAGTCCTTCGTGACGGACGCGCGACCGACGGGGGCGTCGTCGTAGATGGCGGCGCGGCCCTGGGAGAACAGGGAGCGGGCGTCGAAGCGGTCGACGTCGGCGGCGATGAGTCCCTGGTCGTACAGCGACTTGTACCAGGTGACTGCCTCGATGCTGGCGTCGTCGCCGATCGTGACCTTCCCGTCCTTGACGAGGTCGCTGCCGAACGTCTGCATCCAGATGAGGACGTCCTTGAGCTGGGCGGCCTTGGTCGAGGCGGCGTAGGGGATGAGGCCGCCGCCGAGGGCCTTGAGCTTCTTCAGCGCCGCCTCGAAGTCGTCGACGGTGGTGGGGAACGTGGAGATCCCCGCCTTCTTCAGCAGCTCGGAGTTGGTGATGAGGCCGATCGCGCCGATGGTCCACGGGAACGCGTACTGCTTCCCGTCGAGCTGGGTCGCGTCCAGGCTCGACGCGGTGTAGCCGCGTCCCTTCGTGAGCGCCGAGACGTCCTCCAGCTTGCCGAGCGCGGCCAGCGAGGCGAGCCAGGCGACGTCGACGTGCGCGGCGCCCGTGAACTGTCCGCCGCGCACCTGGAGCATGAGCTGCTTGAAGTACTCGTTGTAGGGGAAGGAGACCTCGGTGATGCCGACGTCGTTGGTCTTCTTGTAGCCGTCGAGCAGCGCGCGGGTGGCCGGCGCGGCGGCCTCCTCGGTGAGCGACCAGCTGGAGAAGGAGAAGTCGGTCGCGGTGAAGTCGCCCGCGCCGAGCCCGGCGCCGGGGGTGGAGGACGGACTGCCGCTGCCGCCGCCGCTCGGCATGCAACCGGCGAGGAGGAGGCCGGCGGCGCCGAGCCCGGCGAACTGCAGGAGCTGGCGACGGGAGACGGTGGTGTTCTCGGACATGGGGGTGCTCTCTCTTCTTCGAGGGACTGCGGATGAGGGGGTGGTGCGGGTCAGCCCTTGACCGCGCCGGCGGTGAGCCCGCCGACGAGGAAGCGCTGCAGGGCGATGAACGCGATGGCCACGGGGAGCGAGACCACGAGCGAAGCCGCCATGAGCTCGGGCCAGGCGGTGGACGCCTCCCCGATGAACGTGTTGACGAGTCCCGGCGGCAGGGTCTGCTTGTCGGGGCCGGCGAGCGTGAGGGCGAAGATGAAGTCGTTCCAGCCCCGGACGAACGCGAAGAGTCCTGCGGCGATGAGGCCGGGCGCGGCAAGCGGCAGCACGATCGAGTGGATGATGCGCAGGCGGGAGGCGCCGTCGACGCGGGCGGCCTCGATGAGCTCGTCCGGGATCGTGTCGAAGAAGCCCTTCAGCATCCACACGCACAGCGGCAGCGTGAACGTCGTGAACGACAGCACGAGCGCCGTGTAGGTGTTGAGCAGGCCGTAGGCCGAGAACACCGCGTAGAGGGTGATGAGCAGCAGCGCCTGAGGGAACATCTGCGACGCCAGCACGAAGTACATGAGGCTGCGGCGGCCGCGGTAGCGGAACTTCGAGAACGCGTAGCCCATGTACGCCGACACCAGCACCGAGAGGATCGCGGTGATGACGGAGACCACGATGCTGTTGCGGAGGTAGCCGAACAGGGCCGGGTTGTTCGCGAGGGCGGCATAGGCCTCGAACGTGATCTCGGTGGGGAACAGCTTCGGCGGGTAGCTGAACACCTCGGTGCGCGGGGTCAGCGAGGTCGCGAGCAGCCAGTACACGGGCAGCAGGGCGAACCCGCCGAACACGACGACGGCGATCCAGGCGCTCACGGTGGAGGCACGGCGGTCGGCGCGGTGGCGCCGACGGCGGGGCGCGGCGGGCGGGGCGGAGACGGCGGCCACCGTCTCCTCGGTCAGCACGGCGGTCATCGCTTCTCTCCCTTCTCGGACAGGCGGACGTAGACGACGACGAGCGCCATCAGCAGGATCATCCAGAGCAGGCCGATCGCCCCGGCGTGGCCGAGGTCGAAACCGTCGAACGCGGTCTCGTACACCGCGGTCGCGAACGTCTGGGTGGAGCCGGCGGGACCGCCGCCGGTGAGGACGTAGATGATGTCGAAGTGCTGGAAGTTCCAGATGAACTCCAGCAGGATCACGAGGCCGATGATGCCGCTCATCTGCGGGACTGTGATGGAGAAGAAGCGGCGGATGGTGCCGGCGCCGTCGATCTCCGCGGCCTCGTGCAGCTCGATCGGCACGGTCTGCAGGCCCGCGAGGAGCATGACCATCATCCAGGGGAACGACTGCCAGGTCTTCGCGACGATCACGGCGATCATGGCGGTGGTGGGGTTCGCGAGCCATGCCTGGGGGGAGTCGATGAGGCCGACGGTCTCCAGGGCCGCGTTGAGCACGCCGTAGTTGGCGTTGAAGATCCACATCCAGAGGAACGACACGACCACTCCGGGGATCAGCCACGGGATGAGCATGAGGCCGCGGAGCACCTTGGCGCCGCGGATGCGCGTGTTCAGGGCGAGGGCGAGGCCGAAGCCGATCACGAACGGCGCGATGGTCGTGCCGAGGGTGAAGACGAGCGTCTGGGTGAGGAGCGGGAAGAACTCGCCCGTCAGCACGTCGACGATGTTCTGGAAGCCGACGAACTCGCGGCCGGGCTCGACGAGGCTCTGCTTGTAGAACGCGGTGATGAGGGCCGTGATCAGCGGGTACACGACCACGGCGGCGAGGAGCGCGAGGCCGGGAGCCGTGAGGAGGAGCGCGAACATCCCGTCCGAGAGGCGACGGGGCCGGCGACCTGTTCCTATCTGTGAGGAAATGGTCTGTTCTGTCATCTAGGTCATCCTTGGCCTGGGGTGATGTGTCCGCACTCTCGCAGTGCGGTCTCGGGCTTCCTCAGTATTTCCGGCAGATTACAGCGACGTCAACTGGAGAGCGCAATAGTCAGAAAGTGGTGGAAAGTGTTTGTTTTGTGAACTGGTTTCTCGGATGCGAGCCTCGGTACGCGAGGGCCATCGGGATCGGGATGCCGAAGGCGGCGTCGACCAGCGCCGAGCCCGATCAGCCGCGACGCCCTGGCGCCTCGAGGATCCGAAACGATCAGTATCGATCCTTGCTAGTCGATTATCGATTGGCTACGGTCGGAGCAGCCGCTCCCGCGGCGCCGCGCGCATCGGCCGTGCGGGAAGCGACAGTTCGGAGACGCGATGAAGCGTGTACTGGCAAGCCTGACCCTGGCGGCGGTGTTCGGATCCGCCCTCGCTGCGGCGGTCCCGTCGGCGGCTGCGGCCGCGGACGATGACGCCCTCTACCTCGCGCCGGGAGGTGACGACGCGGCCTCCGGCACGATCGACGACCCCCTCGCGACGCTGGAAGGCGCCCGCGACCGGATCCGCGCGCTGAAGGCGGATTCCGCGCTCCCGGACGACGGCCTCACGGTGTACCTCCGGGAGGGCACGTACCCCCGCTCGGCGTCGTTCGAGATCGGCGCGCAGGACTCGGGCACTGCCGACGCCCCCATCACCTACCGCTCGTACCCGGGGGAGACCGCCACCCTCACCGGCGGTCGCGAGCTGCCGCGTGACCAGTTCGCGGCGGTCGACGACGCGGCGGTGACCGACCGCATCATCGACCCGGCTGCCCGCGACCGCGTGGTCGGGATCGACCTCGCCGACCTCGGCATCACCGACTACGGCCAGCTCAGCCGTCACGGCTACTGGAAGGCCAACGACGTCAGCACCACGCCGCCCATGGAGCTGTTCATCGATGGCCAGGGCATGACCCTCGCGCGCTGGCCCAACGCCGACGCGGCCACCCCGACCGTGCAGATGGGCGACATCATCGACGCCGGGCCGGACCGTAACGACGCCGACCTGCAGGAGCGCGGCGGCACGTTCCGCTACGGCTACGACCGTCCGAAGCACTGGACCCAGGCCGAGGACGTGTGGCTGGACGGCATCTTCGGCTACAGCTGGGAGTGGTCGTACAACAAGATCGAGAGCATCGACACCGAGGCGAAGACCATCACCCTCCGCTACGGCGAGATGTCCGGGATCATGAAAAGCTGGTTCCCCGACTTCCACTTCGCGCAGAACCTGCTGGAGGAGCTCGACGCCCCCGGCGAGTACTACATCGACCGCGACGCCGGGAAGCTGTACCTCATCCCCAACGCCGCGTTCACGTCGGGTCGCGGCGCCGTGACGGTGACGACCCTCGACGAGCCGATGCTGCGCGCGGACGGGGCCTCGTACGTGAACTTCGACGACCTCGTGATGGAGTACGGGCGCGCGACGGCCGCGGTGATCCTCGGCGGCTCGCACGTGACGATCTCGCACAGCGACATCCGCAACTTCACCGACGGCGGCGTGCTCATCAACTCGCCGGGCCGCTACACCTACGACGGCATCCCGGTGAACCGCGGCGGGCGCGATCACGCCGTCACCGACAGCCGGCTCACGCACGTCGGCGGCGTCGGCGTGGTGCTCCAGGGCGGTGACAAGACGACGCTCGAACCCGGCCGCAACCGGGTCGAGAACTCCGAGATCGCCGACTTCGCGTACTACCACAAGGCCTACAACCCCGGCGTGATGTTCGACGGCGTCGGCAACATCGCCAGAGACAACGAGATCCACGACGCCCCGCACCCCGGGATCATCGTGCACGGCAACGACCACCTGTTCGAACGCAACGAGGTGTACGACGTCTGCAAGCAGTTCCACGACCTCGGTGCGATCTACATGAACTCCGGCAAGACCCCGCAGCAGCGCGGCCACGTGTTCCGGGAGAACTACTTCCACGACATCGGCGTCGGCATGGCGGGCGTCGAGGGCATCTACGCCGACAACTTCACGTGGGACCTCACGATCGAGAAGAACGTGTTCGTGAACATGGGCAACGGCGCGATCAAGAGCGGCTCGGCCGACTACATCGAGGCGCGCAACAACGTGTTCGTCGACGCGTACGCGCCGTACGACAACTACGAGCAGTGGATGGGCAATCAGGAGGGCAACGTCGTCGACCGCGACTACATGCCGGCCTGGGAGAAGGTGTTCGCCGACAACAACGACTTCGTCGGCACGCCGTACCTGACGAAGTACCCCGAGCTCGCGCACTTCTTCGAGGACGACCACCACTTCCCGAACCACAGCACGTTCGCCGAGAACGTCGTGTGGAACCCGAACCGGGCCCGGATGGCCGGCGTCAACGAACACGGCGCGAAGGACGGGAAGAACCTCCTGAACTACGAGGACAACTGGGTGGCCGACGCCGACCCCGGCTTCGTGGACGCTGCGAACGGCGACTACACGCTGAAAGCCGATGCGGCCGTGTTCGACCAGATCCCCGGCTTCGAGGCCATCGCGTTCGGCGAGATCGGGGTCGACGGCGCGATCGGGCAGACGCAGCAGCCGCAGACCATCCCGCTCGAGGACATCGCGTTCGACAGCGACACGCTCACGATCGACGCGGGCGACGAGGTGCGCGTGCGCGCCGTGCCGCTGCCCTGGAACGCCGACGACGCCGCGGTGACCTACGCCTCGGCCGACGCCGCCGTCGCCACCGTCAACGACAAGGGCGTGGTGCTCGGCATGGGCCCCGGTGCGACCACGGTCACCGCGACCGCGAAGGCCGATGCCACCAAGACCGCGACCATCGAGGTGATCGTCGAGGAGGGCGACGGCGTGCTGCACTTCACCGACTTCGAGTCGGGGGCGAACGGCTGGCCGACCGACCCGAACCGCAGCATCCAGGTGGATGCGTCGGGCGACAAGGTGTACCGCATCCTCAAGGGGGCGAACAGCATCCTGCCGCGGGACTTCACGGAGTTCGTGCTCGACTTCGACGTCACGGCTCCGGCGACGACCCCCGCCAACGCGGGGCTCATCGTGTACGACCGCAACGGCAAGGGCGGCGGCTACATCCGCTTCCGCCAGGCCGCGGCAGGGCCGACCTGGACGATCTTCGACGACGCCTGGAAGGTCGTCGCCGAGAAGGTCGTGCCGGCGGCGCAGGGCCTGACCCCCGGCGAGACGTCGCACGTCCGCATCGCGGTGCAGGACGGGCAGATCCGCATCTCCGTCAACGGGGCGATCGCGCTGGAAGGCGCCGACCCCGGCCCCGGAAAGGCCGGTCGGGTCGGGTTCTACGTCGAGAACTACGCCTCGCTCGACTTCGACGACATCGGGTTCTCGCTCTCCGGCGTGCCGGTCACGGGCGTGAGCCTGGACGCCGACGCCGTGGGGCTGACCGTGGGGGAGCGGCGGTCGGTCGCCGCCACGGTCGCCCCGGAGGATGCCAGCGACGCCCGGGTCACCTGGACGACCGACAGCCCGGAGGTCGCCACGGTCTCCGGCGGACGGATCGCGGGGGTGGCGGCGGGGACTGCGACGATCACCGCGACCTCGGTCGCCGATCCGAGCCTCAGCGACACGGTCACCGTGACCGTGGACGACGCCGAGTACCCGACCACCCGCCTCGACGGTCAGCTGAAGGACGGGGCGAACTGGAGTGAGTCCGACCTCATCGCGGTGGACGACACCGGTGTCGTGATCAGTGGTCAGGGCGTGCACGGCTACGAGGCCGAGCGCTTCGGCGACACCCTGCTGCAGTTCGACGCGGAGTTCGGCGCCTTCGACGGCGGCTGGTACGGCTTCCAGGCGCGCTCCGACCAGACCGGGCTCCCCGCCTGGCAGAACTCCAACACCGGATACCTCGCGGTGATCAAGGAGGACGTGATCGAGTTCCAGAGCTGGACGCCGGGCCAGACCATGCTCGACAGCATCCCCAACACCGTCATCGAGCCGAACTCCACGCACCGCATCGAGTTCGGTGCCGTCGCCGAGGACGGCGGCACCCGCATCGTGCTCCGGGTGGACGACGTGACCGTGTGGAACATGGTCGACGCGCGGGAGAACCTGCGCATCGGCGCCGACGGGTTCTTCAACGTCTACCACTACGGCAAGACCAACACGCTGGCCGTCCGGCCGACCCCGCCGCCCGCGACGGTGACCGGCGTCTGCTGGGCGCCCGAGGCCGACCCGAAGACCCGCTACGTGCGCGGCGAGGAGCTCGACGTGACCGGCATGCTGCTGGGCGTGGACTGGAGCGACGGGTCCCGCACCACGCAGCAGGTGACGGCCGACATGGTCAGCGGGTTCGACAGCAGCAAGGTGCGCCCGCACCACACGCTCACCGTGACGTACGCTGGCGCGAGCGTCGAGCTCCCGATCTCGGTGCGACCGAAGCTCAAGAACGACGAACAGGATGTGCCACGATGCGGGTGACCTTCATCGGCGACTCGATCACCGACGCGGGGCGCGACCGCTCCGACCCCGAGTCCTTCGGCGACGGCTACGTCTCGCTCCTCGCGCCCGAGCTGCAGGCGGCGGGGGCCACGGTCCGCAACCTCGGGATCGCCGGGGACCGCGCTCGCGACCTGGCCGCGCGGTGGGACGCGGAGCTGCTGCCGACGGCACCGGAGCTGCTGACCGTGTACGTCGGCGTGAACGACATGTGGCGGCGCTTCGACAGCGACGACCCGACCTCGCCCGAGGAGTTCGCCGCCACGCTGGGCGACCTCCTCGGCCGCGCGGTGGCCGCGCATGCCCCGCGGCTGATCCTCATGGAGCCGTACTTCCTTCCGGTGAGGGAGGAGCAGCGCACATGGCTCGATGACCTCGACGGGAAGCGGGCGGCGGTACGGGCTCTCGCTGCGGAGCACGGGGCGGCGTTCGTGCCCCTGCATGGGGTGTTGACGGCGGCGGCGGAGCAGTATCCGGTCGTCGAGCTCGCGCCGGACGGGGTGCACCCGACGCCCCTCGGATCCGCCCTCATCGCGGATGCCTGGCGCACGGCCGCGTCCATTAGCGATAGTCGATAATGGACGTAGACTGATGGTCATGACGGATGCTCTCGGCACGGCCGGACTGCAGCGCGGACTGCTGTCCGATCAGATCTACGCGCTCATCAAGGCGATGATCAAGGACTCCACGCTGGCTCCCGGCGAGCAGCTCGTGGAGTCGCAGCTCGCCCGGCAGATGCAGGTGAGCCAAGCGCCCGTGCGCGACGCCCTCAAGCGGCTCGCCCACGAGGGGCTCGTGTCGCACGTGCGGCATCAGGGCAACTTCGTCGCGAGCTACTCCGCGGAGGAGGCGACGCAGGCGAAGGTGGCGCGCGTCGAGCTGGAGGGGCTCGCCGGTCGGCTGGCCTGCGGGGCGCTGGATCCCGAGCGGCGTGCCGAGCTCGTCGGCCTCATCGCGCAGATGCACGAGGCGGCTGAGGCGGAAGACCTCGCCCGGTTCCGCGAACTCGACTTCACCTTCCACCGTGCGGTCATCGAGGCCAGCGGCAACGTGTACCTCCCGCGCATGTGGGACCTCCTGGAGCCGAGCCTGCGCGTGATGCACGTGCTCGGCGACCCCACCTTCACGGGGGACTGGCACGAGGTCGCGGACTGGCACAAGGGCCTGCTCGACACGCTGGAGGCCGGTGACGAAGAGGCCGCGTCCTCCCTGTTCCGCGCCCACGCTGCCGGCACCCTCCTCGACTGACCCCCGCGCGAGGTCGCAGTTTCGCACCGGGGTCGCACGGCTGACCGGAGTCCCTGCGGCACGGTGAGGATCCGCGACGGGGGTGCGGACGTGTCCGGGGTGCGGAGTCCCTGCGCGAGGTCGGAATATCGGCGCGAGGTCGCAGGGGTGACCGGAGTCGCTGCGACCTCGGTGCGAAACTGCGACGGGGCTACGCGGTGAAGGGGGCGAGGCGGTCGGCGGTGCCGGACCAGAATGCTCGAGCCTCGGCAGGGGAGAGCGGTGGAAGAGCCCGCCGGGTCGCGGCGAGCACCTCCGCGTAGGTCGTGGTCCGCGTGGACATCGGCCAGTCGCTGCCGTACATCAGCCGATCCGCGCCGAAGAGGGCGAAGGCGGAGCGCAGCAGTCCCCGCGACTCGTCCGCCCCGCGCGCCGCGAGGTCGAGCCCGGAGACCTTCGCCGACACCCCCGGAGCCGACGCAGCCTCGGCGAGCGCGGAGAGCCATGCGGCATCGGCCGTCCGGGCGCCGAGGCCGAGGTGGCAGACGACGATCGCGGTGTCGGGGTGCCGTCGGGAGAGGGCGGCCGCGGCGGGCAGCTGATCCGGGCGGATGAGGAGTTCGAGGGTGCGGGCGGTCGCGCCGAGGTGGTCGGCGAGGGCGTCGAGGCCGTGCACATCGGAGAGATCCGCGGCGTACTGCGGCACCGCGGCGCGCACGCCGACCACGGCGGGAGAGAACGCGACTGCGGTGGCGCCGGCGGCCCGTCCCGGCGCGGGGGTGTACTGCAGCACCACGCGCCGCAGGAACGGGTCGCGGGCGGCGGTCGCGGTCAGCCACTCCGCCTCCGCCACCGAGTCCGCCGCCTGCACGGCGATGGCGGAGGAGACGCCGGCGTCGGTCAGCTCCCGTCCGAGACGAGCGGCCGCGGCCTGCCGCGGGAGCCCGAGGTCGTCGCGGAACCAGGGGATCGGCGCGGCATCCGCGTCCCAGACGTGCACGTGGGCGTCGACGATCCGCACGTCAGCTCCCGGGCCGCGCGGTCATGCAGCCTCCGCGTCGAGGGCGTCCCACAGCGCGGCGGGCAGCACGGCGTCGAGGCCGTCCACGAACGCGTCCACCTCGGCGGGGGTGCGCGCCCCGACGACCACCGCATCCGCACCCTGCCGCAGCGGGAACTGCACCGCGGCATCCGCGAGGCGCACGCCGTACGCGGCGCACACGGCCTGCAAGCGCTGTGCCCGCTCCCGAAGCTCCGGGGGTGCCGGCTTGTACTCGAAGAAGGGGGAGCCGACCGGGTCGACGAGGATGCCGGAGTTGAACACCGCGGCCGCGAGCACCCCGATGCCGCGGGCCGCCGCGGTCGGCAGCAGCCGGTCCAGCGCGGTGCGGTCGAGCAGCGTGAGCCGGCCGGCCTCCATCACCACATCCAGCGGCGCCTCGGCGACGTACCGCTCCAGGGGGTCGAGCCGCCCGAGGGCCACGCTGATCGCGCGCACCACCCCTTCGTCGCGCAGTTCGACGAGCGCCGGAAGTGCCGTCGCGAACGCCGCCTCCACGTCCAGGGGGTCGTGCAGGTGCAGAACGTCCACGCGCTCGACGCCCAGCCGGGCGAGGCTGCCGTCGAGGCTCCTCCGCACGCCGTCCCTCGTGAGATCGACGACGGAGTCGTGCCCGCTCGCGGCGCCCGCGACGGGCCGGCCGTCCGCATCGACGAGCACCCGGCCGACCTTCGTCGCGATCACGTAGTCGTCCCGCGGCACGCCGCGCAGGGCGAGGCCGAGCTTCCGCTCGCTCTCGCCCGAGCCGTACAGCGGTGCGGTGTCGAAGAAACGGACGTCGCGGGCGAGCGCCGCCTGCACCGTCGCCACCGCGTCGCCGTCAGGCACAGGGGCGAAGAGGTTGCCGATCGGCGCGCACCCGAGTCCGACGTCGTCGCGGGCGGCGACCTCGGGATTCAGCGGACGGAGCTCTGGACGGAACGCCATGCCTCGTACTCCTCGCGGCTGTCGGGGGTCAACGGGTAGTAGTCGCTCAGGCGCGCGCCCTCGTCGAGGCGGCGGCGGCTGAACACCTCCCACTCCTCATGATCGCGCGCGTCGTCCACGACCTGCGGCGCCAGGGCCTGCGGCACCACGACGGGGCCGTCGTCGTCGGCGACCACGAGGTCGCCCGGCATGCACAGGGCCCCGCCCACCGCGACCGGCACGTCGTACGCCCACGGCACGAGCTCCGACTGCGAGGCGTAGTGCGGGGTCGTGCCCGTCGACCACACCGGGATCCCGAGCTCGCGGATGCGGCCGGCGTCGCGGATGCGCCCGTCCACGACGATCCCCGCGCCGCCCTTGCGTGCGAAGTAGCGCGCCAGGATGTCGCCGATGCACCCGGAGAACCGGCTGCCGTAGGCCTGGATCACCAGCACGTCGCCGGGCTGCACGGCCTCGAGCACGTGCCACAGGGCGGTGTGCCGCTCGGCGTACTCCTGGCCGTCGCCCGAGGCCATGTCCTCGCGCTGCGGCATGAACTGCAGGGTCAGCGCCGAGCCGACGACGCGCTGGCCGAGGCTCAGCGGCTCTGGCCCGTCGATGTAGCTGCGGCGGATCCCGAGCCCGTGCAGCTTGGCGCACGCGGTGGCGGACGAGATCGCGTCGAACGAGTCGACCACCTCGCGCGAGGGCCGCTGGTAGGCCCCACCCCGCACAGGCAGGGCGAAGTCGGGTCGGATCAGATCGGCGCTCATGCGTCTCCTTCAGGGAACAGGTGGCGCGGCGATCCGGTCGCACGCGCGATGGTCAGGTCGAGGTCGGCGATGTGCGCCGGGGGCAGGGTCACCACGAGGTCGTCGTCCACGTCGAAGGTCGTGGTGACGGTGGGGGCGTCCGGGGCGGTGTACGTGCCCGAGGCGCCGGGCCAGAAGCCGGGCTCCTCGCCGGAGGCCGTGACCCGCACGATCCGGTCGAGGCCGAAGCGTCCGCCGCGCAGGCGCACGGTGCGGGTGTGCACGGCAGAGGTGTTCACGAGCTGCACGCCGATGCCGTCGTCCTCGAGACGGTGCACGAGCGCGGCGACGTCCGCCGGGAGTCCGGGCCGGGCGCGGTCGACGTCCTCGTAGCGGAGCGCCGTGAAACCGAGCCCGCCGTTGTAGAGCACCTGCGGTGCCCCGCCGACGAGCTGGGTCAGCACCTCCGTCACCACCGGGTTCACACGCTGCCAGAAGTGCAGGTGCGCGGCGTCGGGGTCGCGGTCGTCGGCGAGCATCATGGCAGCACGGCGCGCCACCTGGCCGAGCGCCATCTCCAGCGCCCGCACCGGGTAGTCGGGCAGGTTGCCGGAGAGGTACGCGAACCAGCCGGCCTCGTGACCCGCCTCCTCCTTGTCGCGGAACGGGGCGACGAGGTCGGCGGATTCCGGCAGACCGGCGATGGCCGTCTCCAGCCGCTCCCGATCGGACGCACGTCGCGACCACCACCAGAGCCACAGCGGCAGATCGAGCTGCAGCGGACCGTAGTCGAACCAGCCGTCCGCACCGTGGCGGTAGGGGACGAGCAGAGCAGGCTCGGTGGCGGCAGCGCCGAGTCGGGCCATCCACCCGCCGCGCAGGCTGTACGTGGACTCCGCGACGCTGCCTCTGCGCGCCTCGGCGAGCACCGTGTCGAGCATGGTGCGCACGAGGTCGAGGGCGCCGTCGTCGCCGGTGACGAGCGCGTGGTTGAGGGCACCGATCAGGGCGCTCATGCCGACGGAGTGCAGCCCGTGCGGCCAGGCCCAGCCGTAGTGGCCGCCCCACCAGCGGCCGTCGTGGAGGGAGCCGACGGTGCCGTCCGGGCCCACGTTGTCGGGGAGCAGGCCCCCGTCCGCCCGCGCGCGCCAGCCATCGACGTAGCGGCGGATCCACGCGGCCGCCTCCTCGTCGCCGTCGTAGAGCCAGCGGTTCGCGGCGAGCGAGGTCGCGGCGAGGTTCACGGCGATGTCGCCAGCAGCCCGGCGCTGCATCTCCTCCGCCATCCGCTGCGCGTGCGCGGGGTCGGCGAGATCGTCCCACGAGGCGATGCCGTCCAGGCCGTGCAGCGGGAGACCGTAGGGACGCATCTCGTCCCGGTCAGCGGTGTACGGCACGATCTTCTCGTCGAGCCCCTCGCGGGCGCCGAGGGCTCCGTTGTGCGGCGAGCGGATCATGTTGCGCTCGGCGTCGTAGTTGCCCTGCGCGGGGTCGGTGAAGAGGGCGGCGAACCGGGCGGCGCGCGCGGCGAACGCGGTGTCGGCTGGGTCGGCGGCGCAGATGCCGGCGAGGAACAGCAGCGACTCCCCCTGATGGAACCAGTCGTAGCCGTTGTCGTACTCCTCGGTAAGCATGCCCGCCTCGGCGAGCTGCACGGTCACGCCCTCCCAGTTCCGCTTCGCGTCGGCGAGCACCTCGTCCGGTCCGCCGAGCAGGTAGAACGCGGGCCAGTTGAAGAAGGGCTCGTACAGGTCGTCCACGCCGTCACGGTCGATGAACTCGGCGACGCCGCGGAGGCGGCCGTCCGGCAGCGTGTAGCGGTCGCGGAAGAGGCGGCGGGCCTCCTCGACCTCGGCGAAGAGCCGGCGCTGCAGCACGGCCCACGCAGGGATGGCACGCAGCGGACGGGTGAGCGGGGTCTCGGGCACGGTCATCCCTTCGTCGCGCCGGCGACGAGGCCGCCGATGATGTGGCGCTGCATGACGATGAAGAACACCATCGCGGGCAGCACGGCCAGCAGGAGGGTCGGGAACACCTGCGTGTAGTCGGTCGAGAACTGTCCGACCGCCGCGTAGACGCCGGTGGTGACCGTGTAGATCCCGGAGCTCGGCCCGAGGATGATCTGCGGACTCACGAAGTCGTTCCACACCCCGATCGAGTTGAGCACCACGACCGTCGCGACCACGGGCTTCATGATCGGGAAGATGCACGCCCAGAACGCGCGGATGGGACCGGCGCCGTCCAGCGACGCCGCCTCGTCGATGTCGCGGGGCACGCTGCGGAGGTACGCGGTGAACAGGAAGATCGTCACCGGCAGGGTCGCCGCCGTCTCGAAGAGGATGAACCCGGGGATCGTGTTGATGAGCCCGAGCACCCGCAGCACGAAGACCACCGGGATCAGCGTCACCTGCCCCGGGATGAAGAGCCCGGAGACGAAGAGCAGCAGCAGTCCCAGGTGCCACTTCGATCGCCCGCGGGCGATGACGTACGCGACGGGCGCGGCGAGGGCGATGCAGCACAGGTTCACGAGCACGACGAACAGCAGCGTGATCCCGTACGCGGCGATCACGTTGAACTTGCTGCTCGTGATCGCGGCCCACAGGTAGTCGAACGTGAACATCTGCGGAGTGATCAGCAGGGGGTTCTCGATGATGTCGGCCTGCGGCTTGAAGGCGTTGATCAGCATCGTGTACATCGGGATCAGCATCGTGATCGCGACGACGCCGAGGACGATCCACCGGATCGTGCTGACGGCGAGGGCCGGGCGGTTGCGGGTCTGCTTCATCAGTCGGTCGCCTTCTGCTCGGCGCGGCGTCGCACCAGCGTGACGGCGAGGCCGACGACTGCGGTGACGATGAGGAGGATCATGGACTGCGCGGCGCCGAAGCCGAGGGCCGAGTTCGCGAAGGAGTCCTTGAGGATCTGGTAGACGATCGTCTGCGTGGAGCCGGCAGGCCCGCCGTCGGTGAGCGACAGCACCACGTCGTACGCCTTGAGGAGCCCGACGAGGGTGAGCACGAGGTTCACGGTGAAGACGGGCGCGATGAGCGGCAGCGTGATGGAGCGGAACTGCTGCCACCGCGAGGCGCCGTCCACGGTCGCCGCCTCGTAGTACTCCGCGGGGACGGACTTGATGCCGGCGAGGAACAGGATCATGTTGAAGCCGAAGTGCGACCACACGATCGTGAAGATCACGCTCGCCTTGGCGAAGGTCGGGTCCGTGAGGAACGGCATCGCCGGGAGGCCGAGCGTGCTGAGCAGACCGTTGACGGCGCCGGTGGGGGAGAGCATCGCCGACCAGAGGAAGCCGATGATGAGCGCGCTGATCACGTACGGGTAGAAGAAGATCGTGCGCAGGATCGTGTTCGAGCGGCCGGGCCCGGAGATGAGCGCGGCGATCGCGAGGCCGATGGCGTTGCAGAGGATCGTGCCCACCACCGCGATGATGCCCGTGAAGATCGCGGCCTGCGTCGAGCGCGGGCTGTGGAACGCCTTGATGTAGTTGTCCCAGCCGATGAAGGTGAAGTTGAGGCTGTAGCCGTTCCAGTCGGTGAAGCTGAGCACCGCAGCCAGGATCATCGGGATGACGAACATCGCCAGGAACACGGCGACGGCCGGGCCGCCCATGAGGATGCCGGGGATGCGGTTCCGCCACTGCTGCAGCGCGGTGCGGCGGCGCGGGGCGGGGGTCGAGCTCATCGGCGTCGATGGTCCTGTCGGGATGGCGGCGGCGGCCGACGGCGGCGCGGTCGTGGTGGGCGGGGTCATGGCGGCACTCTCGTTCTCGGTGGCGCGTTCGGGGGAGGGCGCGGGAGGCGCCGGGGAGGCGCCGGGGAGGAAGCCTCCCCGGCGCCCCGAGGGTCAGCCGGCGTTGGCGGCGAACCAGTCGTCCATGGCCTGCAGCACCTGGTCGGCGGGTGCGCCACCGAGCAGGGCCTGGGTCTGGGTGTTGATCTCGCCGGAGTAGCCGTCGGGGAGCGTGCGCTCGCCGTACCCGCCGCCGGTGGGCGTGTAGGCCTCGGCAGGGGTGTCGGCCACGATCTGCAGCAGTTCCTCGCCGAGCGGCGTCATGTCGTACTCGTAGCCGTCGCGGAAGTTGCCGTCGACCGCGAGCTGGTCGCTCACCGCGGTCTGGTCGGTGGTGAGGAACTCGATGAGCTTCGCCGCCGCGTCCTGGTTCTTGCTCGCCTTGAGGATCGAGTACGGGCTGGCGATGTTGGCGCCCATCGCGGGCTGCTCGTCGGCGCTCATGGCGGGGGCGCGGAAGACGCCGATGTCCGCGGAGTCGGCGGCCTTCGCCTGCGTGCCGGCGAACCAGCTGCCCATCGAGTACACCGCGGTCTTGCCCGAGAGGAAGGCCTGCTCGGCGTCCGGGTACTTGATGCCCAGGGCGTCGCCGGGGATGTAGCCCTCGGACACCCAGTCCGCGTAGGTCTCGACCGCATCGCCGTAGGTCTCGCTGAAGGTGACGTCGCCCGCCGAGATGTCCTGGAACCACTCCGGGTCCTCGGCGATGATGGTCGGCAGTCCGAGCGCCTGCAAGGTGTGGCTCGTCATCCAGTCGCCGCCGGTCTGGACGGGCGTCCACCCGGCGTCCTTGAGCTTGCCGAGGGCCTCGGTGAGCTCGTCGACCGTGGTCGGCACCTCCGTGATCCCCGCCTCCTCGAACGCGGTCTTGTTGTAGAAGAAGAGGCTCTGCAGCTGCACGCCGATGCCGGCCATGTAGTTCTTGCCGTCGATCGAGTACTGGTCGGCGAGCGGACCGGACGACGCCCACTCGTACTGCGAGAGGTCGACGAGCTCGGGAGCGAGCTTGGTGGTGGGGGCGATGGACTGCACGACGTCGGGAGCGTCGCCGGCGGCCAGCAGGCGCGGCACGGCGGCTTCGACGCCCTCCGCGCCCGGGTTCTGGATGACGACGTCGATGTTCGGGTTGGCGTCCTCGAACGGCGCGACGAGGTCGTTCCAGAACTCCTCGGTCAGGTTCGGGGTGACGTTCACGAGCATGCGCACGGTGACGTCGCCGCCGGCGTCCCCGCCGTCGTCGCCGGCGGTGGTCGAGCAGCCGGCGATGGCGAGGGCGGACACCGCCGCGATGCCGGCGAGGGGGAGGACTCGGGCCTTGATCATCGTTGATCCTTTCCTGATGCATGAGGGAGGGCCGCTCGCGACATTACACTAATCGATAATCGTTTGTGAAGAGCGGGCAGCATCAGGTCACGCTCGGAGAAGGCGGACTCCGAGCGTGGTGGGCGACGGGATCAGCCGGCGGCGCGGCGGGCGCGGTAGGCCGCCACGGCGTTGCGATTGGCGCAGCTCGTGGAGCAGTACCGCTTGGAGCGGTTGCGGGAGAGGTCGAGCGCGATCGCCTGGCAGGTCGCGTCTTCGCAGACGGTGAGCCGGGAGCCCTCGTCCGTGCGGATGACGTCGATCAGGGCCATCGCCGTCTCCACGAGCACGCGTTCGGCGAGCGGGCGCTCATCGGCCAGGCCGTGCAGGTGCCAGTCCAGCTCGCCGTGGCGGACGAGGCGAGGGGTCAGTCGCACCTCGGCGAGGGCGGCGTTGACGTGCGCGGCCATCTCGTCGCGCGGGGCCAGCAGCATCGCGCGGAGCCGCGGACGCAGGGCGCGGAGGTCGTCCAGCTCCACCGTGTCCCCGTCGACGCGCCCCGTGTAGGGGAACACCTGCAGGAAGGTCTTCTCGTCCTCGATGTCGACGAGGGTGTCCGGGTCCTCTGCCGAGTTCGCGAGCCAGACCGCCGCGCGCAGCGCATCCTCTGTGTCATCGGTGAAGACCATGTTGACAGCTTACTCCCGCCGGCGTAGCGTCACGTCCCATGAGCGCTGTGGCTGATGACGCCGTCCGGACGCGGACCGGCATGCGCCTGGGGCTCCCGCTCGCTGTCGCGGCCGCCTTCGCGTTCGGCTCGTCCGGGGCGTGGGCGCGCGGACTCATCGACGCGGGATGGACGCCGGGCGCCGCCGTCACGGTGCGGGTGTGGGTCGCAGCGCTCGTGCTGCTCGTCCCCACGATCCTCGCGCTGCGGGGTCGGTGGCGTGCCCTCCGGCAGAACGCGGGGATGGTCTGCGCCTACGGCCTCCTCGCCGTCGCGGCCACCCAACTCTGCTACTTCCAGGCCGTCGCGGTGATGGACGTCGGGATCGCGTTGCTCATCGAGTACACCGCCCCGGTCGCGGTGCTCCTCTGGCTCTGGCTGCGCCGGGGCGAGCGTCCCACGCGGCGCAGCATCCTCGGTGCGGGCATCGCCTTCGTCGGACTCGTCCTCATGCTCGACATCGTCACCGGGGCGCAGGTGGACGTGGTCGGTGTCCTCTGGGCGTTCGGGGCGATGGTGGGTGCCGCGAGCTACTTCGTGCTGTCCGCCCGGGCCGACACCGGGATTCCGCCCATCGCCCTCGCGGGCAGCGGCCTGCTGCTCGGTGCCGTGGGGCTGAGTCTCGCCGGGCTCGTCGGCGTGCTGCCGTTCGCGTGGACGACGGCCGACGTGGACTACCGGTTCGGCGCGGTGCCCTGGTTCGTGCCGGTCCTCGCGATCGGCGTGATCGCCACGGCCCTCGCGTACGTGCTCGGCATCGTCTCGACGCGCATGCTCGGCTCCCGGCTGGCCTCGTTCGTCGCGCTCGCCGAGGTCGTGGCGGCCCTGCTCTTCGGCTGGCTCCTGCTCGGGCAGCTCCCCGGTCCGCTGCAGGCCCTCGGGGGCGTGCTCGTGCTCGCCGGCGTGGTCGTCGTGAAGCTCGGCGAGCCCCGCCCCGCGGCCTGAGCCCACTCGCGCGCACGGCTTCGGAGATCGGAGCCGACACGCCGGCCCCCGGCCCGGCCGTGCGGCGTGTCCCGGGCGATCTCCGAAGCTGTGCCCGGGTGGCGGAAGGAGGCGGGGGAGACTATGTATACGAATGGACCGCTCGCGCCCGAGAAGTCGACCATGTGGGCGGGTTTATGTATACACTGGCGGAATGGTCCTCCCTGTCGAGCGCGCGTCCATGGGCGATCGTGCCTATGCGGCGCTCCTCGACGGCATCCAGTCCGGGGAGCTGCCGGCCGGTTTCGTGCTCGGCGAGGTGGAGCAGGCCGAGCGCCTGGGTGTGAGCCGGACTCCGCTGCGGGAGGCTCTGCGTCGCCTGGCCGCCGACGGCCTGGTCGTGCAGCAGTCGCCGCGCGTCACGGTTGTCGCTGACCTCGACGCCGACGACATCCGGTCCCTGTTCGAGATCCGTCGCGCGCTGGAGGAGACCTCCGCCCGACTGGCGGCCGTCCGGGGCGACGCCGACCGGTTCGCCGCGCTCGCCGCGGAGTTCGCGCACGTGGACCTCACCAGGGCGGAGGGCCGGGACGCCTACTACGCCCTGATCGCGCGATTCGATGCGGCCCTCGACGACGCCGTCGCCAACGACTACATCGCTGCGGCGCTGCGCACGGTCCGCACCCACCTCGTCCGCGTGCGGCGTATGGCGCGGGACAAGCCCGCCCGGCTCGCTGCCTCCGCCGCCGAGCACCGCACGATCGCCGAGGCGCTCGCCGCGCGCGACGGCGACCTCGCCGCCCATGCCACGCACGTGCACCTGCACAACGCGCTCACCGGCATCCTCGACTCCCTCCCCGACAGCGAAGGACACTCATGACCGTCACCCACCACGTCCGCGTGCACGCCAGCTCCGAGAACCTTGCCCGCGAGGATCAGCTCGCCTGGAAGATCGCCGAGGTCGCGGTCGACCAGGTCGAGGTCGAGCAGCCCGTCGTCGACATGATCATCAACCGCATCATCGACAACGCCGCCGTCGCGGCGGCCTCCCTCACCCGCGCGCCGATCGTCGCAGCCCGCGCGCAGGCGTTCAGCCACCCCGTCTCGACGGGAGGGGCCGGCGCCAACCTGTTCGGAACCCCGCTCGACCGCCGCACCAGCCCGGAGTGGGCGGCCTGGGCGAACGGCGTGGCCGTGCGCGAGCTCGACTACCACGACACGTTCCTCGCCGCCGAGTACTCGCACCCGGGCGACAACATCCCGCCGATCCTCTCGGTCGCGCAGCACGCCGGCAAGGACGGCCGGGCGCTCGTGCGCGGCATCGCCACCGGCTACGAGATCCAGATGGACCTCGTGCGCGCGATCTGCCTGCACAAGCACAAGATCGACCACGTCGCACACCTCGGCCCGTCCGCCGCCGCCGGCATCGGCACCCTTCTCGGCCTCGACGTCGAGACGATCTACCAGGCGGTCGGTCAGGCGCTGCACACCACGACCGCAACGCGCCAGAGCCGCAAGGGCGAGATCTCCACCTGGAAGGCGCACGCCCCGGCCTTCGCCGGGAAGATGGCCGTCGAGGCGGTCGACCGGGCGATGCGCGGACAGACGAGCCCCGCGCCGATCTACGAAGGCGAGGACGGTGTGATCGCCTGGATGCTCGACGGCAAGGACGCGGCCTACGAGGTGCCGCTGCCCGCCGCCGGTGAGGCCAAGCGCGCGATCCTCGACTCGTACACGAAGGAGCACTCCGCGGAGTACCAGGCGCAGGCGTGGATCGACCTCGCCCGCAAGCTCGGCACCGCGAACCCGGCCCTGCGCGACCCCGCGAACATCGCCTCGATCGTGCTGCACACCAGCCACCACACGCACTACGTGATCGGCTCGGGCGCGAACGACCCGCAGAAGTACGACCCGACGGCCTCCCGCGAGACGCTCGACCACTCCATCCCGTACATCTTCGCGGTGGCGCTGCAGGACGGCGGCTGGCACCACGTCGACTCCTACACGCCGGAGCGCGCAGGCCGCCCCGACACCGTCGCGCTGTGGCACACGATCACCACGGCGGAGGACGCGGAATGGACGCGCCGCTATCACTCGGAGGACCCGGACGAGAAGGCCTTCGGCGGCCGCGTCGAGATCCGCCTCACCGACGGCTCGACCGTGGTGGACGAGATCGCCGTCGCCGACGCGCACCCGCTCGGTGCCCGTCCGTTCGCACGGGAGAACTACATCGCCAAGTTCCGTCTGCTCGCGGAGCCCGTGCTCGAGCCGGCCGAGATCGAGCGGTTCCTGGAGCTCGTGCAGCGCCTGCCCGAGCTCACGGCTGCCGAGGTCGCCGAACTCTCGATCGTCGCGAAGCCGGGTCTGCTCGACGACGCCGACGCCCCGGCCGGTCTGTTCTGATGCTGTACTCCACGACGACGCCCGCCGAGAAGCGGCGCCTGTTCCGGGAACGGCTCGCCTCCGGGGAGCTGCTGCGGTTCCCCGGCGCGTTCAACCCACTGAGCGCCCGGCTGATCGAGCAGAAGGGGTTTGAGGGCGTCTACATCTCGGGCGCCGTGCTCTCCGCCGACCTCGGCCTGCCCGACATCGGCCTCACCACGCTCACCGAGGTCGCCGGGCGGGCGAAGCAGATCGCCCGCATGACCGACCTCCCCGCGATCGTCGACGCCGACACCGGCTTCGGCGAGCCGATGAACGTCGCCCGCACGATCCAGGAGCTCGAAGACGCCGGCCTCGCGGGAACGCACATCGAGGACCAGATCAACCCCAAGCGCTGCGGCCACCTCGACGGCAAGGCCGTGGTCGACGAGGACACCGCGATCAAGCGGATCCGCGCGGCCGCCGATGCCCGCCGCGACGAGAACTTCCTGATCATGGCGCGCACCGACATCCGCGCGATCGAGGGGCTGGACGCGGCGATCGACCGGGCCAAGGCGCTCGTCGACGCGGGGGCCGACGCGATCTTCCCCGAGGCGATGCGCACGATCGGCGAGTTCGAGGCCATGGCCGCGGCGCTGGACGTGCCGATCCTCGCGAACATGACCGAGTTCGGCAAGAGCGAGCTGTTCTCGGTCGACGCACTCCGCGATGCCGGGGTACGCATGGTCATCTGGCCGGTCTCGCTGCTGCGGATCGCGATGGGGGCGGCGGGCCGTGCGCTCGATACGCTGAACGACGAGGGGCACCTGACCTCGAAGCTCGGCGAGATGCAGCACCGCGCCGACCTCTACGAGCTGATCGACTACGAGTCGTACAACCACTTCGACTCGGGCGTCTTCAACTTCACCGTTACGAAGGAGTGACCATGACCGAGCCGGACATCAAGAAGGGCCTCGCGGGGGTCGTCGTCGACACGACGGCGATCTCGAAGGTCAACCCCGAGACGAACAGCCTGCTCTACCGCGGCTATCCCGTGCAGGAGCTCGCCGACACGCAGTCCTTCGAGGCCGTGGCGTACCTGCTGTGGAACGGCGAGCTGCCGACGGGCGACGAGCTCGCCGCGTTCCGGCTGGAGGAGCGCAAGCACCGCGCCCTGGCCGACAACGTGAAGGCCGCGATCGATCTCGTGCCCCTCGAGGCGCACCCGATGGACGAGGTGCGCACGGCCGTGAGCCTCATCGGCGCATCGGACCCCGAGGCCGGCGGCTCGGTGCTCGACGCCGGTGGCAGTCCCGAGCAGAACCTGGCGCGCAGCATCCGCCTGTTCGCGGCGCTGCCGGCCATCGTCGCCTACGGTCAGCGTCGCCGTCGTGGCCAGGAGCTCATCGCTCCGCGCGACGACCTCGACTACTCGGCGAACTTCCTCTGGATGACGTTCGGGGAGGAGGCCGACGACGTCGTGGTCGACGCGTTCAACCGGTCGATGATCCTCTACGCGGAGCACTCCTTCAACGCCTCGACCTTCACCGCCCGGGTCATCACCTCGACCCTCAGCGACATCTACTCCGCGGTCGTCGGAGCCATCGGCGCGCTCAAGGGCCCGCTGCACGGCGGGGCGAACGAGGCGGTGCTGCACATCTTCAAGGAGATCGGGTCGGCGGACGCCGTGGAGGCCTGGCTCGACAAGGCCCTCGCGGAGAAGCGCAAGATCATGGGCTTCGGGCACCGCGTCTATAAGAACGGCGACTCCCGCGTGCCGACCATGAAGGCCGCCCTCGACACCCTCGTCGCGCACTACGGCCGGGAGGATGTCGCGGAGCTGTACGACGCGCTCGAGTCGCAGTTCGTCGAGCGCAAGGGCATCCACCCGAACCTCGACTATCCGTCCGGTCCGGCGTACAGCCTCATCGGCTTCGACACCCTCACCTTCACGCCGCTGTTCGTCGCGGCGCGGGTGACGGGTTGGACCGCCCACGTCATCGAGCAGGCCGGCGCGAACGCCCTGATCCGCCCGCTGTCGCACTACGACGGCCCCGACGAGCGGCACGTCACCGGCTGACCCCCTCCGTTCGAATCGCCTGAATGGCTCCATCTCACCCCGGGATGGAGCCATTCGCGCGATTCGAAGCGGTAGCGTGCCGAAGCCCTGGGGTCAAGCGGATGCGGCGGATTCCGGGGAGGAGTAAACCGGATCCGGGACGGACGACCGTCCCGCGAGAAGGAGGCCCCATGTCCGCGTCCGACGTCACCGTCAAGGAGGTCCGGTCGCTCGTCCCCGCGCGCATGGACCGGCTCCCCTGGTCGCGCTTCCACTGGATGATCGTGGTCGGACTCGGGTTCTCCTGGATCCTCGACGGACTCGAGGTGCAGATCGTCGCGGCGAACGGCTACGCGCAGACGCTGGGGATGGGGCCGGCCGAGGTCGGTCTCGCCGGCACCTGCTACCTGCTGGGCCAGGTGTTCGGCGCCCTCGTGTTCGGCCGTCTCGCCGACCGCCTCGGCCGCAAGAACCTCTTCCTGCTCTCCCTCGGCGTGTACCTCGTCGGGTCGGCCGTCGCCGGCCTCGCGTTCGCCCCCTGGTTCTTCTACATCTGGCGCTTCGTCGCCGGGGCGGGCATCGGCGGCGAATACGCAGCCATCAACTCGGCCATCGACGAGATCATCCCCGCGAAGTACCGCGGCCGGGTCGACATCGCCATCAACGGCACCTACTGGGGCGGTGCGGCCCTCGGCGCCGTCGCCAACATGTTCTTCCTCAACACCGACATCCTCCCCGCGGACATCGGCTGGCGGCTGAGCTTCTTCCTCGGCCCGATCCTCGGCCTCCTCATCATCTGGCTGCGGCGGCACATCCCGGAGAGCCCGCGCTGGCAGATGACCCACGGTCGCGAGGAGGAGGCGGAGCGCAACGTCGACGAGATCGAGGAGCGCATCCGCAAGGAGGGCAAGACGATCGAGCCCGTCGACGAGAGCAAGGCCATCACGGTCAAGGAATACGGCAGCGTCCCGTTCCTCGTGATCGCGAAGGTGCTGTTCAAGAAGTACCCGCGGCGCACGCTCGTCGGCATCACGATGATGGTCACGCAGTCCTTCCTCTACAACGCGATCTTCTTCACGTACGCGCTCGTGCTGGAGAACTTCTACGACACACCGCCGGCATCCGCGTCGCAGTACTTCATCGTCTTCGCGGTGGGCAACCTCGCCGGCGCCCTCATCCTCGGCCACTTCTTCGACACGTGGGGTCGTCGGCGGATGCTGTTCGGCACCTACGTGCTCGCGGGACTGATCCTGCTCGTCAGCGCCTTCCTCTTCAACGCGGGGGTGCTGAACGCGGGCACGCACACGGCGTTCTGGTGTGCATCGTTCTTCTTCGCCTCGGCCGGGGCCTCCGCCGCGTATCTGACGGTGAGCGAGATCTTCCCGCTCGAGCTGCGCAGCCAGGTGATCTCGTACGTCTTCTCGATCGGGCAGCTCGTCGGCGCCATCGCCCCGGTGCTCTACGGTGCGCTGATCGGTGCGAGCGCGGAGTCCGGCGACCGCGGTCCGCTGTTCTGGGGCTATGTGCTCGGTGCGGCGATTATGATGTTCGGCGGTGTCGTGTGCGGTGTCTTCGGCGTCAGTGCCGCCGGCAAGTCGCTGGAGGACATCGCCGATCCGCTGTCGCTCGTGGAACCGGCGAAGAAGGGGGTCACCCCGGGTACGGAATCCGGCTCCTGAGAAGGGGGTCCGCTAGCGGGCGAGCCAGTTTCGCAGGGAGCGCGTGACGAACGGCAGCACCCAGTACGTCATGATCGGCGTGAGCACGAGGGTGGTGATGAGCACGCGGAGCCACAGCGGCACGGCGTCCCATCCCGGCACCGGGCTCATGGCGTAGGTGAACGCGAGGTTCACGGGGAAGAAGCCGAGCCAGATCGAGACGGCCTGCTTCCACCGCGGCGGCGCGGGGGCGACGGTCACGGTGCTGGTCGTGCCGTCAGGGTCGACGACGGGGATGGAGCCCGTGGACGGCTCGTCGAACCACCCCTCGATGCCGGAGCGACGCTTGGACCGCTCGCTGCGGACGAAGCCCTGGCCCATCGACAGCCACCACGCGCGCTCCCCGGACTGCTCCCACGCGGTGAGCGCCTCCTCGCTCGCAAAGCGGTAGAGCATGTGCCACACCTGCGAGTCCTCGCCGGCACGGACCCAGCCGGAGCCGAGGAATCCCGGGTACTTCGTCGCGAGGTTCACCCCGGTCTGCACCCACGCGGTGGCCTCGGCGATGCGCTCCGGGTCGACCTCGCGGCGGATGGAGACGGTGACGGGTTCGGAGACGGGCGCGGATGCGGACATGGTGCGGTCCTCGGGGGTGAGCGGCGTCGGGGTGCGGACGCGGGGTGGCGGCGCCAGGGTCGCGGCGCCTGGTCGATTCTAGTTCTCCTTCGAGTCGCGCGATTGGCTGTAAATCCGGGCCGGATGCCGCCATTCGCGCGATTCGAACGCGGGGTCACCGCCCCAGAGCTGACGCCACACGGCGGATCAGCTCCTCTGGTCTGTGGAGGAGAGGTGCGGTGACCTCGATCACCGTCCACCCGGCAGCCCGCAGCGCCGCGACCCGCTCGACATCCCGTGCCCACTGCGCGCCATGCACCATGCCGTGATACTCCACTGCGACGCGTTCGGCCTCCCAGACCATGTCGACGCAGGCGAGGAAGCGGCCCCGGTCGTCGAACACGTCCACGTTGAGCTGCGGCTCCGGAATCCCGGCCGCGACCAGGAGGCACCGCAGCCGGCTCTCCCGCGGCGACCACGAGTCCTCCCGCACGAGCTCGACCGCCTCCCGCAACCGTGCCGCCCCGCGCCTCCGCCCGGCAGCCAGCATCTCCCGCAGCTCGTCGACCGTCGCCCACGGCTGCCGCCCGACCCTCGGCCGCCCGACGCCCGGTCTCCAGTGCCGGCAGAAGTAGTCGCCGAGCGCCACCAGGTCCACGAGCGGCAGCGTGCCCAGGGCGACCCAGGTCGCGGCGGGGGAGGTCACGCGGAGTCCGTCCCGATAGCGGATCGATGTGAGGCTGGACAGCGTGCGGTGTCCGGTCACGCCGCGGGCGCGAGGGAACGGGATCCCGCCGGACGCACTGACGTGGAGGGCGAGGTCGTCCGCCGTCGCGATACCCCCGCGGTCATCGAAGGCGAGTGGCAGCGGGCCTCCCCAGATCGACACGGCGGTCTCGTGACTGAAGAAGTGCCCGGTATGCAGGATCGGGGCATAGGACTGCGCTCGTGCCACCCGCGCTCGCCGCTGCCGCTCGTACGGGTCCGCGATGGCGGGCCCCGGCGCCGGGCGCGGGTGCACGCGGACCCCGTGGAACGGAGCCTCGAGGTCGGATCCGCGCAGCCGTCCGCGGCTGATTCCGTGCATTCGCGCCGTCCGCACCGCGAAGTCCCCCTCGAAGCGGCCCGGAAGCTGCTGTCGTCGTCCCATGCCCCCACGCTCCCACCCCGGCGGCCGCGCCGGGATCCGTCTCCACAGCCCCCGTTCGAATCGCGCACTGTGCTCCATCCCCGGCCGAAATGGAGCAAAGCAAGCGATTCGAAAGGGAAGAGAAGACCCCCGCCGACCCGATTCGGCGGGGGTCTCGGGAGCCAGAGTGCTCACCGTGCGCACGGGAGACGCGACTACCCGATCCGGTCTGAGTCTGTGCCGTGCATCTGCAGTTGTAATCGGCCCGGATGTCCGGCGGGTGAACGGCCGGAGAACGGGCGACGGCGGCATCCGAACGCGGGGCGCCGCAAGATACAAGGACGTCCTCGTATTTTCACGGTCGTCGGAGTAAACTCGCCGATGTGCCAAAGACGGCACGGAGGGATGTTGCACAATGACCCGTACTATCCCGCACTTCGTGGGCGGAACGCATGTCACCCCGGAAGACGGCCGCTTCGCCGACGTCTTCGACCCGAGCACGGGAGCCGTGCAGGCCCGGGTGCCGCTCGCATCCGCGGAGGAGGTGCGCCGTGTGATCGCGAACGCCGAAGAGGCGCAGGTCGCGTGGGCGGCGACCAACCCGCAGAAGCGCGCCCGTGTGCTCCTGCGGTTCCTCGACCTCGTGCAGCAGGAGATGACCTCGCTGGCCGAACTCCTCGCGAGCGAGCACGGCAAGACCGTGGACGACGCCAAGGGCGACATCCAGCGCGGCCTCGAGGTGATCGAGTTCTCCGCCGGCGCACCCCACCTGCTCAAGGGGGAGTACTCCACGGGGGCCGGGGCCGGCATCGACGTGTACTCGATGCGGCAGCCGCTCGGGGTCGTCGCGGCGATCACGCCCTTCAACTTCCCCGCCATGATCCCGCTGTGGAAGGCCGGTCCCGCGCTCGCCGCCGGCAACGCGGTGGTGCTCAAGCCCAGTGAGCGCGACCCCTCGGTGCCGGTGCGTCTCGCCGAGCTGTTCCTCGAAGCGGGGCTGCCGGCCGGCGTCCTCAACGTGGTGCACGGTGACAAGGAGGCGGTGGACACCCTCCTCACCGACGACCGGATCCGCGCCGTCGGGTTCGTCGGCTCCACGCCCATCGCCGAGTACATCTACGCCACCGCGGCCGCTCACGGCAAGCGGGCGCAGTGCTTCGGCGGCGCGAAGAACCACATGATCGTGATGCCGGACGCCGACCTCGACCAGGCCGTCGACGCCCTCATCGGTGCCGGCTACGGCTCCGCGGGCGAGCGGTGCATGGCGATCTCCGTCGCCGTCCCGGTCGGTGCGGAGACCGCGGACGCGCTCGCCGCCAAGCTCGCCGAACGCGTCGCGCAACTGCGCGTCGGGCCGGCCCTCGCGGCGGACGTCGACTACGGACCCCTGGTCACGCGGGCAGCCGTCGAGCGCGTCGAGGGCTACATCCAGCAGGGCATCGACGAGGGCGCGACGCTGCTCGCCGACGGCCGCGGGTTCACGGTCCCCGGGCACGAGGAGGGCTTCTACCTCGGACCGACGCTCTTCGACCACGTGACGACCGACATGGCGATCTATCGCGAGGAGATCTTCGGCCCGGTGCTCGTGATCGCCCGCGCCGCCGACTACGAAGAGGCGCTGCGCATGGCCTCCGAGCACGAGTACGGCAACGGCGTCGCCATCTTCACGCGCGACGGCGACGCGGCTCGCGACTTCGCCGCTCGCGTGGAGGTCGGGATGGTGGGCGTGAACGTGCCCATCCCGGTGCCGATCGCCTATTACACGTTCGGCGGCTGGAAGCGCAGCGGTTTCGGCGACCTCAACCAGCACGGCGCCGACGCCTTCCGCTTCTACACCAAGACCAAGACCGTGACGAGCCGCTGGCCGTCGGGGATCCGCGAGGGCGCGAGCTTCGTCATCCCCACGATGCACTAAGGACACGCGATGACCATGACCACCGTCACCACCACCGACGAGGAGCGCGAGGCGATCCTCGATGCCGTGCGGGAGTTCGCCGACGCGGAGCTCGCCCCGTTCGCCGCCGAACGCGACGAGAAGCACCTGTTCCCGCGAGAGTCGCTGCAGCGCGGCGGCGAACTCGGCCTCGGCGGGATCTATGTGAGCGAGGAGTTCGGCGGCACGGGCCTCACCCGGGTCGACACCGTCGCCATCTTCGAGGAGCTCGCCAAGGCCGACCCCGCCGTGGCCGCCTACATCTCCATCCACAACATGGTGGTGTGGATGATCGACACCTACGGCGACGATGGGCAGCGGTCGCACTGGCTGCCGTCGCTGACCGCCATGCAGGAGTTCGGCGGCTACTGCCTCACCGAGCCGGGGGCCGGCTCCGACGCGGCGAACATCGCGACCAGCGCCGTCCGTGAAGGCGACGAGTATGTACTGACCGGGGTGAAGCAGTTCATCTCCGGAGCCGGTGAGGCCGCAGTGTACGTCGTCATGGCACGGACCGGCGAGCCGGGAGCCAAGGGGATCAGTGCCTTCCTCGTGCCCGGCGACGCGGAGAACCTGAGCTTCGGCGCCCCGGAGAAGAAGATGGGGTGGCACGCGCAGCCGACCCGCCCCGTGATCATGGACGGTGTGCGGGTGCCGGCGTCCGCGATGCTCGGCGACGAGGGGCGCGGTTTCGCGATCGCGATGTCGGCGCTCAACGGCGGCCGCCTCAACATCGCGGCGTGCTCCCTCGGGGGAGCGCAGGCCGCGCTCGACAAGGCCGTGCAGTACGTGCACGAGCGCGTCGCGTTCGGGGAGCCGCTGGCGGAGAAGCAGTCGATCCTCTTCGCGATCGCCGACATGCGCACCGATCTGCAGGCCGCGCGGCTGATGGTGCGCGACGGCGCGCAGGCGGTGGACGAGAAGGCGCCGGATGCGACGATGCGCTGCGCGATGGCCAAGCGCTTCGCGACCGACGCCGGCTTCGAGGTGGCCAACCGCGCCCTCCAGCTGCACGGCGGCTACGGCTATCTGCAGGACTACGGCATCGAGAAGATCGTCCGCGACCTCCGCGTGCACCAGATCCTCGAGGGGACGAACGAGATCATGCGCCTGATCGTCGGTCGGGAGATGCTGCGACCCGCGGGGTCGGCGTCGATGCGGAGCGCATCATGACCCGCGTCGCCTTCCTCGGGCTCGGGCACATGGGGCTGCCGATGGCGAAGAACCTCGTCGCCGCCGGACACGAGGTGCACGGCTTCGACCTCGTGCCCGCGGCGATCGAGGCGGCGCGGGCGGCCGGGATCCCCGTGGCGGCGAGCGGCGCGGAGGCGGTGGCGGACGCGGAGGTCGTGGTGACGATGTTCCCGGCGGGGAAGCATGTCATCGAGGCCTACCGCACCGAGCTGCTGGCGGCCGCGCGCCCCGGGACGCTGTTCATCGAGTCGTCGACCATCGCCGTGGACGAGGCGCGGGCCGCCCATGCGCTCGCGCTCGCCGCGGGCCACCGGCACATCGACGCTCCGGTCTCCGGAGGTGTGGTCGGGGCGGAGGCCGGGACCCTGGCGTTCATGGTCGGGGGCTCCGACGACGACTTCGCGGCGGCGCTGCCGCTGCTGGAGATCATGGGGAAGCGCATCGTGCACTGCGGCGGACCGGGACTCGGACAGGCGGCGAAGGTCTGCAACAACATGGTGCTCGCGGTGTCGCAGATCGCCGTCGCCGAGGCGTTCGTGCTGGGCGAGCGGTTGGGGCTCGAGCATCAGGCCCTGTTCGATGTGGTGTCCCAGGCGTCGGGGCAGTGCTGGGCGCTCACCACGAACTGCCCCGTGCCCGGTCCGGTGCCCACCAGCCCCGCGAACCGGGACTACCAGCCGGGGTTCGCGGGCGCCCTCATGGCGAAGGACCTCGGTCTCGCGCTGCAGGCCATCGAGCAGACCTCGACGGACGCGCGGATGGGTCGTCTGGCGCAGGAGCTGTACGCCGCCTACGCCGCCGGCGACGGCGCCGCCCGTGACTTCTCCGGCATCATCACGGACATCCGTGGCTGACCTCCGGCTTTCGAATCGCCTGAATGGTCGCGAATCCGGCCGAAATGCAGCAAATCGGGCGATTCGAAGGGGAGGGTGGATAACGACAGGAAGGCGGGAGCGATGACCGAGTACGAGACGATCCTGGTGGAGCAGCGCGGACGCGTGGGCTGGATCACCCTCCACCGTCCCGCGGCGCTCAACGCGCTGAACAGCCGGCTCGCCGAGGAGGTCAGCGCGGCCGCGCAGGCCTTCGATGCGGATGACGGCGTCGGGGCCATCGTCGTGACCGGCTCCGAGAAGGCCTTCGCGGCCGGCGCCGACATCAAGGAGATGGAGGGCATGTCCGCGGGGGAGATGCTCGAGACGGACCACTTCGGCGTCTGGCACGACTTCGCGGCCGTGCGCACGCCGGTCATCGCGGCGGTCTCCGGGTTCGCGCTCGGCGGCGGCTGCGAGCTGGCGATGATGTGCGACATTATCCTCGCTGCGGACACCGCGAAGTTCGGGCAGCCCGAGATCAACCTCGGGGTGATCCCGGGCATGGGCGGAACACAGCGGCTCATCCGCGCGGTCGGGTACTACAAGGCGGCGGAGCTCGTGCTGTCCGGGCGCTTCATGGGCGCCGAGGAGGCGGAGCGCGCCGGACTCGTGTCCCGTGTCGTCCCCGCGGCGGATCTCCTGGCCGAGGCGACGACGCTGGCCGAGACGATCGCGTCGAAGTCGCTCCCGTCGGTCTACGCCGCCAAGGCCGCGCTCGATGCGGCGATGGAGACGACGTTGTCCGCAGGCCTCGCCCACGAGAAGCAGGCGTTCGCGGCACTGTTCGACACGCACGACCAGAAGGAGGGGATGGCGGCCTTCCGCGAGAAGCGCACGCCGGACTTCCAGAACCGCTGACGGCGGGGCACAGGTCAGCCGCGCAGGGACTCCACGATCTTCGCGATCCGGCGCTCGCGCGTCGCCTCCTGCTTGGCCTCGGCGACCGCTCGGGCGTGCTCCTTGCGCGCCGAGGGTGAGAGGGCATCGAAGGCCGCGCGCACCGCGGGGTCGGCATCGAGGGCGGCGGCCAGTGCGGCCGGGACGTCGACCGTGCGTTCCGCGGTGTCGAGCCGGATCACGGCATCGACCTCCTGATCGATCTCCACCCCGAGGTCTGCGCGGGCGGCCTTGCTGAGACCGATCATGTTCTCGCCTCCCATCCGGGCCAGGCGCAGGCGCGCGGTGCGGCCGCCGATCGTGACCGCGACCGGGAAGGCCTTGCCCGCGCCGAAGGAGGCCACCTGCTCGTCGGTGAGGAGGATCGCCGCGGCGGGGCCGCGACCGGTGAGGACGGTGTGCACGCGCAGTTCGCTCATGCAGGAAGAGTACGCCCGCCATCCTCGATCGCGGCGACGAGCGCGGAGTTGCGTTCGGCGATCAGCCGCTCCATGTACCGGCCGAGCACGAGGGCGTCGACGAGGCGGCCGAGGGGTCCGAAGGGCGAGCGGAACTCGATCGTGTCGCGCATGAGGGTGCCGAGCGGGTGCTCCTCGAACACATGCTCGTGTCGGAGCTCGCGGAACGGCCCGGCGATCTGCCGGTCCGTGAACCGATGCGGCGCGTCGATGTCGAACACCACGGAACGCAGGCGGAACGGGATGCCGAAGTGCCGCGCGCGCCAGGTGACCGTGGACCCCTCGGTGAACGCACCGCCCGCGGGCTCCTCGATCATCGTCTCGTCGTAGCGCGCCATCGACTGCAGATGCAGCTCCGGGTCCAGCGCCGCGGCGAAGACGGCAGGGCGGGGTGCCGCGATCACGGTCTCGAGCACGAACCGCGGCATCAGAGCGGTTCGGGGAGGGGGCGCGGGTCGATGAAGTCGCCGGCGTCGCGGCGCAGGCGGGCGACGATGGCGACGAGCTCGGCGGCGTCGGCTTCGCTCATGCCGGGGTCGGCGAAGACGTCGGCGTTGAGGGCGGTCGTCGCCCGCTCGACGAGGTCGCGGCCGTCGTCGGTCAGGGCGAGCATCGCCGCGCGCCCGTCGTGCGGGTGCGGTTCGCGGATGACGAGGCCGTCGCGCATGAGCCGCTCGGCGGTGCTCGTGATGGTGGTGGCGTGGACCTGCAGGCGCGCGACGACGCTCGACAACGGCAGGCGTCCGGCGCGGCTGAAGGCCAGCAGGCGGAGGACCTCGTAGCGGGCGAAGCTCAGCGCGAAGGGCTTGAGGGCCGCGTCGACACGGGCCAGGAGCAGCTGTTGAGCGCGCATGACCGAGGTGACGACGGTCATGCCGTCCGCGGCCTCGGTCCAGCCGTGCGCGATCCACTGCCGCTTCGCCTCGGCGAGCGGGTCGACGGGAAGCGGGCGGGGTCGGACCACGTCTCTACGGTACCGGGGGAGGCCGCCCCCGGTCGCCAGCGGCGAGCCGTGGGGCGCGACTGTCGACTATGTATACATTCGTGGCGGAAATCGGGGGTGCGGCCTGCGGATCCCTCCGCCTTTGGCTACATAGAAGAGCGTGCGGATAGACTCAGCGTGTCGTGAGGAGCATTCGATGAAGATCTTCGTCCTGGTCAAAGAGGTGCCGGACACCTATGGCGATCGCACGTTGAATCTCGAGACCGGACTCGCCGAACGCGGCGCCGGGGATGTGGTCCTCGACGAGATCACGGAGCGGGCCCTCGAGGTCGCCCTGGCCCACGCCGACAAGAACGAGGGCACCGAGGTCGTGGCCCTCACGATGGCGCCGGAGAGCGCGACCGCCTCCGTGCGACGCGCCCTCGCGATCGGTGCCGCGTCAGCCGTGCACGTCGTCGACGAGCAGCTCGTCGGCGCCGACCTGGGCCTCACCGCCGAGGTCCTCGCCGCCGCGATCCGCCGCGGCGCCCCCGACCTCGTCATCACCGGCAACCTGTCCACCGACGGCGCCGGCGGCGTCCTCCCGGCCATGCTCGCCGAACACCTCGGCTGGGCGCAGGCCACCGCCCTCACCGCGGTCGAGATCACCGCCGATGGCGTCTCCGGCACCCGCGGCGCCGACGCGGGCAGCCAGCAGGTGACCGCGCCGCTGCCCGCCGTGATCTCCATCACCGAGGCACTCCCGGACGCCCGGTTCCCGAACTTCAAGGGCATCATGGCGGCGAAGAAGAAGCCGCTGGAGGTGCTGTCCCTCGCCGACCTCGACGTGTCGGCCGACCCGGCGGCGGCTCCGCGGACCATCATGACCGCGGTCTCGGAGAAGCCCCCGCGGGCCGCCGGGGTCAAGATCACCGACGAGGGCGATGCCGCGGAGAAGCTCGTCGAGTTCCTCGTGCAGAACAGGCTGGTGTGACATGGCGTACCCCGAGAACCCGATCCTCGTGCTCCTCGACGTCGACCCGTCCGGCGAGCTCGCCAGCAGTGCCGCCGGACTCCTCGGCGCGGCGGCGGGCATCGGCACACCGGTCGCGGTGATCGTCGGCGGTACCGAAGCCGCGGTCGCCAGCGCAGCGGAGGCCGGAGCCGCAGTCGTGCTCACGGCCGACGGCGACCCGTCCGCGCTGACGGTCCCGATCGTCGACGCGTTGCAGGCCGCCGCCGCGCAGGTGCAGCCCGCGGCCGTTCTCATCTCGAACTCGATCTCCGGACGCGATGTCGCCGGGCGGTTCGCGGTGCGGACGAAGAGCGCTCTCGCCGTCGATGCGGTCGGGGTCTCCCGCGACGACGAAGGCATCGTCGCCCACCACTCGGTCTACGGCGGGGCGTACCTCGTCGACGCGGCCGCGACGTACGGCACGCTCGTCGTCACGGTGCGTCAGGGTGCGGTGGAGGCCAGGGCCGAGGCGGTCGCCTCTCCGCAGGTCGAACAGCTCGCGGTCACTCCGTCCGGAGCGGTCGCCGCGACGGCGGGCCCCATCGAGACGGTCGAGGCCACCTCGTCCCGGCCCGAGCTGCGCGGAGCGACCCGCGTCGTGTCGGGCGGCCGCGGTCTCGCCTCGAAGGAGAAGTTCGTGCTCGTGGAGGAGCTCGCCGACGCCCTCGGGGCCGCGGTCGGCGCCTCGCGGGCCGCCGTCGACGCGGGCTACATCCCGCAGTCCCACCAGGTCGGGCAGACCGGCGTCTCGGTGTCGCCGCAGCTCTACGTCGCGCTCGGCATCTCGGGTGCGATCCAGCACAAGGCGGGTATGCAGACCTCGAAGACGATCGTCGCGGTGAACAAGGACGGCGAGGCGCCGATCTTCGACATCGCCGACTACGGCGTCGTCGGTGACCTGTTCAAGGTCGTGCCCCAGGCCGTCGAGACCTTGAAAGCGAAACAGTCCTGATATGTCCACCTTCTCCACCACGCTGCGTGCCGGCCTGCCCCGGGTCTCCGGCGGCGATCCGTGGCCCCCGGAGGGGACCGTCGGTCAGGCCGTCGAATGGGAGTCCCGCGAATGGGTGAGCGCCGAGGGTGGTGCCGCTGAGCCCGGTTTGACCGAGTCCGGTGCGACTGAGTCCGGTGCCGCTGAGGCAGTTTCGACTGAGCCCGCCGAGGCGGATGTCATCGAATCCGGTGCCGCCGAGGTGGGTGCCCCGGTGACCTCGGACGATGCCGGTTCGTCGGTCCCTGAGGCCGGCCCCGGCGACGTGTCGGCCGTCGGTGCCGACGATCACGGTGCCGCTGAACCCGGTGCTGAGGATCTCGGTGGTTCGGGCCTCGGGATCGAGGATCGCGGAGCCGATGAGTTCGGCGCCGAAGATTCCGGTGCGGCAGTTGGAGGAGGGGTGGCGGCGGCAGCCGTCGCCACCGAAGTCATCGACGTTCCGCTGCGACGCGGTCTGCCGCGCGTGAGCGGAGGAGATTCGTGGCCGCCCGAGGGCGTTGCCTCCGTCCGCGCGAGGTCCTCGGCCGGCAGTCCCGCCGCTGGCTCGGCGCAGCCTGCGGCCGATGGTGCGCCCACGGCCGCGCCTGAGCCGGGCGTGTCCGCAGCGGAAGCGTCGGAGCAGGTCTCGTCAGAGCCAGTTTCGTCGGAGCAGGTCGCTGTCTCCGAATCCGAGGTCGTGTCGAGTGCGAGCGATGTCGATAGCGCGCAGGCCGATGGGGTTGCACAGGATGAAGAGGCGCCGAGCGACGTTGTCGCGGCCGACGCGACACAGCCGACTGCCGGTGCTGCTGCGGGAGTGGCCGCCGGTGCCGGCGTCGCCGGAGCGGGGATCGCTGCCGCCTCGAGTGGGGGAGCTGCGGGCGAGGACGCCTCGGTGCCGCTGCGCCGCGGACTTCCCCGGCAGTCGGGCGGCGACCCGTGGCCGCCGGAAGGATTCGCTCCGGCCGGTGTGAAGAGCCTCGGCGCACAGTCACCGTCCACTTCGGCAGACGGTGCGTCGGCCGAGACCGGTGCTCCCGCAGAGTCGGGCGCCCCGGCGGCAGCCGCTGGCGCGTCTACGCCGGCTGCTGACTCGGCAGCGGAGCCCGAGACGACTCCCGCCGCTGAGACGAGCGCGGCACCTGCTGCGGGCAGTGCTGTCACAGCGGGCGCTGGCGCGGTCGCAGCGGCAAACCGGCCCGCCGGCGCCTCTGAACTCAGCGACGTTCCCCTGCGCCGCGGACTGCCGCGCACCTCCGGCGGCGACCCCTGGCCGCCCGAAGGCTTCGCCCCGGTCACCGCCGCTGCCTCGACGGCTGCAGCACCGACCGCCCCTGTTGCAGAGCCTGCCGCCGAGCAGGCGCCCGCTGCCTCGAGCGAAGCTGCGACAGCCGACACCTCCGCAACCGACACCGCTGCGGCGGGAACCGCCGCCGGGTCTGCCGCCGCCTCGGCGACGGCCGACGATGCCGCAGGCACGGAAGCAGCAGCAGACAAGGACGCGGCCGCCGCTGGCACGGCCGCGAAGCCGGCGGCACGCTCGGGTCTGCCGAAGACCCGGACGGGGCTGCCGAAGTCGACCGGACCGGACACGGGCAAGCCCGGTGCCAAGCCCGCAGCCCGTACCGGTCTGCCGAAGACTGCAGGCCCGGCTTCGAAGCCGGCCGAGAAGCCCGCTGCGCAGAAGCCTGCGGCGGCGACCTCGGCCGGGACCGCCTCGGCGAAGCAGACCGACGCGAAGCCGACGGAACCCGCGAAGGCATCGGCCGCCTCGGCGGGAACGACGGCGAAGGCATCGACGGCCTCGACCAAGACGGCGGAGAAGCCGAAGACAGCCGAGAAGGCGAAGGCCCAGCCGGCACGCGAACCGATCATGATCGGGTCGAAGTCGCTCGGCCAGTGGGGCAAGCTCGTGAGCCTCGGCCTCGGCGGACTCATCGTCGTCGGCGGAATCCTCATCCTCGCCGCGCGCGGCGTCACGACCCTGCCCGGTGTGCCCGAGTTCCTCGAGCGCTACCCGGGCGAGTACCACCTGCCCGACTTCGTCGAGCCGGGATTCCCGGCATGGGCGCGGTGGACGCACTTCCTCAACCTCTTCTTCATGGTTCTCATCATCCGCACGGGTCTGCAGGTGCGCCACCAGCAGAAGCCGCCGGCGTTCTACACGCCGAAGAAGGGCGGGAAGAAGATCAGCATCAACCTGTGGCTGCACACCAGCCTCGATGTGCTGTGGCTGATCAACGGCGTCGTCTTCGTCGTCCTCCTCTTCGCCTCCGGGCACTGGGCGAGGATCGTGCCCACGAGCTGGGAGGTCTTCCCGAACGCGCTGTCGGCGATGCTTCAGTACGCGACGCTCGAGTGGCCGATGGAGGACGCGTGGGTCAACTACAACGCGCTCCAGCAGCTCATGTACTTCATCGTCGTCTTCATCGCCGCCCCCCTGGCTGCGATCACCGGTGTGCGGATGAGCGAGTGGTGGCCGAAGGACGCGGCGACGCTGAACAAGATCTACCCGGCGCCGCTGGCGCGGGCGATCCACTTCCCGACGATGCTCTTCTTCGTGTTCTTCATCGCCGTCCACGTGTTCCTCGTCTTCGCGACCGGACTGCGGCAGAACCTCGGCTACATGTTCGCCGGGACGAACGTTCTCGGCTGGGCGGGAGTCATCTGGTTCATCGTGGCGATGGTCGTCGTCGTAGCGGGCTGGTTCGCGGCGAGGCCGCTGCTGCTCGCCCCGATCGCCAACCTCTTCGGGCGCGTCTCGAGCAGGTAGCCCCGGCTCCGTCAGCAGCGGACAGCACACGGCCCGATCGCAGCCCTCTCAGGCTGCGGTCGGGCCGTTTTGATTCGCGCAGGTTGCCCAGTCTTGAGTCGCGCAGGCTGGGATCGTCTGCGATCGGATGGCTCGGGAGGCTGCAGCTGCGGCCGTGCGTTGCGTGCCCTCGCGCTCAGCGACGATGCCCGGCGCTCACCGCGCGGGCGTCCTGGTCCAGTTCGTCACCCGGTCGACGAACTCGGCGACGGCGAGCTCGAGCTGACGCAGGCCCGGGTCCTCGAGCGGGAGGTGGCCTGCTCCCTGCAGGCTCACCTCCTCGAACAGTGCGGGGTCGAGGCGGGAGACGACCGGGTCGGAGAGCTCGCGCGGCGACCACCGGTCTGCAGCCGGCTGGGTGAGCAGGACCGGGCAGGCGCGGAAGCGCGCCGGTTCGATCGCAGGGGCGTAGGCGAGATAGTCCGCGAGGAATCTCAGCGGCATCGCATTCCCCGCCGAGGTGGGGTCGCCGAGGAGGACCTCCATCGCCCCGCGGTCGTTGGCAAGTGCCGACATCTTCGAGGCCAGGCGCATCGGATAGCGCAGACGCCCGAGCGGGGTCCTCGCGAGCGCCGCCATGATCGGTGCGCCGACGCGTGCGGTGGCACGGCTGCGCGCCGTGCGCTCGAGGACCTCCGGGCAGCGCTGGTCGAGGAAGGTCATGCCGACGATTCCATGGAGGACGCCCGCGAGGGCTGTCGCCGCGACGTGAAAGGCGAGCATGCCCCCGGCGGAGAGTCCGTAGAGGACGGTCGGCTTCGGATCCCTCGCCTGCTCGGCGCTGAGGAAGTCGACGACGAGTTCGACCCAGTCGGAGTACGACGGCGTGAACCCGGACCTCATCTCGGTCATTCCGAAGCCGAGATTGTCGAGGGAGACGACGTCATACCCGCGGCGGGCGAGAGGAGCGCCGAGGATGAGCGACATCTGGCGCCCGTTCGTCCCGACCCCGTGATGGAGGACGACACGTGCCGAAGCCTCCGGCTGCGTATAGCGGTCGAGATGGATGCGGTGGCCGCGCCAGCGCCAGATCTCCTCCTGCGGAGCCGTCGATTCGTCGAGCCGCAGTCGTTCCGGCAGAAACTCCTGGAGATCCTGCCAGGCCTGCTGGTCGCGGTAGAGCGGTGCTGTCATGGATCCTCCTCGCGCAGTCACAGGAACACTATAAGTCAGGAATGACACTCAGTGCCATCATTGTCCTTCGCCTACAATGCTCAGATGAGCACCCCGAACCTCCGTGAGCGCAAGCGCCGCCTCATGCAGGCCGAGATCACCGCGATCGCCCTGAGGCTGTTCCGCGAGAGGGGCTATTCCGAGACCACCGTCGACGATCTCGCCGCGGCGTCGGGGATGTCGCGGCGGACGTTCTTCCGCTACTTCCCGTCCAAGGAGGACGTCATCTCGGGCAAGTGGGTGGGGATGGGGGAGGACATGATCGCCCGGCTCCTCGCCCGCCCCGGTGACGAGGATCCGTGGACGTCCGTGCGCGCGTCGATGTCGGGGATCGTCGACCACTACGCCGACCCCGACCGGCGGGCCGACAGCTTCGCCCTCGACGAGGTCATCGACTCCACCCCGTCACTGCGGGCGGCGTTCATCGCGAAGGTCGACATCCTCGCCGAGGCGGTCGCCGCCGTCCTCGGCAAGCGCGGCGTCGAGCCCTTCCGTGCCCAGGTCATCGGCAGGGCGTGCGGGGCGGCGCTGACGATCGCGATGCGCGAGTCACGCGCACGGGGAGCCGAGGGCATCGGCGAGGATCTCGACCGTGCGATGAGGGAGTTCGCCTCGGGGCTGTGATCCGCGCGAGCAGGGGGCAGGCGCCCCCCGGTCGAGGTGGCGCGGCGGTGTCGGTGACGCGGTGCGGCTACGCCAGTGCCATGCGGACGGTCGCCTCGAACTCGCGGACATGCTCACCGGCCACCCGGCCCACCGCATCCTCGCCACCGGCGAGGATGCCCTCGAGCAGAGCGATGTGTTCGCGGATGTGGCCGAGGAGGTCGGGGATCTTCGGGAGCACGAGGCACCAGATCCGCGTCGCGAGGTCGTCGAGGCGCACGAGCGTCTCCTGCAGGTGGAGGTTGTCGACCGCGCCGTAGATGAGCCGGTGGACCTCGAGGTCGCGTTCGACGAGCAGGCGGGCGTCCATCCCCGCCTCGAGAGAGCTGAGCTCGGCGATCGTCGCCGTGAACTCCTCCCGCAGCTCGGGGCCGATGTTCCGCGCCGCGCGCCGGGCCGCGATCGGCTCGAGCGCCTCACGCATCTCCGTGATCGCCGCGAGGTCGGTGATGTCGACGTTGGAGGCGAACGTCCCGCGCCTGGGGAACGAGACGACGAGGTGCGCACCCTCGAGCCGTTTGAGGGCCTCCCGGATCGGCGTCCTCCCGACCCCGAGCTCCGCGCTCAGCGCCGCCTCGTTGATGACGTCGCCGGGGGCGATGTCGAGCATGATGAGCCGGTGCCGCAGCGCCTCGTACGCGCGGTCGGCCAGCGAGGTGCTGCTCGCCGAGGTGTCCGTCACCGATGTCATCTCGCCCTCCGTCCTCGTCATGCGTCCCAGCGGAATTCCGGGACGTTCCTGCCCGCTCGGAAATCGCTTCGCGCGAACCCATTGCCAGCGCCGGGAATCTGGGCCTAGACTACAGGAACACAGCTGATATATTAGTTGACGATTAACGATCGAGGGAGATCGCATGGCTGAGCAGCTTCCCGAACATCCAGACTTCCTCTGGCGCAACCCGGAGCCGAAGAAGTCCTACGAAGCCGTCATCATCGGCGGCGGCGGACACGGACTCGCGACCGCCTACTACCTGGCGAAGAACCATGGGATGACGGACATCGCGATCCTCGAACGCGGGTGGCTGGCCGGTGGCAACATGGCCCGGAACACGACGATCATCCGCTCGAACTACCTCTGGGACGAGTCGGCGGCGATCTACGAGCATTCGCTGAAGCTCTGGGAGCAGCTGCCCGAGGAGCTCGACTACGACTTCCTCTTCTCCCAGCGCGGTGTCCTCAACTTAGCCCACACCCTCGGCGACGTCCGGGAATCGCGCAGGCGGGTCAACGCCAATGTCCTCAACGGCGTCGACGCCGAATGGCTCGATCCGCAGCAGGTCAAGGAGGTCTGCCCGATCATCAACATCGGCGACGACCTCCGCTACCCCGTCATGGGCGCGACCTTCCAGCCGCGGGCCGGCATCGCCAAGCACGACCACGTCGCATGGGCGTTCGCCCGGAAGGCCGACGAGATGGGCGTCGACATCATCCAGAACTGCGAGGTCACCGACATCCACCGCGACGGCGACCAGGTCACCGGAGTCGAGACGACCCTCGGACGGATCGCCACGGAGAAGGTCGCGGTCGCCGTCGCCGGGCACACCTCGGTGGTGGCGGACATGGCGGGCATCCGCGTGCCCATCCAGTCCCACCCGCTCCAGGCGCTCGTCTCCGAGCTCTTCGAACCCGTCCACCCGACCGTCGTCATGTCCAACCACGTCCACGTCTACGTCTCCCAGGCGCACAAGGGCGAACTCGTCATGGGCGCCGGCGTCGACTCGTACAACGGCTACGGGCAGCGCGGGGGCTTCCACATCATCGAGGAGCAGCTCGCCGCCGCGGTCGAGCTCTTCCCGATCTTCGCCCGCGCCCACGTCCTGCGGACCTGGGGCGGCATCGTCGACGTCACCCTCGACGCCTCCCCGATCGTGTCGAAGACGGAAGTCCAGGGACTCTACGTCAACTGCGGGTGGGGCACCGGCGGCTTCAAGGGCACCCCCGGTGCGGGATTCACGTACGCGCACACGATCGCCACCGACGAACCGCACCCGCTCAACGCGCCCTTCGCGCTCGAACGCTTCGAGACCGGCCACCTCATCGACGAGCACGGCGCGGCCGCCGTCGCCCACTGACCGACCAGAGAGGACCGCCATGCTGCTCATCATCTGCCCGAACTGCGGATCCCGCGACGAATCCGAATTCACCTACGGAGGCCAGGCGCATGTGCCCTACCCCGAGGATCCGTACGCGCTCACCGACCGCGAATGGGCCGAGTACCTCTTCTATCGCGACAACGACCGCGGGCTCTTCGCCGAACGCTGGTGCCACAGCCTCGGCTGCCGGAAGTGGTTCAACGCCGTGCGCGACACCGTGACCTACGACTTCGCCGGGGTCTACCCGATGGGCCAGCCCCGGCCCGCGACCTTCGAAGGAGCGACAGGACGATGACGACGACCGACTCGCACCGGACCGATGCGACCCTGCGCCCTGAGGCAGATCGGCTCGAGACCGCGACCGGCATCGACCGCAGCCGACCGATCGGCTTCACCGTCGACGGCGTCGCCTACTCGGGGTTCGCCGGGGACACGATCGCGAGCGCCCTCATCGCCGCCGGACGCCTCGACTGCGGACCGTCGACCTACCTCGACCGGCCACGGGGGATTCTGGCCGCCGGAGTCGAGGAGCCCAACGCCCTCGTCCGCGTCCATGCCCCTGATGCCGCCGAGGTGACCGAGTCGATGCTCCAGGCCACCCGGGTCCTCATCCGCGAGGGCCTGACCGCCGAGTACCTCTCGGGCCTCGGCATCCTCGACCCCGGCCGCGACGACGCCACCTACGAGCACCGGCACACCCACACCGACGTCCTCGTCGTCGGCGCCGGTCCCGCCGGGCTCGCCGCCGCCCGGCAGGCCGCACAGTCCGGGGCCCGCGTCCTCCTCCTCGACGACGGCGTCATCCCCGGCGGGTCCCTGCTCTCCGATCCGCATGCCGTCATCGACGGGATCCTGGCCCCGGAGTGGATCGAGACGACGCTCGCCGGGGCGGCCGCCGCCGAGGAGTTCACGTACGCCCCGCGCACGACCGTCTTCGGCAGCTACGACTCGAACTACTTCGTCGCCGTAGAGGACCGGACCGGCGCCGAGGCGGGACCGAGGCAGCGGGTGTGGCACATCCGGGCCGGGCAGGTCGTCCTCGCCACCGGTGCGCATGAGCGTCCCATCGTCTTCGCCGACAACGACCGTCCCGGCATCATGCTCGCCTCCGCCGTGCGGACCTACCTCGGCCGGTACGGCGTTCTCGCCGGTGAGCGGGTCGCGATCGCGACGACGAATGACTCCGCCTATGCGCTCGTCGCTGATCTCGTCGCTGCCGGCATCGACGTCGCCGCGGTCGTCGACTCCCGCCCGACCGCCTCGGCGAGGGCGTCTCAAGTCGCCTCCGATACCGGGGTGCGGCTCATCCTCGGCTCCGCCGTCACCGGCACGGCCGGGGAGGGCCCGGGGGGACGGGTCTCCGGGATCACGGTCGCCTCCCTCGATGAGGACGGGGTGGCCGCCTCGGCGGGGGAGGACATCGCCGTCGACCTCCTCGCCGTCTCCGGCGGGTTCTCGCCCGTCATCCAGCTCCACGGGCAGCGCCGCGGACCCATCGAGTGGGATGCGGACATCGCCGCATTCGTGCCTGCCGGACCGGTCCGCGACCAGTTCACGGTCGGCGCGATGACCGGGGAGTATGCGCTGGCCGCGGCGCTGCGGCAGGGAGCGGAAGCCGGGAGTGAGGCAGCCGAGCGGGCCGGATTCGACGCCGAGCTCACGGTGCCGACGACGCCCGAGGAGATCACGGACGCAGCCCAGCGCCCGCTCTGGGTCGTCACCTCGGTCAACGACGATCCCGGAGCCCTGACCACGCATTTCGTCGACCTCCAACGCGACCAGACCGTCGCCGACATCCTCCGGGCGATGAACGCGGGCATGCGCTCGGTCGAGCACATCAAGCGCTACACGTCGATCTCGACGGCCGCCGACCAGGGCAAGACGAGCGCGGTCAACACGATCGGGACGATCGCCGCCGTCCTCGGGGAGGACGACCTCGGCGAGGTCGGGCACACGACCTTCCGGGCGCCGTTCACCCCGATCGCCTTCGCCGCACTCGCCGGGCGGCGGAAAGGGGAGCTCTTCGACCCCGCCCGGGTGACGTCGATCCATCCGTGGCACGTCGCCCACGGCGCCGAGTTCGAGGACGTCGGGCAGTGGAAGCGGCCGTGGTACTACCCGCAGCCCGGGGAGGACATGGATGCGGCGGTGCTGCGCGAATGCCGAGCCGTGCGGGAGTCCGTCGGCTTCCAGGACGCGTCGACGCTCGGCAAGATCGAGATCCGCGGTGCCGATGCCGGGAAGTTCCTCGGACGGATCTACACGAACGGGTTCTCCAAGCTCGGCGTCGGCAAGGCCCGCTACGGTCTCATGTGCACCCCGGACGGGATGATCTTCGACGACGGCGTGACCCTGCGGGTCGCCGAGGATCGCTACTACATGACGACGACGACCGGCGGAGCCGCGAAGGTCCTCGAATGGCTCGAGGAATGGCACCAGACGGAATGGCCCGACCTCGACGTCGTCTTCACCTCGGTGACGGAGGAATGGGCGACGGTCGCCGTCGCCGGCCCGAAGTCGCGGGAGGTCATCGCGAAGGTCGCCCCCGACCTTGATGTGTCCGCCGAGGCATTCGGCTTCATGGAGTTCCGACACACGACGCTCGCGAACGGAATCCCCGCGCGGATCTGCCGGATCTCGTTCTCCGGGGAGCTCGCGTTCGAGATCAACGTCGAAGCCTTCTACGGACTCGCCGTCTGGGAGATGGTCGCCGAGGCGGGAGCCGAGTTCGACATCACCCCGTACGGGACGGAGACGATGCACGTGCTCCGCGCGGAGAAGGGGTTCATCATCGTCGGACAGGACACCGACGGCACCGTCACTCCCGCCGACGCGGGCATGGAATGGATCATCTCGAAGGTCAAGGACTTCATCGGTAAGCGCTCGTTCTCCCGCCTCGACACGGCCCGGGAGGACCGCAAGCACCTCGTCGGGGTCCTCCCCGTCGACGGGCAGACCCGGCTCATCGAGGGGGCGCAGCTCGTCGCGGCCGGCACCCCGATCACCCCGGAGGACGGGCCGGTGCCGATGATCGGGCACGTCACCTCGTCCTATCTCTCCCCGACACTGAACCGGCCGTTCGGGCTCGCGCTCGTCGAGAACGGCCGCAACCGCCTCGGCGAGGTCGTCAAGTCACCGTGCGGTGACCAGGTGATCGACGTCGAGATCACCTCACCCGTGTTCTACGATCCCGAAGGGAAGCGCCGTGATGGCTGAGACTGACGCGATGGCTGAGACGGAAGAGTCCACGACCGTGCTCGAGGAGCTGCGGGTGTCCCCGGCGGCCCACCTCGCCGAGGCGATGGCTGAGGCCAGCGCGGGAGGCGGGGGTGCCGTGGGACTGCGGGAGCGCCCCTTCGCCGTGCAGATCGGGGTGCGCGCGGAGCCGGGGACCGCCTCGGCGAGGGCGATCGAAGCGGCCTTGGGGATCACCCTGCCTGAGGTCGTCGGCGAGGTGACCGGGGAGGCCGACGGCCGGCACACGGTGTGGCTGAGTCCGGACGAGTTCCTCGTCATCGACGTCTCCCGGCCGCAGCGGCCGGGGGAGACCGACGAGGCGGAGGCCGCGCTCGAGGGGCTGCCCGGGCAGGTCGTCGAACTCTCGGCGAACCGGACGATTATCGAACTCACCGGGTCGAAGGCCCGGGAGGTGCTCGAGAAGAGCTGCCGGGCCGACCTCCACCCGCGAGCGTTTCCGGTGGGGACGGCGATCGTCACGCAGCTCGGGCCCGTCCCCGTCATCCTCCACCGCTCCGGCGGCGAGGAGTTCCGGATCCTGCCGCGGTCGAGCTTCGCGGACTTCATGGTCCGCTGGCTCATCGACGGGATGGCCGAGTTCACCGGGGAGGGCATCGACGCGTTCGACGACGTCGTCGGGCACGCGCACGATGCCGGGTCGGCGGGGCACGGCGGCGCGGCGCGCGACGGCGGCTCGCACACAGCAGACAACGACCGGAAGGGCTGACAATGCCGGAATACGTCCTCTCCCTCGAATGCGATGAACGTCGGGGCATCGTCCACTCGCTCACGGGGGCGCTGCTCGACCACGGCGGCGACATCAGGGAGCTCAAGCAGTTCGACGACGCGCTGAGCAGGCGGTTCTTCCTCCGGGTCGAGTTCGAGCTCGAACCCGAGGCACTCGAGGACCTGCGGGCTGAGATCGAGAGGCTCGGCGCGGACCTCGACGCGAAGTGGAACCTCTGGCCGAAAGGGGAGAAGCGGCGCGTGCTCGTCATGGTCTCGAAGTTCGAGCACTGTCTCAACGACCTCCTCTTCCGGGCGCGCATCGGGGAGCTGCCCGTCGACATCGCCGCGGTCGTGTCGAACCATCCCGACCACCGGGAGCTCGTCGAATGGCATCACGTGCCGTTCTTCCGGATCCCGGTCACCCCGGAGACGAAGCCCGAGGCCGAGGGCAAGCTCCTCGACCTCGTCGACCGGTTCGAGATCGACCTCGTCGTCCTCGCCCGGTACATGCAGGTGCTCTCCGACGACCTCGCACGCGAGCTGACGGGCAAGGCGATCAACATCCACCACTCGTTCCTCCCTTCGTTCAAGGGCGCCAAGCCCTACCACCAGGCGTACGAGCGGGGTGTGAAGACCGTCGGGGCGACCGCCCACTTCGTCAACAGCGAGCTCGACGAGGGGCCGATCATCGCGCAGGCCGTCACCGAGGTCGACCACGCCTTCGGCCCGCAGGACCTCGTCGCCGCCGGCCGCGACACCGAATGCAAGGCGCTGTCGAACGCCGTGAAGTGGCACTGCGAGGGCAGGGTGTTCCTCAACGGGAAGCGGACCGTCGTCCTGAGGTGAGGGCGGGTTCGGCCGTCGGCGCTCGCGCTCCCGGAGGAGGATCCAGTTCGAAATCGGGCTCGGTTTCGCACTGGATCCTCCTCGCTGGGGATCGGCCGGTCCGCGTGGGGCTGAGAATCGCTGAGGTGCTGCCGCGACGCGCGAGCATTCTGCTCAGTCACGCCCCTCTCTGGGGATGAGCAGGACGGCGATGACGCTGAGGGCGAGCAGCGGCAGGGCCCAGAGAGCGGCTGTGACATACCCGAGCTGAGCTGGGAAGAGTGTCCCAGGGGCAGTCGCCACGACGAGCAGGAGCCCCGCGAGTGCGCTGCCGATGCTGAAACCGCTGGCCCTGACGATCTGGTTGATCGAGAGGACGCTTGCCGTCTCTGACTTCGGGACGCCGGTGAGGACGAGCTGCGGCATGATGGCGGATATGCCGCCCACGCCGAGACCGAGCACGCTCATCGCCGCAAGCACGGCTGCGAGCGAATCGAGCAGCAGGACGACGACGACCGTGGATGCGGTGAAGGCGGTGTAGACGATGAACGTCGGCTTTGCCGAGAGTCTGTCGACCAGCCACGGTGTCAGTCTGCCGGCAGCGAACCCGAGGACTGAGAACGGGATGAGAGCGGCACCGGCAGCGGTGTTCGACAGGTCGAAGCCGTATCCCGCTTGGACGGGCGTCTGCACGAATCGGGTGAGCAGAGAGAACAGCAGGTACATGGCGATGGCTGAACCGAACATCGCAATATTTGCCAGCAGGATGTTCCTGGTGAAGAAGAGCCTGAGATCCACCAAGGGCGCCTGGCTTCGACGCTCAACATGCAGCCAGCAGCCGAACGCAGCGCAGGCGATGAGGAGTATCGCGGCCCCGGCCCATAGAGGGTTCCAGACCGAGGGTTGCGACACCGTCAGCAGCACGCCGAGGACCCCGAGGCCGAGCAGAACGGCGCCGAGGGCGTCAACAGGGGTGCCTTCGGTCGGGACTGATCGGGGGAACGCTCGCCAGGCGACGATGAACGCAGTCAGCGAGAGCAGGAAGCCGCAGCCGTACGCCGCGCGGAGTCCGGCGGCCTCGCTGATGAATCCCATCAGCGGATAGGCCACTCCGATGCCGACAGTGGACGCGACCGATACTGTGGCGATGGTCTTCCTCGCCCGGTCGGCGGGCAAGGTGTCACGGGCGAGGCTCATGAGCAGCGGAATCACCCCGAGACCGAGTCCCTGCAGGCCCCGTCCTGCAACGAGCACGCCGAAGGGCGCCGGCACTGCGGTGAGAAGGCCGCCGAGCGCGACCAGGGCGAGGGTGCCGAGTATCGTCTCCTGTCGCTGCGAACCGGCGCCCAGTCGGCCGAGGACCGGGGCTGTGACCGCCCCAGAGAACAGAGTGATGGTCAGGGTCCACTGTGCTTCGTCGAGTGCGATGTCGAGATCGAGTGCGACTGCGGTGATGAGTGGGGCGCCGACGCCTCCGACCACGGAGCCGAGCAGTGCCACGGCGACGATGGCGCGGCCGAGACCTCGGGCGTTGAGGTCGGATTCCCGCGTTGTCACCGGTTGGTCTCGTCGCTGATGTGGGCGAACAGGCCGGGACGGATCCGTGTGCGCATTCCCCCAGCCCACGTCTCGTCGATCTGTTCCAGGTCGAGTGCTGCTCCGACGTTGAGGAGCATTCCGAATGCGAGGAAGGTCTTGACCGTCACCGGATCGAGCGAGGTCGTCTCCGAGACGACCTGCCACATGCGGGCGAACCGTTCGCGCACTGCTTCCTTCACCTCGGCGTCTCCGCATGCGGCCAGTCCCTGCAGCTGCAGCAGCAGGGCGGTCCGGTCGGCAAGGAGGTCGTAATATTCGGTTCCCATCCTCTCCAGCGAACGGATCCCGGTGCGTCCTGAGCCCGCTGTGAGCATCCCACTGCTCGTCCGTTCGAAGGCCGAAGTGACGAGCTCGATGAACAGCGCCTTCTTCGTCCCGAACAGACGAAAGATGTAGGCCTGGGTGATGCCCGCCGAACGCGCGATCGCCTCCGTGGACGCGCCGTGCAGGCCGTGCTCCGCGAACTCCTCGGCGGCGATCCCGAGAACCTGTCTGCGGCGCTCCTCGCCGCTCATTCGTTGTGCCATGTCTTTAAGTTAGAAGTTAGTAACTACTTATCAAAGAGCTGCGTCCGCGCGCTCCCGGAGGAGGATCCGGTGCGAAAACGGGCGCGGTTTCGCACCGGATCCTCCTCCCTAGGCGCCCCGCTGCCGGAATAGTCCTCCCGTGCGCACGGTTCGCATGAGTGCCGGAATCCTTCGGCGACACCGTGCGCTGGAGCGCCCCAAGCGAAAGGCCGACCATGTCCGAGAAGACCATCACGATGTACGGAGCAGAGTGGTGCGGCGACTGCCGACGCACCAAGAAGCAGCTGATCGAACTCGGCGTCGACTTCGACTACATCGACCTCGTCGTCGAGCCGGAGAAGGCCGACGAGGCCAAGGAGATCTCGGGTCGGACGAACATCCCCGTCGTCGTCTATCCTGATGGCTCCCACCAGGTCGAGCCGACGAACCCCGAGGTGCTCGCTAAGCTCAGGTACCTTTCCTTCGTCTGACCCTCTCGTTGCGCTCGCCCGCCGAGGGGACCACCTGATGGCGAGGGAGCAAGCTGGGAGGCGCGCGCTCGCCGCTCAGTGGTCCCTTCGACCACGGGAGAGGCATCGAGACGGACACTTCGCGCCGAGACCGACACTCAGAACTGTCGGTCTCGGCGCGAAGTGTCTGTCTCGGCGGAGGCTTCTGAGCTCGCAGGCTCCGCGTCGGCGGCGAGCGCCTCGGCGATGATCTTCGTCTCGCGGCGCAGCAAAGCGACGAGGTGTTCGACCCGCTGACCGGTGACGCGGTCGGCGATCGACGCGATCGACAGGGCCGCGCGGGGACGGCCCCCACGGACCCTGAGCGCGACGCCTACTGCCCACGAACCCTGCGCGAAGAGCCCGGGATTGTGGACGAAGCCGTCGATGCGGGCCTGGTCGATGATGTCGCGCAGCTGGTCGATGCGGACCTTCGGGTACCGCTCGGCGAGGATCTGCTCGTTCGCCTCGAACAGGGCGTCCACCTCGGCGGGGGAGAGTTCCGCCATGATCGCGAGACTGCCGGCTCCGATCCCCAGCGGATGCCGGTCGCCGACGGCGAGCGCGTTGTTGAAGATGTCCCCGAAGCCCTCCTCGCGCCGTGCGCAGATCGCAAAGCTGCCGGTGCGCAGCGTGAGGAACGCCGTGTCCTGGGTGATCTCGGCCAGGCGCAACAGGCTCGACTCCGATTCGATGACGAGCGGGTCGACGGACTTCTGCGCGAGCTGACCGAGGATCTGCGACTGCACGCCGAGGCGGTACCCGCCCTCGTCGAGGCGCTCGACGTAGCCCATCGCGATGAGAGCCTGGAGCATGCGGTGGACGCTCGCCTTCGGACGCCCGCTGATCGTCGCGATCTCGGAGAGGCCCGCGCCGCCCGTGCGTTCGCTGGCGAGGAGGCCGACGAGGCCCAGCAGCGACAGCGCCCGCTGGATGCTCTGCGCTCCGGTGCCCGGCTCGAGATCATCGACGGCGTGGGCGACGTTGAACGACGCCGATCGGCGCAGGATCTTCCCGCGCATCCTCATCCGCCCCAGGTCGTCCGGGTCCACGCCGCTGCCCATGGTCTGATTATCGCGCGCAGCCCTCAGCGCACCGCGCGGAATCCATGATGTGGAACCTTTCGTCCGGACCCGGTGACAGGTCGTTCACATGGCGAGCCGGGACGGATCAGTCTCAGGTTTCCCTGTCATTGCGCTGGTTCGAGGACTATTGTCGAAGCACGACGGATTCGGGAGGAACCATGACCGTCACGTACACGTTCGATGTCTTCAGCAGCCTCGACTCGCGGGCGAGCGTCACCGAGGACGCGGACTGGGGCGGCTATTGGGGCAAGCAGGGACCCGAACTCCTCGAGGAGCGCCTCGGCGAGTACTCCGGCGACCAGCGGCTCGTTCTCGGCGCGAACACGTACCGGGCGTTCGCGGCGATGGTCGCGTCAGCCGGCGAGGGCGACGACGTCTTCGACCCGTGGGTCACGGAGATGCGGAACCTGCCGACGACGGTCATCTCGAACACGCTGGAGGAGCCCCTGGACTGGCCGGACGCCACGCTCGTGCGCGGCGATGCCGTCGACGTCGTCGCCCGGCTCAAAGAGCAGTCCGATGTCCCGCTGCGCTCGCACGGGAGCCTGTCGATGAACCGCTCCCTCATGGCGGCCGGACTCGTCGACCGCCTCCAGGTGACGATCTTCCCGGCGCTCACCGGCCGCACGGGCACCGAACCGATCTTTGACGGGACCGAGGACTTCGACCTCGAACTCCTCTACTCCCGCACCCTCGACGGGCGCACACAGGAACTCATCTACCGTCCTCACCTGCACTGACACGGGGACTCAGGGGCCACCTCGGGGGGACCGACCCCGTCCGATCCATGATGTGGAACTCTGCCTGCTCACTGTCCGGCCGCCTCGGCGCGGTTCCGTCCTAGACTCGCATCGTCCGGTCCCGAGTGCCACTGCCCGGACGAACGCGGCCCCATCCGGGTCGCGGCGATCCCGACGATGCGAAGGAGACGACGTGGGTGAGGCGGTCCTCGACCTCAGCGAGGTGACGTTCCGACGCGGGCAGACGCAGATCCTCCACGGCATCGACCTGCGGATCGACCGCGGCGAACACTGGGTCCTCCTCGGACCGAACGGAGCGGGGAAGTCGACGCTGCTCAGCTTCGCCTCGGCGCAGGTGTTCCCGACCTCGGGCACGGTCGACGTCCTCGGCAGGCGGATGGGCAGGGTCGAGCTCGCGGCCCTGCGACGGCACATCGGGCACGTCAATCCCCGGCATCCGCTGCGGTCGAACCTCACCGTCCGCGACGTCGTCCTCACCGGGGTGACCGGGACGATCGAGCGTCCTCTGCGGTGGGAGGCGAACCCCGAGGAGATCGCGCGTGCCGAAGCGATGATCGCCGAGGTGGGTCTGGCCTCCCGGGCCGACGCCGGGTGGCGGATCCTCTCCCAGGGCGAGCGGGGTCGCGCGCTCGTCGCCCGCGCTCTCGTCTCGGCGCCCGAACTCCTCCTCTTCGACGAACCGACGACCGGCCTCGACGTCGCCGCCCGCGAGCAGTTGCTCGAGACCATCGACGCCCTGTCGGTGAGCTCGCCGGAGCTGACGACGCTGCTCGTCACCCATCACCTCGAGGAGATCCCCGAGACGACCTCGCACGCCGTGCTCATCTCCCGCGGTCGGCTCACCGCCGCCGGCCCGATCGCCGAGGTGCTCACCACCGAGGCCGTCTCCGCCGCCTTCGAGCACCCGATCGCGGTCGGCCATTCAGACGGTCGCTGGTCGGCGCGAGCGGTGCGGACGATGCCGGCCGCGGGCAGTGCCGTGGTCTAGAGTCGCCTTCAGGCGAGCGGACGCCGCCGTGGTCTGCCGGGGACACCGCCGTTGTCTGACACGGGGATCGCCGACACAGGGTCGTGATTCCCCGACAAGAGGGTCTGGTGCGGACGCCCAGAGACGGGCAGACTGTGGGGACGGGCGAGCGTCGCCCGCCGGTCGAGGGAAGTGAGGACCCGATGGGACATCACAAGGACAACGACGAACTGCGCGAGGACCGCTTCGAGCAGGACAAGGCCCGCCAGGAGATGCGCGACGAGGTCTTCGCCGACACCGACGGCGACGTCGACGACCAGGGCTCGCAGGACGAACGGCGCAAGGACGGGCTCGACCCGGCCTCCCGCGCCGACGAGGAGGAGTGACTCGAGCGCCTCAGTGCGGTGACCCGACCGCCGCAGTGCGGGTCGGCTCATTGCGGTTGGCCTCGTTGCAGATCGGTGCAGCCGAGACCTAGGCTGGAGCCATGAAGATGAGCACAGTCTGGAGCGCCCTCGGCGCGATCCTCGCGATCATCGTCGCGTGGTGGATCGTCAGCGCCGTGTTCTCGATCGCGTGGTTCCTCGTCAAGGCGGTCATCGTCATCGCCGTCGCCGCGATCGTCTTCGGCTTCATCAAGGGCGCCTTCCGTTCGCAGGATCGGCAGCGCCCGACTCCGTGACGACGATCCGCGCGGCCAGCGTCGTCATCGTCGACGACCGGTCGCGCGTGCTCCTCGTCCAGCGCGGCAGGAACCCCGACAAGGGACGATGGTCCGTGCCCGGAGGCAAGTGCGAACCCGGTGAGTCCTTCGCCGAGGCGGCTGCCCGGGAAGCGTACGAAGAGACCGGGCTGCGCGTCGAGATCGGCCGCGAGCTCTGGTCGCTGACGATCCCGATCGGCGACGGAGTCGAGTACGACGTCCACGACTTCGCAGCCACCGTCATCGGCGGTGAGCTCTCCGCCGGCGACGACGCCGCCGAGGCGCGCTGGTTCGCCGAGGCCGAACTCGATGCCCTCGACCTCACCCACGACCTTGCCGGCTGCCTCCGCCGAGCCGAGGTCTTCGGGCCCGGCACCGCGGCTAGGTGAGCCCGTCGAAGCCCGTGTTCGCCCCGCAGAGGACGACACCGACCTTCTCACCGGGCTCGGGCACGTAGCCCTCCGCACTGCGGATCCCTGCGAGCGCGGCTGCCGCGGCATGTTCGACGACGAGACGATGGTCGGCCCACAGATGTCGGCGTGCCGCGATGATCTCCTCGTCGCGTACGAGCACCGAGGTGACGAGATCGGTCTGCGCGGCGTCCAGCGCCAGGGGAGTGGCCCGCCGCGCCCCGAGGGAATCCGCCGCCACCGAGTCGACGGCGACGTCGACGGGCTGGCCGGCCTCGAGTCCGGCATTGAAGGCGCGGCTGCCGACGGGTTCGACGGCGACCGTTCGCACCCCGTGGAACGTCGCCGCCGTCGCGACACCCGCGAAGAGTCCGCCCCCGCCGACGGAGACGACGACGGTGTCGAGATCGGGCACCTGCGCGAGCAGCTCCGTGAACACGGTCCCCGCTCCTGCGGCGATGAGCGGGTGGTCGTACGCGTGCGAGGACAGAGCCCCCGAGGACTCCGCGAACTCCGCACACGCCAGCGCCGCCTCGGCGTACTCGGCTCCGACCTGCCGGACCTCGGCACCGTACGAGCGCAGCCGATCGACCTTGACGGTCGGGGCGTTCGCGGGGACGAACACCGTCGCCGGGACCCCGGCCTCCGCGGCGGCCCACGCGCATGCGAGTCCCGCGTTCCCGCCGGAGGCGATCGTCATGCCCGCATCGGGGAACGTCCCCTCGGCGAGGTGGGGGCGGATGAAGTTCTGCGCCCCGCGCGCCTTGAACGTCCCCGTGTACTGCATGAACTCGAGCGCGAAATAGAGACCCGAGGCCTCGGGGTCGCTCGTCGGGGGAGCGACCCACGTCGCGCCCGTGTCCGTCTCCGCGTGCGGGCGGCGTCCTGGCTGCGCCGAGGCGACCGCGAGGGGGCGGACGCGACCGGTGATCCGTTCGGCGGCCGCTTCGATGTCGGGGTAGGTGAGCGGGTCCGGGTGCGTCACGGCTTCCTCCAGACGGAAACGTGTGAGGGGCTCTCGGCGGTGAACGGCGTCCTCTCCCAGTCGGCGAAGCGCCCTTCGGGCTCGAGCCCGGCGAGACGGGCCATGAGGTCGAGTTCGGAGGGCCACACGTAGCGGAAGTGGTGCGGTGAATAGCGGAAGGTCGCGCCGTCCCTCGTGAGATGGTGCGAGGTCGCCCGCTGCGTGATGGGGTCGAGGGTGTCGAAGCCGACGTGCTCGTCGGTGACGTCGAAGGGGACAGCGGTCTGGCCCGGCGGCAGCCGTCGCAGGGGTGGGACGGTGTTCTCGATGACGAAGCGTCCGCCCGGACGCAGATGGGAGGCAGCGTTGGCGAAGCAGGCGACCTGCGCGTCCTGGGTGACGAGATTGCCGATCGTGTTGTAGACGAGGTAGACGAGCGAGTGCCCTCCGGCTACATGCGTCGACGTCATGTCGCCGATCGTCACCGGGATGTCGGGGGCCTTCTGCCGGAGGCGCTCGGCCATCGGCTCCGAGAGCTCGATGCCCGAGACCGGGACTCCGCGCTCGTGCAGGGGGATCGCGACCCGCCCGGTCCCGATCGCGAACTCGACGGCGCTTCCCCCGGCCGCCGCCTCGGCGAGGAAGGCCGTCGTCGCTGTGAGGAGCGCCGGGGCGAACATCGGATCCTCGGCATCGTCGTAGTTCTGCGCCTGCTCGCGTGTCCAGACATCGCTGTCGACCATGCGCTCAGGCTAGCAAACACGTGCACGAGCGTCGTCGGCTCACCTCGGCGAGGTGGGCGATCACCCTCACCGAGGCTGCGCGGTTACGGTCGGCCGCCTCGGCGAGGGGATGGGTCCGCAGACTCAGTGGTGCTTGGGCACGCCGAGGGGGTTTCCCTTCGTCTCCTTGACGAGGCTGACGCCGATGAGGGAGATGACGCAGACGATGATGAGGTAGATCGCGATCGACAGGGAGTTGCCGGTCTTCGCGAGCAGGGTCTCGGCGATGGTCGGGGCGAACGCCCCGCCGAGGATCGCGCCGAGCGCATACCCGATCGACACTCCGGAGTAGCGGACCTGCGGCGGGAACATCTCCGCGTACATCGCCGACATCGGGCCGTAGCTGAGCCCCATGCCGACGGTGAGGACGAAGATGCCGATGCCGTACATCCAGATGCTCTTGGAATCGATCATGAGGAACGTCGGGATGAGCCAGAGGATGAGGAGGATGTAGCCGATCTGGAAGGTGCGGACGCGACCGAGTCGGTCGGAGAGCGCCCCGCCCCACATCGTGAAGATCAGCCAGCCGAAGCTCGCGAGCGTCGTCGCGAGCAGCACGGGGGCGCGGTCGAGGCCGACCATGCCGCCCTCGGCGAGGGGGCGGGAGGCGTACGCGGCGAAGAACGCGATGATCATGTAGCCGACGGCGTTGTTGCCGATGAAGATGACCGCGGCGAGCACGACCTCCTTCGTGTTCTTCCGGAACAGGGTGCCGAGCGGAGCCGAGGACTCGGCGCGGCGTTCGGCGAGCTCGGCGAAGACGGGGCTCTCCTCGACCTGCTTGCGGATGTAGTAGCCCACGACGACGAGGACGACGGAGAAGAGGAAGGGGATCCTCCAGCCGAAGCTCGCGAACTGCTCCGGAGTGAGCACGGTGGTGAGGATCCAGATGACGCCGGTCGCGAGGATCATGCCCACGGGGACGCCGATCTGCGGGTAGGCCCCGAAGATGCCGCGCTTGTCGTCGGGGGCGTGTTCGACGGAGAGCAGTGCCGCGCCTCCCCATTCGCCGCCGGCCGAGAAGCCCTGGAGGATGCGCAGCAGGGTGAGGAGGATCGGTGCGGCCACGCCGATCGCCGCGTACGTCGGCAGGAGGCCGATGAGCGAGGTCGCCGCCCCCATGAGGATGAGCGTGAGGACGAGCATCCGCTTGCGTCCGATCCGATCGCCGAGGTGGCCGGCGATGATCGCGCCGAGCGGCCGGAAGAGGAACGAGATGCCCAGCGACGCCCACGCCATGATCTGGCCGAGCGCCGGGTTGTCCGCGGCGAGCGGGCCGAAGTACTGCACCGAGAGGATGAGGCCCGCTGCCTGGGCGTAGATGAAGAAGTCATACCACTCGATCGTGGTGCCGACGAGGGTGCCCGCGAGGACCTTGCGCTCCTCGCGCGTGATCGTCGAGGACGCGGGTGAGGCGGTGGACATGGCTGATCTCTCCATCGAAATCCGAAGTCCGTCAGGTCGACGCTGGGGCGAGTGCGGGTGCTGTGCGGGGAGCGGCTGTGCTCGCCGGCGAGCTTGCGTGGGTGCTCTCCGGCGGGCGGCTGTGCCCGCCGTGTGTCCTCAGGGCGACCTTTGGTGACTGTTTGGTCAGTTAATGCGCTTGATCATAGCCGACGAGGGTGACCCGCGCCACTGGCGGGGCGCGCCGAATGCAGGCGGTCGAATGCACAGTTTCCCTGCGTTCGCTCCGTAGGGTTGTCGTGACCGGTACCGTCACCGAGAGTGTGACCGCGGGCAGTGGAGAGGATGGACAATGGCAACAGCAGTGATCCTGGTGAATGGGATCCCCGCATCGGGCAAGTCAACGCTTGGTGCCGAACTCGCCGAGGCGGCAGGTGTTCCGTTCCTGTCCGTGGACGAAGTGCTCGAACGCCTCGTCGATTCCGTTGACTACCGCTTCCCCAGGGGACCGGTCCATGAGCTGGCGAACACGGTGACATGGCGACTGGCCGCCCTGGTCGACGACACGGTGGTGGTCGAGTCGTTCTGGGCCCGTGAGCGCGATCTCGAGACCGTCAGGGACGGGCTGAGGGTCGCCGGAGCTGAGACGGTGGTCGAGGTGTGGTGCGATGCTCCGGTCGACGAGGCCGTCGAGCGGTACGAGAACCGCGACCGCCACGGCATCCACGAAGACGATCCGAACGACGTGGATCTGTGGCGACGCAGCGCTCCGCTCGCGTTGGGTCCGATCGTGCGAGTCGACACGAGCAGCACTTCCGATGCAGTGTCGGGTCCCGAGGTGCTCGCGCAGGTGCGAGACGCGCTTGGGCTTCCCGTGGCGTAGGGCCCATTGTCGTCGCATTGGAAGCTCTGCGATGGCATTCCGCGGATCAGGGTCGTGATGGCGTCGTGGCAGGCGGGTGCAACCGCCCTCAGCACCCGATGACAATTACCGACCGATTGGTTAGTATATGGACTGATCGGCGAGCCCGGATGCGTCCGGGCCGCAGCAGGACAGCGGCGACGAGGCTGAGCGGCTTCGAGCGACCAACCGACAACGGGAGGCCCCCATGACCGAGACCCTCAGTTCCTACGCGGCCGGTGCCTGGCACACCCCGAGCGAGGCCGCCGACGCGCGCGACGTCCGCGACTCGACGACCGGGGACCTTCTCCACCGGGTCTCCTCGGACGGCATCGACTTCACCGCGGTTGCCGACTTCGCCCGTGAGGTCGGGGGCCGGGAGCTGGGGAAGCTGACGTTCCACCAGCGCGGGGTCATCCTCAAGCAGCTCGGCGCGTACCTCATGGAACGGGCGAAGGACTACCACGAGATCTCCTTCACCACGGGCACGACGAAGCGCGACGCCTTCGTCGACATCGAAGGCGGCATCGGCACTCTCTTCACGTACTCGGGCGTCGCGAGGCGGCAGATGCCGAACTCGACCGTCCTCCTCGACGGCGGGGTCGAGCGCCTGTCGAAGAACGGCACCTTCGTCGGCCGTCACATCCTCACCTCCCGGCAGGGCCTCGCCCTGCAGATCAACGCCTTCAACTTCCCCGTGTGGGGCATGCTCGAGAAGTTCGCCCCGATGTTCACAGCCGGCGTCCCCGTCGTCGTCAAGCCCGCCACCGACTCCGCGCACCTCACCCGCGCCGTCGTCGCCGACATGCTCGCCTCCGGGCTCCTGCCCGAGGGCGCGATCCAGCTCGTCACCGGCGACATCACCCCGCTCTTCGATCTGCTCGCCGAGCAGGACACGATCGCCTTCACCGGGTCAGCCGGCACCGCCCGCCGACTCGCGTCCCTTGACTGCGTGACCGAACGCGGCACCCGCTTCTTCGCCGAGGCGGACTCCCTCAACTTCTCCCTCCTCGGTCCCGATGCCGCCCCCGGCACGCCCGAGTTCGACCTCTTCGTCGACGGCGTCGTCGCCGAGATGACCGTCAAGGCCGGTCAGAAGTGCACCGCGATCCGGCGCACCTTCGTTCCCGCCGAGCACGCCGAGGCCGTCGGGGAGGCCCTGACCGCGAAGCTCGCGACCGTGACCGCTGGCGACCCGCGGGAGAAGTCGACCCGACTCGGCCCGGTCATCTCGACGAAGCAGCGTGATGACGTCCTCGACGCCGTCGACGAGATCATCGCCGGGGGCGCCCACCTGCTCACCGGCGGCCGCGAGGCCTCGGACGATCTCGCGTCCTCCCTCGGCGGGGCGTTCGTCGCCCCGACCGTCCTCCAGGCCGACGATCCGTGGGTCGACGCCGTCCACGACGTCGAGGCCTTCGGTCCCGTGACCACACTCATCACGTACTCGACCCTCGCCGAGGCGGTCGACCTCGCCGCTCGCGGGCGCGGATCCCTCGTCGGTTCGGTCGTCACCCACGATCCGGCGTTCGCCGCGGAGTTCGTCCGCGCTGTCGCTCCCTGGCACGGGCGCATCCTCGTCCTCGACCGCGACGACGCCGAGGAGTCGACGGGGCACGGCTCGCCGCTGCCCACCCTCGTCCACGGCGGACCCGGCCGGGCCGGAGGCGGAGAGGAGATGGGCGGTCTGCGGGGCATCACACACTTCATGCAGCGCACCGCGATCCAGGCCTCTCCGGACATGCTCACCGCGATCGGCGGGGAGTGGGTCGCGGGAGCCGAGCGCCACCTCGGCGAGCATCCGTTCACGAAGTCTCTGGCCGATCTCAAGATCGGGGATGCCCTGGAGTCGGAGTGGCGCGAGGTCACCCTCGAGGACATCGCGCACTTCGCCGAGTTCACCGGTGACACGTTCTACGCCCACACCGACGAGGAGGCGGCTGCGGCGAACCCGTTCTTCCCCGGCCGCGTCGCCCACGGGTACCTCATCGTCTCCTTCGCCGCAGGACTCTTCGTCCAGCCGGATCCCGGGCCGGTGCTCGCGAACTACGGCCTCGAGGGGCTGCGCTTCGTCACGCCCGTCTCGCCCGGTGACAAGCTCAAGGTGACGCTCACCGCGAAGCGCATCACCCCGCGCGAGACCGACGAGTACGGCGAGGTCCGCTGGGACGCCGAGGTCGTCAACCAGGACGGCGAACCCGTCGCGAACTACGACGTCCTCACCCTCGTCGCCAAGGAGTGAGGGGGCGCTGACTCCTCGAGTCGAGGACGTGCGGTGTCGATTCTGTTGAGCATTATCGACACTGAGCGTCCTCGACTCGCTGCGTCGGTGGTCAGCCCAGTCAGGGGCGCGAGCCCTCCGGGGCGGGCACGGCCGGGTTCCGGATTCCCACCAGCGAGACGAGCCCGCCGGCGATGAGGAGCACGGACACGAAGACGGCGGCGCGGTAGAAGCCGCTGAGGTCGAGGGTGCCGCCGACGACCGTGCCGACGAGCGCGATGGCGATGAGCCCTGCGACGCGGGAGATCGCATTGTTCACGGCGCTGGCGATCCCGCTGCGCTCCTCCTCGATCGCGCCGAGGATCGTCGCCGTCAGCGGTGAGACGGTCGCGGCGAGCCCGAGGCCGAAGACGATCATCGCCGGCAGCACCTGCCACCAGTAGTTGAAGTCCTCCCTGACGAGGAGGAGCATGAGCGACCCGAGACCCATGAGGATCGGTCCGACGCCCATGAACAGCCGCGGGCCCCAGCTGCCGGCCAGGCGCCCGGCGGTGGAGCTGAAGAGGATCATCATGATCGTCGTCGGCAGGCTCGCGAGACCGGCGATCGTCGCGGACAGCCCCGCCTGCTCCTGCAGGTAGATGGCGAGGACGAAGCCGTTGAGCGAGAGCGCCCCGTACATGAGCGTCGTCGTGATGTTGCCGACCCAGAAGTTCCGCGCGCGGAACAGGTCGAGCGGAAGGATCGGGTCGCTCACCCGCTTCTGCCGGAGCAGGAAGAGGACGAAGAGGACGGCCCCGCCGAGGAGGGTGATGGGGATCGCCGGATGCCCCCATCCCAGCCGCGGCTGTTCGATGAGGCCGAAGACGAGTCCGCCGAGTCCGAGGATGGAGAGGACCGCGCCGAGGATGTCGATGTGCCGCTCCGTCTGCCGGGGAGGATCGGGCACCGCGCGCAGCAGCCACAGGGTGACGGCGATGGGGACGACGTTGATGAGGAACGCGAACCGCCAGCTCGCGAAGTCGACGAGGACGCCGCCGATGAGCGGACCGACGATCATCGCGCCCGTCGTCAGCGCGGTCCACGTGCCGATGGCCTTGCTACGGGCGGCTCCGGAGTAGTGGGCGCTGATGAGCGCGAGCGAGCTCGGCACGAGGAAGGCTCCCGCGGCTCCCTGGAGCATGCGGGCGATGATGAGGGTGAGCGGGTCGGGGGCGACGGTGATGATCACCGAGGCGATGCCGAATCCGATGAGGCCGATGCGCATGACGAGGCTGCGGCCGTAGGCGTCGCTGATGGAGCCGGCGACGAGCATGATGGCGCCGAGGGTGATGAAGTAGCCGTCGACGACCCACTGCTGGGTGACGAGTCCGCCGCCGAGCTCGCGGTCGATCGCGGGCAGGGCGACGTTGACGATCGTGCCGTCGAGGAACGCCACGAAGGAGGCGAGCACGGCAATCCAGAGGATCCGAGAAGTCACCCTGTCAGAGTACGCCGGAAACGACCGTGATCAGCGCTGTCGGCGGCCCCGATTGCTCGAGGGCGATTGACGGTCCTATTCGGCGAGGCCGTTGAAGGCCATCGCGGTGACCGCCTCGGCGATGGTCTCGGGGTCGACGGGATAGCCCGGGCGGTACCACTCGGTGATCGAGTTGACCATGCCGAAGAGGAGGCGGGTGACGAGGCCCGGCGGGAAGTCGGCGCGGACGCCGCCCTCCTCGATCGCCGCGGTGACGAGGGCGCGGATCTTCATGTCGATCTGCCGCCGCTGCTCGAGCGCATCGCGTTCGACCGCGGAGTTCCCGCGCACCCGCAGGAGCAGGGTGACCGAGTGGTGGTATTCGATGAGGATGAGCACGCTCGAGTGGACGGCGTGGCGCAGGCGTTCGAGGGCGCTGAGATCCTGCCGGTGGGACTCGGACTCCACCGCCGAGGCGAGAGCGTCGGTGCCGCGGTTGATCGCCAGCCGCAGCAGCTCCTCCTTCGACTTCACATGGTGGTAGATCGCCGATTTCGTGATCCCGAGCTCGCGGGCGACTGTGTCCATCGACGTGCCGTCGTAGCCGCGGGAGACGAAGACCTCGGTGGCCTTGTTGATGAGCGTCTCCCGGTCGTAGCCGGGCCGACCGCGGCGGGTCCGCTTCGGCTCCGACCCGACCCCCGCCTCGGCGGCGGATCCGGACCCAGCTCCCGCCTCGGCGAGGTCACCGGTGACGGACTCCGTCGCGGTCGACGGAGTCTGTGCAGGTGACGGGCTCTTGGACATGGGAATCAGTCTAATCAGCGGAAGCCGGCGGTGCCGCGATCCGAGTCACAGCGGACCTAGCGGATGTTCTCGCGACGGTCGATGATGCGCTTGAGCTTGCCGACCGAGCGCGGCAGCGAACCGGGGTCCTTGATGTCGACGGTCGAGGAGACGCCGAGGCGCTCCTTGATCCGGGCGGCGACGCGGCGGTCGAGGCCCTCGCGTTCGACGGCGCCGACGTTCTCGCGGCACTCGACCTCGACGGTGACCTCGTCCATCCGCCCTGGGCGGGTGAGGACGAGCTGGAAGTGGGGGCTCAAGTGCTCGAACTCGAAGAGGACGGATTCGACGTTGGCGGGGTAGACGTTGACGCCGCGGATGATGATGAGGTCGTCGGAGCGGCCGGTGATGCGCGAGATGCGGCGGAAGTTCGGGTGCGCGGTGCCGGGCAGGAGGCTCGCGAGGTCGTGGGTGCGGTAGCGGATGATCGGCAGCGCCTCCTTCGTCAGCGAGGTGAAGACGAGTTCGCCCTCCTCGCCGTCGGGGAGCACCTCGCCGGTGAAGGGGTCGACGATCTCGGGGTAGAAGTGGTCCTCCCAGATCGTCGGGCCGTCCTTGGTCTCGGCGGATTCGCATGCGACGCCGGGGCCCATGACCTCGGAGAGGCCGTAGATGTCGACGGCGTCGATCGCGAAGGACCGCTCGATCTCCCGGCGCATCTCGTCCGTCCACGGTTCGGCGCCGCAGATGGCGACCTTGAGGCTCGTCGAGGTCGGGTCGATGCCCTGCTTGTGGAACTCGTCGAGGATCGTGAGCAGGTAGGTCGGGGTGGCCGTGATGATGTCGGGCTTGAAGTCCTGGATGAGCTGGACCTGGCGCTCGGTCTGGCCGCCGGAGATCGGGACGACGGTGAAGCCGTGGCGTTCGGCGCCGTGGACGCCGAGACCGCCGGTGAACAGGCCGTAGCCGTAGGCGTTGTGGAGCATCTGCCCCGGCTTTCCGCCGGCGCCGAGGATCGAGCGTTTGATGAGTCGGCTCCACACGTCGAGGTCGTTCTGCGTGTACCCGACGACGGTGGGCAGGCCGGTCGTGCCGGAGGAGGCGTGGATGCGCGCGACGTCCTCACGCGGGACGGCGAAGAGTCCGAACGGGTAGTTGTCCCGCAGGTCCTGCTTGTTCGTGAACGGCAGCTTCGCGATGTCGTCGGGGCTGGTGATGTCGGCGGGGGTGATGCCGAGGTCGTCGAAGGCCTTCCGGTAGTGCGGCACCTTCTCGTACACGGCGGCCACCGTGGTCTTGAGGTTGGCGAGCTGATCGGCGCGCAGCTCGTCGAGGCACATCGTCGGACCGGCGTCGCTGTCGGTCGTGGTCATCATCGTCTCCTTGGGAATCCGTGCAGGTGAGGTGTCGAGTCAGGAAGCGCCGAGGTGGGGGCGCGACGCGGGAGACGCCGGGTGAGCGTGGTCCGCGGTGAGGGTCAGGAGGTGGCCGGCTTCGGTGCCGGTAGGGTGCGGGAGCGTCCGCGGTAGACCGCGACGATCTCGTCGCCGCGCTTGACCTCGACGTCGTAGATGCCCGAGCGGCCCTGCTTGACGATCTCGCGGCCGTGGGCGACGAGTTCGTCGCCGACGCGGGTCGGCTTGAGGAAGGTGATGTCCCCGCCCGAGGCGACGGTGACCGAACCCGGATAGTTGCACGCCATCGCGAACGTCGTGTCGGCGAAGAGGAAGATGTAGCCGCCGTGGGTGATCTCGTGGCCGTTGGCCATGATGTCGGTGACCGTCATCGAGCACTGCGCCCAGCCGGGGCCGTGATCGTCGAGGGTGATGCCGAGGTGCTGGGAGGCGCGGTCGTTCGCGTACATCGCGGCCGCGCCGGTATGTGCTTCGTTCCCGATGCCGGGGGCGACGGAGGCAGAGGAGGGAGTCGCCGTGGGATCGGCATGGGTGTTTTGTGAGGGAGCCGCGCCGGAACTGGTGTCCGTCGTCGTTGTGGTCGTCTCTCCCATGTCAGGTTCCTCCTCGCACCGATGCGATGCACTGCCTCCGTCGCCCGATCCGACGTGCGACACGGGATCGGAATAAACGACCATCTGGTCAATAAATATCGTTGTGATCGGCGTCTCTGTCAAGTCGGAGGGCCGGGAGGGGGGAGGCCGGGTCTACTTCTCGAAACTGCTCGGGAGCGGGAACTTCTCGTTGAGGAACCAGCTCATCATCGCATCGAGGTGCTCTTGCGCCTCCGGTGAGGAATCGGTGTCGTTGAGGCAGAGGACGTCGAGGTTGCGTCGGCGGAGAAGGCGCCGCATGTACAGTTCGGCATCGGGTCGTGAGATGTCCATGTAGGCGTAGCGAATGGACGAGTCGATGGCTTTGCCCTGCGCGTAGGCGTGGAAATGGTAGAGCGCCGAGGTGATCGAATAGTCATCGGGATGACGGAACTTCGAGCGTGCGACGTGGTCGAACAGGTCCTGATGCGTCGCCTCGAAATCTTCCATGACTGACCTCACCTGTGGGTGAGGCGTGTGCTTGAACTTGTTGGCCACCCGTCGGCCGTGTTCGTCGAGCATGAACTGTCTTCCTCGTTTGGCAGCCGAGAGGACTGGCATGTCTCGGGCGCTCGGGTCGTCGAGGTCGAGAGGTGCCGTCGACGGGAAGAAACGGGAGAGTCCGCTTCCGGTGAAGAAGAGTTCGGGGCTGGTCGGGCGCATGAAGAACAGGTCGTCGTTCATGTAGAGGTAGTTCTCGCTCAGCCCGGGGATGTGGTGGAGTTGAGACTCGATCGCATGCGAGTTGAAGACAGGCAGATTGTCGGTGTCGGTGAAGATGTCTCTGTGGTCGATGACCGTGATCTTGGGGTGATCGACGTTGAGCCACTCGGGGACCTGAGCGTCGGTGACGAGGTAGATGTGGTTGACCCAACTGGCGTAGGCTTCGACCGATCGCAGAGAGTAGCGAAGCTCCTGCCGGTCGGCGAAGCGCGACTCGGAAACCGCGGTGTCGTTGATCTGCTCGCCACGCATCTCAGCTTCGGCGCGTGACTTCTTCGCCCGCCACAGAGGGTCCGAGCCGTCGACCCACGTGTAGACGAGGTCGACCGGTCCCGCGACGGCGTAGAGGTCAGGGGCATCGGGCAGCACGGTGCGATTGTCATTTGCCAATGACGCCTCCCAGGTCTCGGGAGTGAAGTACTCGACCAGTGTGCGGGGCTGTCTCGCGATGCGGTGAAGGGTTCCCGGGATGTGCGTCGACCCGTCCACGCGTGCCCGTCGGGGTCCCAGGTCCGCCCACGCTTCGATGATGACGCCCTCGAAGCCGGTGCTGAGGATGCGGCCGCTCGGGGCGACCACGCGACGGTGGCAGATGATCATCGCGACGGAGAACGGATCGTCACGCTGGCGGCGACGACTCCCACTCGCCCACGACCGATACCGCCGGAACTGTGTCCATCCGTCCTGAGGATCCAGAGCCGACAATGCCTGCTGGGCGCGCCGAATCTGCGACTGCGGAATGACCAGTCGTGAGCGATCGCGGGCGCGTCGGGGGAGTTCGACGAAATCGATGCCCGCCTCGGCGAGGACGGTGCGCACTGTGCGCAGATTGTCTTCTTGTGCTGCGATCGAATCGTGCGTTCGAGTCGCCACCACTTTCGGTTCCTTGGCCAACCCCGGTCGAAGTACGGTTCGCATGCGGCGCTGCAGATCTGTCTCACCATGGCGCACCTCTGACAGCCAGAGCTTCTGCTGGTCGGTGAGCATGGTCGCTGCTTTGCGGCGGTACTGTCTGGCGCGCGCCTTCATCGTTGCTCGACGACCGTTCACCGTCCGTACCTCCGCACGTTATTCTTCATTCACCCACATTTTAGAGCGAAGCAATCTTTTCACCGCGGATCGGCGCGGTCAAAACCAGAAGTAGTTGAAGATTGTCTTCGGAATTGAGAATTCGAGGCGTCGGCCGATCCATTTAGGGAAAGGTGTCTTGGTTTTTATGGGGCGCGGATTTTCGGGCTCGGGCGTTTGCGGAGTCTCGGATTCTCAGGAGCCTCACGAACCCATCCTCGGTGGCGACGACCGTCTTCCCGCCCCGGGGCGGCGGTGAAACGCGTGATGGGAGAGGTGGGTTCGGACATTGGCGACGGTCGACCACTCGTCGAGTCGGCTGTGCCGTCGTGGCTTCGGGTGCCCGCATCGCCGGCGGCAGGCTGGGGGATCGGCGGCACCGCTTGGGCGAGGTCTCGCTTGGGGCTGTTCGAAGGCCCGCTCGGGGTTCAGGTCAGTCGCCCTGTCCCGATATTGCACCTCGGCGTGGGGTATGCCACACTGGTGAAGAACATTACAGAACAAACGGTCAGTAAATGATCGAACGGTTCCGGCGGCCTGTGATGACGGAGCGCATCCCGTCCGCCGCACCAGCAGTGCCGCACCCGGATCACGGGTCGGGCGCGTGACGAGGAAGGGCGCACCCAGGGGGTGGAGTGGTCATGACAACGGAAGTCAACGAAACGCAGCTCGAGGCGCAGTTCGCCGACACGATCGAGGCCAAGGACCGGATCGAACCGCGCGACTGGATGCCCGAGCCCTACCGCAAGACGCTCATCCGCCAGGTCGCCCAGCACGCGCACTCGGAGATCATCGGCATGCAGCCCGAGGGCAACTGGATCTCCCGCGCGCCCTCCCTGCGGCGCAAGGCGATCCTGCTCGCGAAGGTCCAGGACGAAGCGGGTCACGGCCTCTACCTCTACTCGGCAGCCGAGACGCTCGGAGCCAGCCGCAACGAACTCACCGAGAAGCTCATCGCCGGCAAGCAGAAGTACTCCTCGATCTTCAACTACCCGACCCTGTCCTACACCGATGTCGGCACGATCGGCTGGCTCGTCGACGGCGCGGCGATTTGCAACCAGGTGCCCCTGTGCCGGACCTCCTTCGGCCCCTACGGGCGCGCGATGATCCGCATCTGCAAGGAGGAGTCCTTCCACCAGCGCCAGGGCTACGAGCTGCTCATGACGATGATGCGCGGCACCGACGAGCAGCGGGCGATGGTCCAGGAATCGGTCAACCGCTTCTGGTGGCCGGCCCTGATGATGTTCGGACCCCCCGACGACGATTCGCCGAACACCGCACAGTCGATGGAGTGGGGCATCAAGACCCACACGAACGACGAGCTGCGCCAGAAGTTCGTCGACATGTCGATCCCGCAGGCCGAGGCGCTCGGCGTGACGTTCCCCGACGAGAACCTCAAGTGGAACGAGGAGCGCGGACACTACGACTTCTCGACCCCCGACTGGGACGAGTTCTGGGCCGTCGTCAAGGGCAACGGCCCCTGCAACGAACAGCGCATCGCCCACCGCAAGCGCGCGTGGGACGAGGGTGCGTGGGTGCGCGATGCCGCGCTCGCCTTCGCCGAGAAGTCCGCCCAGGCCGCGGCAGACGCCCAGTTCGCCGCAACCGCCGACACCACCGCCGAGGAGGCCGCAGAATGACCGAGTCCACCCCGGCCACCGGAGGGACGACCCCGACCGTGCGCGGCGAATGGCCCCTCTACGAGGTCTTCGTCCGCGGCAAGCGCGGCCTCAACCACGTCCACGTCGGCTCGCTCCACGCCCCCGACGACCAGCTCGCGATCCGCCACGCCCGCGACGTCTACACGCGCCGCAACGAAGGTGTGAGCATCTGGGTCGTGCGCTCATCGGACATCACCGCCTCGAGCCCCGACGAGAAGGACCCGATGTTCGCCCCGAGCGGCGACAAGGTCTACCGTCACCCGACCTTCTACGACATCCCCGACGATGTCCCGCACATGTGAGGGAAGAGCATCACATGACGACTCCCAACGCCGCCTCGGCGAACGAATCCAACGCCCCTGAGGTCCACGAGCCCACGGCAGAACACGACGAGCACGAGAACGCCTACTCGGGCCTCCTCGTCAACGACGCCCATTGGGCCTTCGGCACGGACTTCGAGGACCCGCTCGCCGGGGTCGACACGACCGTGCCCGACGGCGTCGACCCGTCTGAGCTCGCCCAGTACTGCCTCATGCTCGGCGACGATGCGCTCGTCTTCTCCCAGCGGATCTCCGAATGGTGCTCCAACGCCCCTGACCTCGAAGAGGACATCGCGCTCGCGAACATCTCCCTCGACCTCCTCGGCCAGGCCCGCCTCCTCCTCGCCCGCGCCGCCGCAGCCGACCCCGCCCTCGTCCCGCAGCTGCCGGAGGGATCACCGGTGCCCGACGAGGACCGGCTCGCCTTCTTCCGCGAGGACATGGACTTCCGCAACGTCCGCCTCGCCGAGGTCCCCAACGGCGACTTCGCCGAGGCGGTCGCGAAGATCCTCATCTACTCGACCTGGCGCCTCGCCCTCTTCGAACGCCTCACCGCCAGCCGCGACTCCGTGCTCTCCGCGATTGCCGCCAAGGGCGTCAAGGAGATGTCCTACCACCGCGACTTCGCCGGCCGCTGGGTCGTCACGCTCGCCCAGGGCACCGAGGAGTCCCGTGCTCGCCTGCTCACCGCACTGAGCGGCCTGTGGCCGCTGTGGTCCGAGCTCTTCGAGACCCACCCGGTCGAAGCCTCGGTGGCCGAAGCCGGCATCGGCGTCGACCCCGCCGAGGTGGCCGACGAGGCCGGTGTCATCCTCGACCAGGTCTTCGCCGCCGCCGGCGTCGACCGCCCGGAGGCGGGAGCACTCGCCGGGGTCCGCGGCAAGAAGGGCCGTGACGGGCTCCACACCGAGGCGCTGTCCCGCATGCTCGCCGAGATGCAGGTCGTCGCCCGCGCCCACCCGCAGGGCCAGTGGTGATGAACGCGACCCTGGAATCCCCCGCCGAGGCGGTCGACCGGGCCCGTGCCGCCGCCGCCCGGGTCACCGACCCGGAGATGCCGATGCTCACGCTCGTCGACCTCGGCGTGCTTCGGGACGTCACGCTCGAAGACGACCACGTCGTCGCGACGATCACCCCGACGTATTCGGGCTGCCCGGCGATGGCGACGATGCGCGATGACCTCCAGCGCGAACTCGAGGACGCAGGATTCCCCGACGCGGAGATCCGCGTCTCCCTCACCCCGGCATGGTCGAGCGACTGGATCACCGCGGAGGGCCGGGAGGCGCTTGCCGAGGCCGGCATCTCCCCGCCCGGCCAGGCGCCGCGCCGGCAGGGACCCGTCGCGCTCACGCTCATGCCCACCCGCCGCGCGATCGTGTGCACCCTGTGCGGATCGGGCAACGTGGCGCTCACCTCGGAGTTCGGTCCCACCGCCTGCAAGGCGATGTACCAGTGCCGGGACTGCCTCGAACCGTTCGAACACGTGAAGGAGATCTGAGATGACCGAGACGATCGGCCGAGATGCCGAGACTGTCGGCCAGACCGCCCCCGCGGAGTCCACGGGTCAGGCCGCTGACCGCACCGGCTTCCACCCGCTCACCGTCCGGTCCGTCGAGCACCTCACCGAGGACTCCGCGGCCGTGACCTTCGACGTGCCCGCCGAGGTGGCCGAGCTCTTCGACTTCGCCGCCGGACAGTCGCTCACCCTGCGTCGGATGATCGACGGCGTCGAACACCGCCGCACCTACTCCATCTGCGCGCCCGCGGGAGCTGCCCCGCGCATCGGCGTGCGCGAGATCCCCGACGGCCTCTTCTCCCGCTGGCTCGTCCGCGACGTCCGCCCCGGTGAGACGATCGAGGTCCAGCCGCCCAGCGGCAGCTTCCGAGCTGACGCGAGCCTCGGCGGCAAGCACCTGTGCATCGCCGCCGGTTCCGGGATCACCCCGATGCTCTCGATCGCGACGACGGTGCTCACCAACCCCGACGCCTCCGTCACCCTCCTCTACGGCAACCGCTCGACGAACACCGTGATGTTCGCCGAGGAGCTCGCCGACCTCAAGGACGCGCGCAACCAGCAGCTCGACCTCGTCCACGTCCTCTCCCGCGAACCCCGCGAGGTCGAGCTCTTCTCCGGCCGCCTCGACGAGGAGAAGCTGCGCCAGCTGCTCACCTACCTCGTGCCCGTGCACGATGTCGACCATGTGTGGCTGTGCGGACCCTTCGGGATGCTCGGCGACGCCCGCACCGTGCTCGACGAGCTCGGGGTGCCGAAGGAGAAGGTCCACTTCGAGCTCTTCTACGTCGACGAGCCCCCACCCGAGGTCGTCCACGCCGACAAGGTCCTCGAAGGGGCCACGAGCGAGGTCACGGTCATCCTCGACGGACGGCGGACCACCTCGGCGATGGCACAGGGCAAGACCATCCTCGACTCCGCGCAGGAGTCCCGCTCCGACCTGCCCTTCGCGTGCAAGGGCGGGGTGTGCGGGACGTGCCGGGCGAAGGTGTGCGCGGGCGAGGTCGACATGGTCCGCAACTACGCCCTCGAGGACGCCGAGGTGGAGGCCAACTTCGTCCTCACCTGCCAGACCTTCCCGGTCAGCGACGAAGTCACCATCGACTTCGACTCCTGACCCCGGTTCGGGTGGCGATACCGCCATCCGGCCCCCTGCCCCGGCCTGATGTGGCAGGCGTTACGATCGACTCGTCTGAACCGACTTGAAGGAGCACCATGCCCGAGGCATTCATCCTTGACGGACTGCGCACGCCCATCGGCCGCTACGGAGGCGCACTCGCCGACCAGCGGCCCGACGACCTCCTCGCGACGACGCTGAAAGCCGTCGTCGACCGCACCGGGATCGACCCCGCCGACATCGACGAGGTGATCATGGGGGCGGCGAACCAGGCCGGGGAGGACAACCGCAACGTCGCCCGCATGGCCGTCCTCCTCGCCGGCCTGCCCGACTCGATCCCCGGCTTCACCGTCAACCGGCTGTGCGCCTCGGGACTGACCTCGATCATCCAGGGCCGGGCGATGATCGCCGCGGGAGACGCCGACGTCGTCGTCGCCGGCGGCGTCGAGTCGATGACCCGCGCGCCCTGGGTGGTCGAGAAGCCCTCGAAGGCCTGGGCCAAGCCCGGGAAGTCCTTCGACACGTCGATCGGCTGGCGCTTCCCCAACCCGCAGTTCGGGGAGAACGTCACCTACTCGATGCCGGAGACCGCCGAGAACGTCGCGAAGCGATGGAACCTCACCCGCGAGGAGCTCGACGACTTCGCCTTCGCCTCCCACCAGCGGGCGCTCGCCGCGCAGGACGAGGGGAAGTTCGACCCCGAGATCCTTCCCATCGGCGATGTGAGCAAGGACGAAGGTCCACGCCCGGACACGACCCCGGAGAAGCTCGCGAAGCTGCGGGCCCTCCATGGCGAGGGCAGCGTCATCACCGCCGGCAACTCGTCGTCGCTCAACGACGGCGCCGCCGTGACGATCCTCGTCTCCGACCGCTACGCCGAGAAGCACGGCCTGGATCCGCGCGCCCGCGTCGTCGCCGGTGCGAGCGCCGGCGTGCCCCCGGAGATCATGGGCATCGGCCCGGTCCCCGCGACCGAGAAGGCGCTCGCCCGGGTCGGCTGGAGTGTGAACGACCTCGATGCCGTCGAACTCAACGAGGCCTTAGCCTCGCAGTCGCTCGCCTGCATCCGCGACCTCGGGCTCAACCCGGACATCGTCAACCAGTTCGGCGGGGCGATCGCGCTCGGCCACCCGCTCGGCGCCTCGGGCACCCGCATCACGCTCACCCTGCTCAACCGCATGGAGCAGGGCGAGGACCAGCGGGGGCTCGCGACGATGTGCGTCGGCGTGGGTCAGGGTTCGGCCGTCCTCCTGGAACGCCCGTGAGCACGGCTGCGTCGCAGGGCGACGGAACCGGGAACGCCTCAGCGAGCGGCACCGCCGCGAGTGACGCCTCCGCGGCCGACGACGCCTCCCCACTGCTCGTCGAACGTCGGGAGGACCGGATGGTCATCCGGCTCAACCGCCCCGAGGTGCGCAATGCGATCGACCTGACAATGGTCGAGGCCCTCCACGAGGTGTGTGCCGAACTCGAGGCGCACCCGCAGGTCGCGATCCTCACCGGCACCGGAGGGACCTTCGCCGCCGGAGCCGACATCGGGCAGCTGCGCGAGCGCCGCCGCGACGATGCGCTCGCCGGCATCAACTCGAAGATCTTCAGCCGCATCCTCGACCTGCCGATGCCTGTCATCGGCCTCATCGACGGCTACGCCCTCGGCGGGGGAGCGGAACTCGCGTTCGCGTGCGACTTCCGCATCGGGACACCGGCGACGAAGATCGGCAACCCCGAACCCGGTCTCGGCATCCTCGCCGCTGCCGGTGCCGCCTGGCGTCTGCGCGAACTCGTCGGAGAGCCCCGGGCCAAGGAGATCCTCCTCGCCGGACGCACGCTCCAGGCCGATGAGGCCCGCAGCATCGGCCTCCTCAACGACGTCGTCGACCCCGAGGAACTCGAAGCCGCCGGTGAGGCGCTCGCCGACCGGATCGCGAGCTTCGCGCCCCTGGCCGTGCGGCTGACGAAGTCGGCGTTCCACGCCCCCCGCGAGGCGCACCCCCTCATCGACAACGTCGCCCAGGCGGTGCTCTTCGAGACCGACGAGAAGTTCGCCCGGATGGACGCCTTCCTCGCCCGGCGCGAGGAGAAGCGGCGTGAGAAGAAGCAGCAGGAGAAGAGAGAGGCCGGTCACGAGTGAGCGAGCAGAACCAGTCACAGGCGGCCCCCGGCGCGACCGACGAGGCGCGTCCGGCAACCGAGAACAGGGCCTACGTGCCTGACACCGTCGGCGTCTACGGCGGCGGCCGGATGGGGGCGGGCATCGCCCATGCGTTCGCGAGCGCCGGCGCCCGCGTCATCGTCATCGAGAACACCGAGGAGACCGCGGCCGCGGCCCGGGAGCGGGTCGAGGCCTCGATCGAGAAGTCCCGAGCGAAAGGCCTTGAGGTCCCCGGCCGGGTCGAGGTCGTCCGCGACCCGACCCTGCTCGACCAGGCGCTGCTCGTCGTCGAAGCCGTCCCCGAGGACGTCGCCCTCAAGCAGCGGGTCCTCGCCGACATCGCGAAGTTCGCCCCCGCGGCGAGCATCGGGACGAACACGAGTTCACTCTCGATCGACGAGCTCGCCTCCGTCCTGCCCCGCCCGCAGGCCCTCATCGGCCTCCACTTCTTCAACCCCGTCCCGGTCTCCGACCTCGTCGAGATCGTCGTCGGCTCCCGCACCTCGCCCGACCTCGTCACTGCCGCGACGAACTGGGTGGCCGGTCTCGGCAAGACCCCGATCACGGTCACCGATTCGCCCGGGTTCGCGTCCTCGCGCCTCGGCGTCGCGCTCGCCCTCGAGGCGATGCGCATGGTCGAAGAGGGTGTGGCCAGCGCCGAGGACATCGACACCGCGATGACGCTCGGCTACCGGCACCCGGCCGGACCGCTGAAGACGACCGATATCGTCGGCCTCGACGTCCGCCTCGGCATCGCCGAGCACCTCGAACGCGAACTCGGTCCCCGCTTCGCTCCACCCCAGCTGCTCCGCGACAAGGTCGCCGCCGGCGAACTCGGCCGCAAGACGGGCAAGGGGTTCTACGAATGGTGACGGAGATCCGCCTGGCCACCCGCGGCCCGGTCGCCGAGATCGTCCTCGACGGCCCCGAGTCCCGCAACGCCCTCGATGCCGACAGCCTCCGTGCCCTCGCCGAGGCGGTGTCGACGGTCGCCGAGGCGGTGCCGGACGTCCGCGTCCTCCTCATCCGCGGTGAGGGGAAGGTGTTCTGCTCGGGTCGCGACATCTCCGCCGTCGACGTCGAGACCGACGACGCGTATGCGTTCCTCGCCGAGGTGTTCACCCCGATCGTCCAGGCCATCCGCGGCCTCTCCATCCCCGTCGTCGCCCAGGTCCAGGGGGCGGCCCTCGGGCTCGGCTTCGGGGTCGCCGCGGCCGCCGACATCATCTACGCCGCCGAGGACGCGAAGTTCGGCTCGCCGTTCGCCGCGATCGGGGCGATGCTCGACTCCGGCGCCCACCACGTCTTCCTCGACCGGGTCGGCTACCACCGGACGATGGACCTCATCGTCACCGGTGACTTCATGTCCGGTGCCGAGGCGGCTGCGACGGGGATCGTCTCCCGTGCGGTCCCCGCGACCGAGCTCGCCGACTTCGTCGAGGCGAAGCTTGACCGGATCGTCACCGGCCCCGCCGAGGCGTATGCGATGGAGAAGGGCTTCGTCCAGAGGCTCGCCGACGAACGGCCCTCGTTCGCCGAGGTGCTCGACGCCGAAGCGCACCTCCAGGAGACGGCGCGGCGCACCCCCGACTACGCCGAGGGCTTCCGGGCCTTCCAGGAGCGGCGCAAGCCGAACTTCGGGTAGGGCGCTGGCCGGGCGTTCTGATACCCTCAGCCGTCGGCCGCCTCGGTGACGGGTCCCGGATTCCCTCGGTTGTCGCGCTCGTCGATGCCGTTCTGGGCCGCAGGTTCCCGGGTCGTCGCTCGCCAGCGACGGAATGCGAGGATCGTCAGGGTGCCGACGAGGACCCAGGCGACGCCGACGGCGATAGCGTTGGCAATGCTCGGGTCGCCGATGAAGGCCCCGATGCCGACGAGGGCGAAAAGGCCGGGCAGCGAGGAGATCGTCGTGGCCGTGAGAAACGTGCGATTGTCGATCCCGAAGGCGCCGCTGCCGTAGTTGACCGGCCAGTACGGCAGACCCGGCAGGAGGCGGAGTGTGCACACCGCGTAGAAGCCGCCGCCGTGGAGTTGGGTTTCGACCGCCTCGGCGTGGGAGCCGAGCATCTTCCTCGCGGTCGGACGGCCGAGGCCGCCGGGCGATCCAGTACCCGGCATACCCTCCGAGGACGATGCCGATGAGCGTGAGCAGGGTTCCCAGCGGCAGACCGAACGCGAGCCCACCGGCGACGGCGACGATCGTCACCGGGATCGGGGTGGCCGCGACCACCGTGGCGAGGGCGACGAAGACGGCGAAGCCCCACGCGCCCGCCTCGGCGATCTCATCCTGGAGCACGCGGGGAGTTGGCAGGTGGACGTTGACCACGAGCCAGAGTCCGGCGAGGACGACGACGGCGAGGGCCGCGTTGCGCACGATCGACCCCCACGCGAGACGTCCGCGTCTGCGGGGAGGGGTCTTGGGGTTCGTCGTCGGCACGGATCGAGTGTACGCCTCAAGGACGTCGGAGGGGCCCGGGCGGGCTCGGGGCGGAAGGTGGACCGGGGTGAGCGGGGCGGAGCTGGCTGTCTCAGGCGCTGAGCATCATCAGTCCGGCGGCGACGCCGATGTAGAAGAGGCTCACCGAGAGGATGAAGATCCGCTCGGAGATGCCGAAGACCTTCGGCCTCAGCCTCGAGACGACGAGGACGAGGACGCTCACGGCCAGCGAGATCGCGGCGATCCACCCGATGACGGCCAGCGTCGAGGCGAGCCACGCGGGGCCCTCGGCGGTGAAGAGACGGGTGAAGTTGCCCATGCACGCGTAGGTGAGGGCGAACCAGGCGATCGCGAAGAGGTAGTGGAGGCGGCCGACGAGCGTCGTCTTCGCACCCTCGAGATCGGTCGGCGCGAAGGGGAGGGCGACGAAGATCCCCGCGAGGACGAGCAGGGCGATCGTGATGCCCGTGGCATCCGACCAGTCGGGGACGCCTGTGATCACCGCTCCGGCGAGGAGTGCCCAGAATCCTGCGGTCAGCCAGGTCATGATCGAACTCAGCCTCCGCGTCGGTCCGACCGCGTAGTCGCTGACGGCATGGGAGACGATCGAGTAGTCGCTGGGCACGAGGTGGAGGGCGACGAAGACACCGAGCCGGGCGAGTCCGAGGACGAGGGCGAGAAGGGCGAAGGTCACTGCCATGAGAGCTCCTGGAGGAGAGGTGCGAGAGGGGTTACGGGTTGCGGACGGTGCGGACTTCGTCGTGGAGGTCGCGGATCGTCTGGGCGAGGGCCTGCGGGTCGAGGCCGATCGTGCGGGCGTTGTCGTCGAGTGAGCTCCCGAGGAGGCGTCCGCACTGCTCGGCCTTCTCCTCACCCGCCGAGGTGAGGTGGAGTTCGCGTCGGTTCCCCGAACCGGCCGCGGCCCGGTTGTCGACGTACCCCGCGCTGAGCAGGGCCTTGACGATGCCGCTGCCGGCCGCCTCGGTGACGCCGAGGGACCGGGCCAGGGTGCGTCCGGTGATTCCCGGGTGCTGGCCGAGGATGACCAGGGCGACGTACTGGTTGTAGCTCAGGCCCTCCGGCGCGAGGATCCGCTCGGCCCACCGGTCGAGGGTGCGCACGAGGTCGTGGAGTTCGAAGGCGAGGTCCATGACACTAAGTTAAGCACTTAAGTTAATGGGTGGCAAGAGGGTGCCCGGACGGGGTGCGCACATGCCGACGGCCCCGGCCCGGACGGAGGGTCCGGGGCGGGGCCGTCGTCCGGCCGCCTCGGCGGGGGAGGGGCCGGTCGGCGACGTTCAGCCGGTGAAGATCGCCACGGCTTTGATCACGGTCAGGGTGAGGCCCCACGCGAGGCCGCCGACGACGACCACGGTGAGTGCGGAGCCGATGACTTTGTAGGCGCCGCCGACGGGCGACTGCGGGGAGCCGGTGGCGGGAACCGACGACCAGGTCTCGGAGCTGCTCATGTCTTCTCCTCCTTCCTTCAGTCGGTCTCAGCCGTCGATGCGGACTTCGGGGTCGCCTCGGCGGTCGTGGGTTCGAGGTACTTGTCCTTGACCGGGGTGACGAGCAGGTTCGCGACGAAGCCGATGGCCAGGGCGCCGACCATGATGAACATGCCCGGGGTGTAGAGCTCGGGTCCGGTCTTGCCGGCCTTCTCCCCGGCCTCGACGACAGAGTTGACGATGAGCGGACCGGCGACACCTGCTGCCGACCATGCGGTGAGCAGGCGGCCGTGGATCGCGCCGACCTGGAAGACGCCGAAGAGGTCCTTGAGGTAGGCGGGGATCGTCGCGAAGCCGCCGCCGTAGAACGAGATGATGAGGAGCGTCGCTGCGACGAAGAGGACGATCGACCCGCCGCCGAAGAGTGCGACGACGAGGTAGAGGATGGCTCCGCCGCCGAGGTAGATCATGTAGTTGTTCTTCCGGCCGAGGTAGTCCGACGTCGTCGACCACACGAAACGGCCGGCCATGTTGCCGATCGAGAGCAGGCCGACGAATCCGGCGGCGGCTGCGGCCGTGATGCCGAAGTAGGCCTGGATCATCGGGGCGGCGTTCTCGAGGATGCCGATGCCGGCGGTGACGTTGAGGAAGAGGACGATCCACAGCAGCCAGAACTGGCGGGTGCGCACGGCGTTCTTCGCCGAGACGTTGCCGGTCGTCTGCATCGGCTTGGCCTTGATCGTCGACGGGTCGAAGCCCTCGGGCTTCCAGTCCGGGTGCGGGACGCGGATGACGTAGGCGCCGGCGGCGATGACGACGGCGTAGATGATGCCGAGGGTGAGGAACGTCGGGGTGAGACCGGCGACGAGGTTCTCCGGTTCGCTGCCGCCGCCGTAGAAGGACATGAGCTGGTTCGACAGGGGGCTCGCGATGAGCGCTCCGCCGCCGAAGCCCATGATCGCCAGGCCCGTGGCCAGGCCCGGACGGTCGGGGAACCACTTCATCAGGGTCGAGACCGGCGAGATGTAGCCGATGCCGAGTCCGATGCCGCCGATGAAGCCGTAGCCGAAGTAGACGAGCCACAGCTGCCCGGTCATGATCCCGAGGGCGGAGATGAGGAAGCCTGCGACCCAGCAGGTGCCGGCGGCGACCATCGAGGCGCGGGGCCCGGCCTTCTCGACCCATGTGCCGAAGATCGCCGAGGAGATGCCGAGCATGAGGATCGAGATCGAGAAGATCCAGCCGATCGAGATCTCACCCGCATCGAAGTGCGCCATGAAGGGATTCTTGAAGACGCTGAAGGCGTAGACCTGGCCGATGCACAGGTGGATCGCCAATGCCGCCGGCGGCATCAGCCATCGGTTGAAGTCCTTCGGCGCGACGATCGCTGACCGAGAGAGTACGGAAGCCATGGGGACCCTTTTCGTCTGTGCTTCCCGGGTCGTCGACGACGGCGAGGGGAAGCGGTGTGCCAATGCGGTCCGGTGGGAACCGCGTTCATCCCATACAGACTAGAGGCCTCACATGGATATTGCGAGATCCATGGGGAAATTCCTCAGGATCGCGCGTGTCATCCCCGCCGAGGCGGGTGGTTGAATGATCCACTACAGGTGAGATCCGCGTGGGAGTGGGCATCACTGCCCTGAATGATTTCAGGTGAGCTTGTGGGCACGGAATCCGCAGATCAGAGATTGATCGTGACGTCTCCCTTGTCACGCAGTTCGCCCGCGAACTTCTGGGTCGCCTCGGTCGACTTCTCACCCTTGACCTGCTCTTCGAGCTGCGGGCGCATCTCGTCGAGCGAGGGGACCTGCGCCTCCTGGCCGGACTGGGACGCCATCTGCTCCTGCTGATCCTTCGCCCGCTGATAGGCGGCACCGATCTCCTCGTCGGTGACCTCGAACTCGCCGAACTCATCGGCGATGAGGTCCTCGATCTTCAGCTGGGTGCGCAGCTCCTCATGGACTTTCTTCTCGTCCATGCCCTGATCCGCCATCGCCGCGAGGAAGTCGTCTTTGCTCATCTGGGAGGCCTGGGCGGTCTCGTCGAGGGCGGTGGAGACGTCGTCGTCGGAGGCTTCGATCCCGCGCTTGTCAGCTTCCTGGCTGAGCAGCTTCGTGCTCACGAGGTTCTCGGCCGTCTGCTTCTTCAGCCCCTCCTCGTCGACGGGCTGACCACCCTGCTGGGCCTGCATCATCATCTGCTGGTACTGGGTCTCGTAGAGGGGGACGAAGTCGTCCTTCGTGATCGTCTCGCCGTTGACCTCGGCGACGACGTCGGGGATGTCGGCGGTGTTCGGCGCGCCGTCCTGGCTCGCTTCGGCCGCCGGCGAAGTCACCGCCGGACCGGAGTCCTCGCCGGAGGATCCGCACCCGGCAAGCGCTGCGACGGAGAGGGACACGGCGAGTCCGACCCACCATTTGGTCTTTGGCACAATCACTCCTGTGTGTCGATTCAGCCTGCCAGGCTAACAGGCGCGGATCATTGCGAGCTGTGCGCCCGGCGGGTGGACGGCGGGTGGACGGCCCGGGCGCGACGCTCACAGGCTCGTCGGGACCTCGCCGGCGGGAGTGTACGCCGAGTAGACGACGCCATTGCCGAACGCCTTCGAATCGAGCAGGGTGAGCGGAGGCTGCCGGTGCCCGTCGGGGAAGAAACCGCGACCTCGGCCCTGCCAGACGGGATAGGTGAACATCCGGTACTCATCGACGAGGCCGGCGGTGATGAGCTCGTGGGCGAGCGTGATGCTGCCGGTGAGGATCGCGTCGAGGCCCGGCTGATCGCGCAGTCCCGCGACGACGAGGCGGGGGTCGGTGCTCATCACCCGCGAGTTCTCCCACTGGGGATCGGTCATGGTCGAGGAGAACACCCATTTGTCGACCTTGTCCATCTGCGCGGAGATGCCCGTCGTGTCATCGTTCTTCCCCGGCCAGTAGCTGCGGAAGTCCTCGAACGTCTGCCGACCGAGCAGGAGGAGCTGTTCGCGGGCGGTCTGGCTCCTCACCTCGGCGAGGAGCTCATCGTCCTGGGCCTGCGGGTCGAACCAGTCGTCGAGCATCTCGACCCGGCCGTCGAGGGTGACGTTCTGCGTGATGATGATGCGCACTGCTGACTCCTTCGTCGGTTCGCTCGGCGTCCACGCTACGCCGAAGCGGCGAAGAGGGCGAGGGCCGAACTAGGATCGGAGGCATGTCGATCCCTGATCTCCGCAGCGCTGCGCAGTCCATCCTCCCCGACCTCGTCACCCTCCGCCGCACCCTCCACGCGAACCCCGAACTCGGCACCGATCTGCCCTTCACGCAGGCTCAGGTGCTCGAGGCCCTCGCGGGGCTGGGACTCGACGTGAGCACGGGGGATTCGCTCACCTCGGTGGTGGCGGTCCTGCGGGGCGGACGCCCGGGACCCGCGGTGCTGCTGCGTGGGGACATGGATGCGCTGCCGGTGACCGAGGAGACCGGGCTCGACTTCGCGTCGACGAACGGGAACATGCACGCATGCGGGCACGACCTCCACACGGCCGGCCTCGTCGGGGCGGCCCGACTGCTCGCCGTACACCGCGATGAGCTGCCCGGCTCGGTGATCTTCATGTTCCAGCCCGCGGAGGAGAGCGACGGCGGCGCCGAGCCGATGATCGCCGAGGGCGTCCTCGAGGCGGCGGGAGTGCCGGTCGTCGCCGCCTACGGCATCCACGTCGAGGCCGATGTGCGCGGCCGGTTCACGACGAGGGGCGGTCCGCTCATGGCCGGGTTCGCCGACCTCCACGTCACCATCCACGGGGCCGGCGGGCACAGTTCGCAGCCGCAGTCGACGCGGGACCCGGTGCCCGCGGTCGCTGAGCTCGCGCTCGCCCTCAACACGATGACGACCCGGTCGTTCGACATCTTCGACCCCGTCGTCGTCACCGTCACTCAGCTGCAGGGCGCGCAGGCGACGAACGTCATCCCCGACGATGCGTCGCTCGCCGCGTCGATCCGCTTCCTCTCCACCGCATCGCTGGCCTTGCTTCAGGAGCGGGTCGGCGAGATCGCCGAGGGCATCGCGCGGGCCCACCGGTGCACCGCCTCGGTGGACTTCGAGGTCGGGTTCCCGGTCACGGTCAACGACCCCGCCGAGGCGGCCCTGGTCACCCAGCGCCTGCGCGGACTCTTCGGGGAGGAGAACGTCGCCACCCTCGAGCATCCGCGGATGGGGTCCGAGGACTTCTCCTTCGTGCTCGAGAGGGTGCCCGGTGCCTTCGTCTTCCTCGGTGCCACACCCGAGGGCATCGACCCGGACGCCGAGACGAACCATTCGCCGCGCGTGCAGTTCGACGACGGCCTCCTCGGCGACCAGGCGGCAGCGCTCGCCCACCTTGCGTACGCGCGGCTCCTCGACGAGGCGGGGGAGACGACCGACTGAGCACCGAGACCGACACTTCGCACCGAGACCGACGGGTGGAAGTGTCGGTCTCGGCGCGAAGTGTCGGTCTCGGTGGCCGGGGACTCAGCTGTCGTCGGCGGTGGTGAGGCTCGGCGGCAGGTCCTTGCGCCGCACCGTGCGGAAGGCATCCATGTCGTGATCCTCGTGCAGGGTCTTGACGATGCAGATCCCGAGGAGGGCGACGATGACGGCGAAGGGCAGTGCCGAGAGCATCGCAGCCTGCTGGAGTGCCGCGAGACCGCCGGCGAAGAAGAGTACCATCGCCGTCGTACCGGTGAGCACACCCCACACGGTGAGCACCCAGCGACTCGGTTCGAGGGTGCCCCGCGAGGTGAGCATGCTGAGGACGAACGTGTTCGCGTCCGCGCCGGAGACGAAGTAGAGGACGACGAGGATGATCGCGATGACCGACGTCAGACCGGTGAGCGGAAGGTTGCCCAGGGTCTCGAAGAATGCGGAGTTGACGTCCTCGGCGGCAGCCTTGCCGATCGCACCGGTGCCGTCCATGTCGATCTTGATCGCCGTCCCGCCGAAGACCGTGAACCAGGCGAAGAAGACGAGACTGGGCACGCCCATGACGCCGAGGACGAATTCGCGCACGGTCCGCCCCTTGGAGATCTTCGCGAGGAAGACTCCGACGAACGCACCCCAGCTCAGCCACCACGCCATCATGAAGTAGGTCCAGTACTGGTACCAGCCGACCGCATCGGAGGTCAGCGGGGTGAGCAGGCTCGTGGTGAAGAACTCGCCGAGGTACTGGCCGGTGGCGCGGAAGAAGAGGTTGCCGATGAAGCCGGTGGGCCCCGCGATGAGGACGAAGAGGCCGAGGAAGATCGAGAGTACGGCAGTCGTCTGGCTGAGGAACTTGATGCCCCGGTTGACGCCCGAGAGGGCGGAGAGAGTGAAGATCACGGTGATGCCGAGGATGATGACGATCTGGACGAAGAGCTCGTTCGGGATCCCGAGCACACGATTGAGCCCTTCGGCGATCTGCGAGGCGCCGAGACCGAGTGACGTCGTGGTTCCGAAGAGCGTCGCGACGACGGCCATGATGTCGACGAGCTTGCCCAGCCATCCGTCCATCGCCTTGCCGAAGATCGGCCGGAGCATCGGAGAGATGAGCCCGGTGTTGCCGCGCTTGTGAGTCGAATAGGCGATCGCGAGACCGAACACCCCGAACACCGCCCACGCGTGCGGTCCCCAGTCGAAATACGAGTACTGGAGGGCGACGACGGCCGCCTCGGTGCTGCCGGGTGCTGCGAGATCATGGGGTGGGGTGGTGAAGTGGGAGATCGGCTCCGCCACGCCGTAGCTGATGAGGCCGATGCCCATGACGGCGGAGAGGATCATCGCCAGCCAGGCCCATGTGCTGAACTCGGGGCGGTCGTCCTCGGCGCCGAGGCGGACCCGACCATAGCGGCCGAACCCGAGGTAGATGAGCAGGCCGATGCAGCCGAGGGTGACGATGAGGTAGGACCAGCCGACGTTTGCGGCGACCGCGTCCATCGCCGTCGTCATCGTCGACGCCATGCCCTCAGGCGCGATCACGCCCCAGAGCGTGAACGCCGCGACGCCGGCGATCGAGATCCAGAACACCGCCCCCGGCCGACTGCGCAGGGCATTCGCCTCGGCCATCGCCGGCGAGATGCCGTCTCCGAATTCCATGCCGCGACCGGGGAGCTGCGCATGCCGGTGGTCTCGCTGCGCCTCGTGGTCATCCCCGTCGCTGCGGTCGGATTCGTGTTTCATGGGAGAACTCCACTTCCTTGTGAATCAGTTCTGAATGAATCTGGTGCAGGTGCTTCGGTGGGGTCCTCCCCTCACGGTCATCCCAGCGACCGGAGGTCCTCGCTGTCGAAGAACTTTCCGGCCTTGTAGATCATCGGTGCATCGTCGGTGGCCTCGGCACTGCGGACCCTGCCGATGAAGACCGTGTGGGTGAGCGCCTGGAAGCGCTCCTTGATCTCGACTTCGATCGACGCCGCGGAGCCGTCGATGAGCGGTGACCCGTTCGCCGCAGGGCGCCAGTCGAGACTGGCGAACTTGTCCGGCGCCTTCGACGCGAACACCCCGATGGTCTCCCGCTGGTTCCTGCTCATGATGTTGATGCCCATGTGGGTGGAGCGGAAGAGAGCGGGGTAGGTCGAGGAGGTCTTCTGCACGCAGACGAGGACGAGCGGGGGATCGAGGGAGACCGAGTTGTACGAATTCACCGCCAGACCGCGCGGCTTCCCGTCCTCGTCGGTGGTGGTGACCACGGTGACGCCGGTGATGAACTGACGGTTGAAGGCTTTGAGCGAGTCAGCGGACGGGCGGCCCGAGAGGTCGTCGGTGACGACGTCGTCCGGAGCGGCCTCGAATGCCGAGGACAGCGATTTGAGTCCGAGGTCGGCGAGCAGCTCGTGGGCGTCCCACGTGACCTGCTCGCGGCTGATGCGCGACCCGTCGAGCGTGATGAGGTTCGATCCGTGCGTCGTCACGGTCTGTCCCGTCGGGGGGACGTCGTTGAGCGGCTCGGTGAAGGTGCCGACCGAATGCCAGTAGACAGCCGCTTCGCTGCCTTCGATGAGGATGTGGTCGATCGTCGTCGTGAGATCCGGGAATGCCGAGCGGATCTCCCTGATTTCCTGCTTGATGGCCTCCGCGTCCTTCTCGTGACCGGAGTTCGTCGAGACGCGCACGTAGTCATCGGTGACGAGGGCGTCGAAGGCGTCGATGTCGTCGGAGTCCCAGACGGCATGCCAGGCGTCGATGATGGTCTGCTTCACACTGCTGTGGGTGAGGTCCTGTGCTTCTTGCATACCAGAGACGATAGAATGAGACGGATGCATTCGTCAACAGATTGAATGAAGTCGATAAAATCAATGCTTTCGCGGCACTGTTGACATCCCATCATGTATGCAAGTAATTTTCTTGTATGCAACAGATTTCCAGCGACGCTCAATCCAGCGAGTCGTTCCTCGACCGGGTCCGCTCGCTCATCCTCGGCGACGGCTACGCACCGGGCGACATGATCCCCGAGTCCAGCCTCGCGGAGTCCTTCGGGGTCAGCCGCACGCCGATCAGAGAGGCGTTCAAGCAGCTCGAGTACGAGGGCCTCGTCGAGATCCGACCGCGGGTGGGGACCTTCCTCCGACGTCCGCAGCGCAGGGAGATCATCGAGATGTTCCAGCTCAAGGAGTCACTCGAGGGCCTGGCGGCGAATCTCTTCGCCCGGCGCGGGGCGATTCCGGAGCTGGCGATACTCAAGGACAACGCCGACGCCTCCGATGCCGCGGCGCTTGCCGGCGACGCCGACACCTACGCTCGGCTCGTCCACGAATTCCACTGGACGCTGGTGCGCGGAGCCGACAACCTCAAACTCGTCGAAACCTATGAGCGTCTCATGCATCAGCTCGCCTACCACCGGATCGTCATCAGCGCCGTGCAGCGTCCCGGACGTCTGCGCGAATCGGTCGGCGAACACCACGCGGTGATCGAAGCGATCGAGAACAAGGACTGGTTCGGTGCCGAGATCGCGATGCGCGAGCACGTGAGCGCCTCGAGTCGGGCCGCACTGCTCTCCCTGACCGAGACGCACGAGCTCGCCGACCAGGAGGAGGGCTGATGAGCGCGGAGTCCATGATCGGCGTCGCCGCAGACTCGGCGACGGATGAGGGTCTGCCGCAGAGCTTCGAGGAGCTGGCGCGCCGGTTGGGCGTCCGCTCGCTCACCCTCCACCGCGATGAGATCCTCTCCGAGGCCGGCACCGAGCTCGATGCCCCGCTCATCCAGGCCGCAGCGGTCGCCGTCGTCAGCAATCCGTGGACGGGCACCGGTCCCGACGAGGACCTCGGCCCGGCGACCGAGAAGCTCGCCCCCGTCCTTGGGAAGGTCCTCACCGACCGCCTCCTCCTGGCACTCGGCGCCCCCGACCGGGTCGAGGCCTTCGGCAAGGCCGCGGTCGTCGGCACGGCAGGAGAGCTCGAACATGCCGGCGCCCTCATCCACACCCCGTACTTCGGCAACATCATGCGGGAGATGCTCGACGGCACCTCGGTGCTCTGCTTCGCCGACGGTCGGGCGGCCGCCTCGGCGAGCATCCGGGTTCCCATGTGGCACAAGACCCACGCGACGTCGCGTGACCATTACCAGTCCATCGAGGTCCGCCTCCCCGACGCCCCCCACGCGGACGAGATCTGCATCATCGCCGCAGCGTCGAGCGGCCCCCGGCCGTTCGCGCGCATCGGCGACCGTCGCACCGACGGCGCCGTGACCACCGACATCCTGAAAGGACTCATCGCATGAAGATCCGCAAGATCACGACGATCACCGAAGACATCCTCACCGAAGGCGGCCGTCCGGTCGACCCGCCAATCCGCGTCGCCGCGGTCGCCGCGGTCATCGAGAACCCCTGGTACGGACAGGGATTCGTCGACGACCTCGGACCCGGGATCGACGCGACGGCGAGCGACCTCGGCGCCACGCTTGCACCCCGCGTCATGGAGACCCTCGGTGGTGAGCTCGAAGCCTACGGGAAGGCGGCGATCGTCGGGCTCGGAGGCGAGGTCGAACACGGTTCGGCACTCATCCACACGCTCAAGTTCGGCAATCACTTCCGGGATGCCGCCTCGGCGAGCACCCTCCTGCCCGCCGTCGAGAAGCGCGCGGAGGCGGGAGCGATCTTCGACATCCCGCTCAAGCACTTCACCGATGCGACGATCCGCTCGCACCACCAGACCTTCGAATGGCGGATCTCCGACGCACCGCACGCCGACGAGATAGTCGTCGCCCTCGCCGGATCGACCGGTGGTCGGCCGCAGCAGAGGCTCGCGCCGCTGTCGGCGGACAAGTAGGGCGCAGAGACCATGCGGGAAGACGATGACGTCCCCGTCGCCCTGCTCCACGGGGTGGGGCTCGACCGGACCGTGTGGGCGCGCGTCGAGGCTCTCCTCGGCCGGAGGACCATGGCGCTCGACCTGCCCGGCCACGGCGCTCAGCCGCCGCTGACGGCACCGACGACGCTGGCGGAGATGGCCGCTGACGTCGCCCTCCGTCTGCCGCCCGGGCCCATTCACCTCGTCGGATTCTCGCTCGGCGCGCTCATCGCGCAGAAGCTGGCCGTGACCCAGCCCGGGCGGGTCCGGAGCCTCACGTGCGTGAGCTCCGTGTGCGCACGCACCGAGGAGGAGTCGGACGCGGTCCGGCAGCGGCTGGTCGGAGCGCGTGAGGACTTCGCCGGCAGCATGGAGCGCGCCCTCGACCGGTGGTTCCCCGCCGAAGAGGACGCCGACTCCGAGGAGTGGCGCGCGGAGACCCGAGCGGTGCTGCTGCGCAACGATCCGGAGTCCTACGGCCATGCCTACACGGTCTTCGCCACCGGAGACCGCGACATCGAACCGGAGCTCTCGGGCATCGCCGTCCCCACTCTTGCGATCACCGGTGAGCTCGATCCCGGGTCGACACCGGAGATGAGCTTCCGACTGAGAGACAGGATCGCGGGCACCGAGGTCGTCATCGTCCCCGGCGCCCGGCACATGTTGCCGGTGACGCATCCTCACGAACTCGTCGACCGCCTCGGCGCCCTCATCGACAAGGCGAGACACGGAACCGCCGGTGACGGGATCACCGCAGACAACGACGACACGGACGCTGTTCCCGCCGAGCCCGGCAGCACACCGACCGAGACCGATCCGACCGAGAGGAGCGCGGAATGACGACCAGACTCGACCACTTCATCGCGGGGGAGCACAGCGCCCCGAGCGACGGAGGTTATCTCACCAGCACGAACCCCGCCACGCTGGAGACGCTCTACGAATTCGCACGCGGCACCGAAGCCGACGTGACCAGGGCCGTCGAAGCCGCCGCCGCGGCGTTCGCCTCCCGCGGATGGCAGCGGACGACGCCCACCCAGCGCGGGCACCTCCTGCGCAGGTTCGGCGACCTCATCGGCGAGAACGCCGACGAACTCGCGCGGCTCGAAAGCCAGGACAACGGCAAGCTGCTGCGGGAGATGGTCGGGCAGCTCGCGGGCCTGCCCGAATACCTCTACTACTACGGGGGTCTCGCGGACAAGGTCCAGGGGTCGCAGATCCCGACGAACTCGCCCGAGGTCATCAACTTCACCCAGCGGGAGGCGCTCGGCGTCGTCGGCCTCATCACGCCGTGGAACTCTCCGATGACGCTGACGCTCTCGAAGCTCGCGCCCGCCCTCGCCGCCGGCAACACCGCCGTCATCAAGCCGAGCGAGTACACGTCGAGGACGATCCTGCGGCTGGCCGAACTCGCTTACGAGGCCGGCTTCCCCGCCGGAGTCGTCAACGTCGTCACCGGTCTCGGCGCCGAGGCGGGACAGGCCCTCGTCGACTCGCCGAAGCTCGCGAAGATCTCGTTCACGGGGTCGACGCGGACGGGATCGGCGATCGCCGCCTCGGCGACCGGACGATTCATCGGATCGACACTCGAGCTGGGAGGCAAGAGCCCGAACATCGTCTTCGACGACGCAGACGTGTCGAATGCGGCCATGGGCGTCATCGCCGGCATCTTCGCCGCCGCCGGCCAGACGTGCATCGCGGGCTCCCGGGTGTTCGCCCAGCGGGGAATCTACGACGAGCTGCTCGAGAAGGTCACGGCCCGAGCCGCCTCCATCGTCATCGGCGACCCGATGGCCGAGGAGACCGAACTCGGTCCGCTCGCCTTCCAAGCGCAGCTGGACAAGGTGAGCGAGTACGTCGGCATCGGCGTCGCAGAGGGCGGTCGCATCGCCTACGGGGGAGGCCGGCCCGAGGTCGACCTGCCCGGCTACTTCTTCCAGCCCACCGTGCTCACCGACACGACGAACGACATGCGCATCACCCAGGAGGAGATCTTCGGACCGGTGGCTGCCGTCATGCCCTTCGACACCGAGGAGGAGGTGCTCGAACTCGCCAACGACACCGAGTACGGACTGGCGGCCGGCGTGTGGACGACGAACCTCGCCCGCAGCATGCGCATGTCCCAGCGGCTCGAGGCCGGCACCATCTGGATCAACATGTATCGGGCGATGTCGCCGATGTCCCCGCGCCAGGGGTTCAAGAACTCCGGCGTCGGCATCGAGCACGGAATCGAGTCGATGCACGAGTACACCCGCCTCAAGAGCATCTGGATCAACACCGACGAAGGGCCCGTCGCCGACCCGTTCGTCCTCGGGAGGTGAGGACATTGCCGCTCATCGACATTTCCATCGCCAAGGGACGCACACCCGAGCAGCTGCGCGCGCTCATCGCCGGAGTCCATGAGGTCGCAGCGACGACCACCGGCGCCGCCGACGAGAACATCACTGTGATCGTCCGCGAGGTCGAGAAGGAACTCTGGTCGCGGACGAACACCACGATCGCCGAACGCGAAGACACCACCCACTGAGCACTGTCCCGGAGTCGAGGCTCCGGGTGGAAAGGACCAACGATGCGCTTCTCGCTCTTCCTCCACATGGAACGCTGGGACGATTCGATCAGCCCCGAACAGCACTGGCAGAACCTCGTCGAACTCGTCAAGATGGCCGAGGCCGGCGGATTCGGCACCGTCTGGATCGGCGAGCACCATTCGATGGAGTACGTCTCCTCGCCGAGCCCGATGCCCCAGCTCGCCGCCCTCGCCGCGCAGACGTCGACGATCAGGCTCGGATCGGGCACGATCATCGCCCCGTTCTGGCATCCGCTGCGCGCGGCCGGAGAGGTCGCCCTCCTCGACGTCATCAGCGGCGGCCGGGCCGAGGTCGGCATCGCCCGCGGCGCGTATCAGTTCGAGTTCGACCGGATGGCCGGGGGAATGCCCGCAGCCGACGGCGGCGAGTATCTGCGCGAACTCGTCCCGGCCATGCGTGCGCTCCTCCAGGGCGACTACGCCCATGACGGCGAGCACTGGCAGTTCCCCGTCTCGACGGCCGTGCCGAAGCCCGTGCAGACGCCGACGCCGCCGATCTGGCTCGCCGCCCGCAGTCCGGAGACCCACGACTTCGCCGTGGCCAACGGCTGCAACGTCCAGGTCACACCGCTGATGAAGGACGATCGCGAGGTCGAGGACCTCATGAACAAGTTCGAGACCGCGCTCGCCGCGCACCCTGAAGTCGAGAAGCGCCCGGAGATCATGGTGCTCCGCCACACCTACGTCCATTCTCCCGAGGACCCCGAGGGCTGGAAGGTCGGAGCTGCGGGCATCAACAAGTACTACCGCACCTTCTCCGCATGGGCGTTCGGGAAGAAGGATCCGGTCGACGGGTTCCTCGACCCGACGCCCGAGGAGAAGTTCGCCGACCGCCCGGAGTTCTCCCTCGAGTCGCTGCACCAGTCAGCGATGATCGGGACTCCCGCCGAGGTGACCGAGCGCATCCGGCACTACGCCGACCTCGGCTACGACGAGTACAGCTTCTGGTCGGACAATGCGCTCACCCACGAGGAGAAGAAGGCGTCGCTGCAGCTCTTCATCGACGAGGTCGTCCCGCAGTTCCGGTGAGTCGACTGCGCCTTCGCCGTCGACGCGTCGGGCGCTGAGGGGTCAGGGCGCTCGCCGCTGCTGCACCGAGACCGACGCTTCGCACCGAGACCGACGGGTGGAAGTGTCGGTCTCGGCGCGAAGTGTCGGTGTCGATGGTCGGGGGCTCAGGCGCGGATGAGCCCGTGGGGGTCGAGGACGAACTTCTTCGCCACCCCCGAGTCGAAGTCCGCATAGCCCTGGGGCGCCTCGTCGAGGCCGATCGCGGTCGCGTTGACGTTCTTCGCGATCGAGACCTTGTCGTGGAGGATCGCCTGCATGAGGCCGCGGTTGTACTTCATCACCGGGCACTGGCCGGTGACGAAGACGTGGGACTTCGCGAAGCCGAGACCGAAGCGCATCGACAGCGACCCTTCCTTCGCCGCCTCGTCGACGGCACCCGGATCGCCGGTGACGTAGAGCCCGGGGATGCCGAGGCTGCCGCCGGCGCGCGTGATCTCCATGAGCGAGTTGAGCACGGTCGCCGGCGCCTCATGGCTCGCGTCCTTGCCGTGTCCGCGGGCCTCGAAGCCGACGGCGTCGATGCCGCAGTCGACCTCCGGGGTGCCGAGGATCTGCTCGATCTGATCCTTCGGGTCGCCCTTCGAGACATCGACCGTCTCGCAGCCGAAGCTGCGCGCCTGCGCGAGCCGGTCCTCGTTGAGGTCGCCGACGATGACGACGGCGGCACCGAGGAGCAGCGCCGAGGTGGCTGCGGCGAGTCCGACGGGACCGGCACCGGCGACGTAGACCGTCGACCCCACCTGCACGCCGGCGCCGACGGCACCGTGGAACCCGGTGGGGAAGATGTCCGAGAGCATCGTGAGGTCGAGGATCTTCTCCATCGCCTGGTCTTTGTCGGGGAACTTGAGGACGTTCCAGTCGGCGTAGGGCACGAGCACGTACTCGGCCTGGCCGCCGACCCAGCCGCCCATGTCGACGTAGCCGTACGCCGAGCCCGGGCGGTCGGGATTGACGTTGAGGCAGATGCCCGTCTTGCCCTCCTTGCAGTTGCGGCACCGACCGCACGAGATGTTGAACGGCACCGAGACGAGATCCCCGACCTTGACGAACTCGACGTCCCTGCCGACCTCGACGACCTCGCCGGTGATCTCGTGCCCGAGGACGAGCCCCTCGGGAGCGGTCGTGCGACCGCGGACCATGTGCTGGTCGGAGCCGCAGATGTTCGTCGCGACCGTCTTGAGGATGACGCCGTGATCGACCTTCCGGCCGACGTTGGCGGGGTTGACGCCCGGACCGTCCTTGAGGACGAACTCGGGGTATTCGGTGTCGATGACCTCGACCTTGCCGGGACCTGCGTAGCTGACTGCCTTGTTGCTCATCCTTGAGCCTCCGTTCGGACGGAATCGCTGAGGCGATCGGCGGGAGAGCCGATCGGCCTCCTGAAATATCAGTCTTGTATCAGACGTGGTGTCAGTCTCGTTGCGCGGGGAAGAGTTTGTCAACACCCCATCGCTTGCCACGTTAATCGAACCCGTGGAGGTCCGGAAGGGCATACCGAGGGCGGAGACCCGGCGTCTCAGCCCGCCTCACGGTGCCGCCACAGCCACCGACGCGGTCAACCGACAAAAACGCGGTCTGCTAACCGCGTATATGTCGGTTGACCGAGTCGAAGCGCCGAGGCGGTCGC
>NZ_DLNJ01000016.1:157238-185755 GCF_002478345.1 Microbacterium sp. UBA7513
CGTCGAAGCGCCGAGGCGGTCGTCCGAGTCGAAGCGTCGAGGTGGTTCCCCGCCATGCTGCCGGCCCGCGCTGCCGCCGTGCCGCCTCAGCGTGCCGCCACAGCCACCGACGCGGTCAACCGACAAAAACGCGGTCTGCTTACCGCGTATTTGTCGGTTCACCGCGTCGAAGTGCCAGAGCCGCCCGCGACGCCTCGCCCCCGGCGTCTCAGTCCGCCTCGCCGAGGCGGGTGGCGAGAATCCGCTGCGACGTCGCCTTGAGGTGGCGCAGGGACTCCCGGATGAGCGGCGATCCGCGGCTGCCGGTGCGCACCGCGGCGATGATCTTCCTGCTCAGACGCCCGGTACCGGTCAGCCTCACCCGTCGCACATTGGCTTCGCCGGCGAGGCTCGCGAGCCGGGGCACGAGGCTGACCCCGACGCCGGCGCCGACGAGTGCCGCCGAGGTCTCCCACTCGACGGACTCATGGGCGATCGTCGGGGTCACGCCGGCGGCGGTGAACGCGGCGATGAAGAGCGCGTGATAGGGCGAGCCGGGCATCGCCGTGATCCAGTCCTCGCCGGCGAGTTCGGACAGCGTCACCGAATCGCGTCCGGCGACAGGATGGTCGGAGGGGACCATGACGTCGAGCGGGTCGTCGAGGAGGTCGACCTTCTCGAAGCGTGCATCGTTCTCGGCCCGGGAGTCCCCCTGCGGGGAGACGACGACGGCAAGGTCGATGCGCTCGGCGACGAGGAGGTCGAAGCACCGGCTCGGACTCGCCTCGACGATGTGGACGCGGACGTCGGGGTGGGTGCTGCGCAGATGCGCGGCGAGCGGAGCGAGGAGGTTCGCCGAGGCGGTGGAGAACCCGCCGATGCCGAAATGGGAAGGCGCCTGGTCGCCGGCGGTGAACGACGAGGCGCGGATCTCCTCCCACACGGAGATGAGCCGGTCGGAGCGGCGGACGAGATAGCGGCCGGTCGCCGTCAGCCGCAGACCGCGTCCGTCCTTGGTCAGAAGCGTCATCCCCAGCGAATTCTGGAGGTCGCGCAGCTGCGCGGACACCGCCGAGGGGGAGTATCCGGTGAGCTCCGCGGTGGCAGCGATCGTGCCGGTCTCGGCGAAGGTCCGCAGCGTGATGAGACGCGGATCGATCATGGAGACATTATGCACTCATTCCGCACATTGTCCCGCAGGATCTCGCGCTTTTCGTGCAGTGTCAGGCTGTTCTATCGTGACAGCAGCGACACGGCTGCAGGGCGATGGCGCCGCTGATCGCACACTCACCGGCATCGAGGGGGATGGGAATTTGACCGCGACCAACCTGGCACCGACGAAGAAGGGCTTTCCGGCCGGCATCAGCGAGGAGAGACTCGACGAGATCCGCCTCCTCCTCGACACCAGACGTCAGGGATTCTCACTCGAGGCCCCGTTCTACACCGACGACCACCTCTTCAACCTCGACATGCAGGCGATCTTCGGCCGCCACTGGGTCTTCGCGTGCAGCGTCGCCGAGATCCCCGAACCAGGGGACTACATCACCCTCGACTACGGTCCCTACTCGCTCATCGTGCTGCGCACCGACGACGGCGGCGTCAACGTCCTCCACAACGTCTGCCGCCACCGGGGCGCCCGCGTGCTCACCGCAGAGTCGGGGACGACGGGGAACCTCGTGTGCGGCTACCACTCGTGGACCTATTCGCCCGACGGGGACCTCATCCACGCCTCGGCGCCGGGGGAGATGACCTTCGACAAGGCCTGCTACGCGCTCAAACGCGCCCATGTAACGGTCGTCGCCGGCCTCGTCTTCCTCTGCCTCGCCGATGAACCGCCTGCGGACTTCGCTGAGGTGGCAGAGCTCTTCGCCCCCTACATCGCCCCGCACGAGCTGGCGAAGACGAAGGTCGCCTACCAGCAGACCATCGTCGAGGAGGGCAACTGGAAGCTCGTCATGGAGAACAACCGCGAGTGCTACCACTGCGACGGCCACCCCGAACTCGCCTGCTCGCTCTTCCCCACGTGGGGGCTCACCGATGAGACGGTGCCCCCGCACCTGGCCGACGTGTGGGAGCGCAACCAGCAGGCGCAGGCCTCCCTCGAGTACCGGTGCCGCCGCTACGGTCTGCCCTACGAGGTCATCGAGGAGCTCGACACTCGGGTCGCCGGCATCCGCATCTCCCGGGAATCCCTCGACGGGGAGGGGGAGTCGTTCTCCGCCGACGGGCGCCGGCTGTCGAAGAAGCTGCTCGGCGACCTGCCCGACTTCCGCCTCGGCCGGTGCTCGATGCACCTGCAGCCCAACAGCTGGTTCCACCTCCTCGGCGACCATGTCATCACCTTCGGGGCGTACCCGATCAACGCGCACCAGACGCTCGTGCGCACGACGTGGCTCGTCGCCGACGACGCCGTCGAAGGCGTCGACTACGACCTCGAGACGCTCACGCACACGTGGAAGCAGACGAACCTCCAGGACAAGGCCTTCGTCGAGCTCTGCCAGCAGGGCGCGGGCAGCCCCTACTACGAGCAGGGCCCGTACATGAAGAGCGAATATCAGGTCGAGGCCTTCATCAACTGGTACGTGATGAGGATGCGGGAGCACGTGGAATGAGGACGATCGATGACCCCACGATCCCGCTCGCGCAGCGGATCCGGGGCCTCGAGATGCCGTGGAACCGGGTGCTCGGTTCGACCGCGGGTCCGGCCGGGGCGGCGACGGCGCTCGGTCCGTGGCATCCGCAGGAGTTCACCGCCGAATGCGTCGAGACGATCCCCGAGGCCGGGGACATGATGACCTTCGTCTTCCGCCGCACCGACGGTGCCCCGCTCGCGTTCCGGTCGGGTCAGTACGTCAACATCGACTTCCCCATCTACGGCGCCGAGGCGGAGCCGGAGTCCCGCAGCTACTCGCTCTCGTCCGCGCCCACCGAACCGTGGACGTTCTCCGTGACGATCAAACTCGACCCGTCCGGCCTCGTCTCCCCGTGGGCGCACGAGTCGATCCGGCCGGGCACGGTGCTCGAGATGCTCGGACCCGTCGGGGCCTTCCACCTCGCCGACTGGGACCGACGCGCGCGCTACCTCTTCCTCGCCGCCGGTGCGGGGATCACCCCGCTCATGTCGATGATCCGCACCATCCACTCGCTGCCCGGCCAGGCCGACGTCATCCTCGTCTATCACGGCTCAGCCCCCGACCGCTTCGCGTTCACCGACGAACTCGACTTCCTCGAGAAGGCCGACTTCCGGATCCAGGTCGTCTACTGCCTCGGCGATCGGGCGCAGACGGACCCGCATTCATCGGAGTGGACGGGGCGGACAGGAAGGCTCTCGGCCGAACTCCTCGACGAGGTCGTCCCCGACGCCAACGGCCGTCAGGTCTTCGCATGCGGGCCCGAGGGCTACCTCAACACCGCGACGGACTGCCTGGCCCGGGTCGGGGTCGACGACACGTCGATCTTCATGGAGTTCTTCTCCGGCGACCGCGCCACCCGCCTCGAATACGCCGAGGAGGTCGCCCTGGCCGGTGAGATCGCCGGCGAGATCGCGTCCTCGGCCGAGGAGTACTACGAACAGCAGCCGTCGGCCTTCGACCTCTACGAACCCGAGTACGGCGCCGAGGGTTCCGTCGAGGCGGTCGGCGCACCCCTCGAGGCCGTGCCAGCCGACGCTCCCGTCCCCGTCGACGCCCCTGCTGCCCTCGCCGAGGCGGCAGCCGGGCTGGCCGAAGTCGATGGCGAATCGAGACCCCAGGAGACCTCCGGCTTCGCTACCGTGGGAGAAGGCGAGCACACGATGGCCTTCCTGCGCTCGGGCATCAACGTCCGCGTCGCCTCCGATGTCGTCATCCTCGACGCCGCGAGGAAGGCCGGGGTGCGCATCGGGGCGAACTGCCAGGAGGGCATGTGCGGTTCGTGCAAGGTCGTCAAACTCGACGGGGAGGTCGACATGAACCATCAGGGCGGCATCCGCTCGCGCGAGATCGAGGCAGGGAAGTTCCTTCCCTGCTGTTCGACGGCGAAGTCCGATCTCGTCATCGACGCCTGAGGGCGTCACCCCAGATTTCCACCGCAGCTTCACCACAGCAAGGAGAACCCAGTGTCGAATTCCTCCCCACGGGTCGTCATCATCGGAGCGGGCATCGTCGGGGCCAACCTCGCCGACGAACTCGCCCGGTTGGGCTGGACCAACACGCTTGTCCTCGAGCAGGGGCCGCTGACGATCCCGGGCGGGTCGACGTCGCACGCTCCCGGCCTCGTCTTCTCGTCGAACCCGTCGAAGTCGATGACGGAGTTCGCGCAGTACACGATCGAGAAGCTCACCTCGCTCACCGGACCTGACGGCAAGGGCTCGTTCCTGCCCGTCGGCGGGCTCGAGATCGCGACGAAACCCGAGCGCCTCCACGACCTCGAGCGGCGGGCCGGCTGGAATCGGGCGTGGGGCGTCGACGCCGAGGTCATCGACGCCGAGGAGTGTCTGCGCCGGTTCCCCATGCTCAATCCCGAGATGGTTCTCGGCGGGCTCTTCACTCCCGGTGACGGGCTCGCGCTCGCCGCCCAGGGGACCCAGCTCGTCATCGCCCGCGCCCAGGCCGCGGGCGTCGAGTTCCGCGACCGCACGGTCGTCACCGACATCGAACACTCCGGTGGGAAGGTCTCGGCCGTCATCGCCGGGGACGAGCGGTTCCCTGCCGACATCGTCGTCAGCTGCGCGGGCTTCTGGGGGCCGAAGATCGGCGCCATGGCCGACACCCCCATCCCGCTGCTGCCGCTCGCCCACCAGTTCGCGTGGTCGACGGAAGTGCCGAGCCTGGAGGGCAAGAACGAGCTGCCGAAGGGAGCGAGCGCCCCGATCCTGCGCTACCAGGACGAGGACCTCTACTACCGGGAGTGGGGTGAGCGGATCGGCATCGGCTCGTACGCGCACCGGCCCATGCCCGTCGACCTCGACACGCTGCCGCAGTACTCGCCCGACGAGATCACGGACGAGCGGATGCCCTCGTCGCTGACCTTCACCCCCGAGGACTTCGCCCGCGAATGGGAGATCAGCCAGGAGATCCTCCCCGAACTCGCGCAGACGCAGATCCAGCGCGGGTTCAACGGGATCTTCTCCTTCACTCCCGACGGCGGGTCGTTGGTCGGTCAGTCCCGGAACGTCGACGGCTTCTTCGTCGCCGAGGCGGTGTGGGTCACCCATGCCGCAGGTGTCGCGAAGGCCGTCGCCGAGCTCATCGCGCACGGCCACTCCGAGACCGACCTCTCGGGCCTCGACCTCAATCGGTTCGAAGACATCCAGACGGCTCCCGAGTACGTCAGCGAGACCTCGCAGCAGAACTTCCGCGAGATCTACGATGTCCTCCACCCGCTCCAGCCCAGGGTCTCGCCCCGCGATGTGCGGATGAGCCCGTTCAATGCCCAGCAGCGGGAGCTCGGCGCGTTCTTCCTCGAGGCCGCGGGATGGGAGCGCCCGCACTGGTACGAGGCGAACGCCGCGCTGCTCGACGAGCTGCCCGAGGAATGGCGGGCTCCCGAGCGCGACGACTGGGCGAACCAATTCCATTCGCCCATCGCCGCGGTCGAGGCGTGGAAGACGCGGACCAACGTCGCGATGTACGACATGACCCAGCTCAAGCGCTTCGAGGTCAAGGGTCCCGGCGCCGGCCGGCTGCTCCACGGGCTGACGACGTCGTCGATGCTGCGCAAACCGGGGGCGGTGAGCTACACGCTGCTGCTCGACGAGGCGGGCGGGATCACCTCGGACATCACCGTGGCGATCCTCGACGAGGAGACCTACCAGGTGGGAGCGAACAGCAACATCGACCTCGCCTACATCACCAGGGCGGCCAAGCGGCAGACCGCGGAGGACCCGAGCCAGTGGGTGACCGTGCGGGAGACGACCCCGGGCACATGCTGCATCGGGCTGTGGGGACCGCGCGCCCGCGACGTCATCGCCGCCGTGAGCGACGACGACCTCAGTGACGAGGGGCTCAAGTACTTCCGGACGAAGCAGATCTCGGTCGCGGGCATCCCCGTCACGGCGATGCGCCTGTCCTACGTCGGGGAACTCGGTTGGGAGCTCTACACCTCGGCGGATCTCGGACACAGGCTCTGGGATGTGCTCTGGGAGGCCGGGCAGGAGTTCGGGATCATCGCCGCCGGCCGCGAGGCATTCAACTCGCTGCGGCTGGAGAAGGGATTCCGGTCCTTCGGCACCGACATGACGAGCGAGCACGAACCGGAGCAGGCGGGTCTCGGGTTCGCCGTCAAGGCCTCGAAGACCGACGACTTCGTCGGCAAGGCGGCGCTCGCCGATCGGGCGGCGGGAACGACGAAGAGGCTCACGTGCCTCACCCTCGACGAGCCGAGCGACATCGTGCTCGGCAAGGAACCGGTGTACGTCGCGGGTGCGGGGGCTGAAGGTGCTGGGGCCCCGGCCGCGGGAACCGGCGCGGAGGGTGGCTCTGGGTCGCCCGCGACTCGGGCGGACGGGTACGTCACCTCGGCGGCGTACGGGTACACGATCGGGAAGGCGATCGCCTACGCGTGGCTGCCGAACACTTTGGGCGTCGGCGACGCTGTCGAGATCGAGTACTTCGGCCGCCGAGTGCCCGCCACCGTCACGGCCGAACCGCTCTACGACCCGGAGATGACCCGCCTGCGCGGGTGAGACCCGAGTGCTGAGGCGGCGCGGGTGGTGCGCAGCGCACTGCCCGCGCCGTCCCCGCCGCCGCGCCGCCGAACGGACCTAAGGACGCGCAGTGTCGATCCGCGAGCTCAGAATCGACACTCAGCGTCCTCGAAACGGGTTGGAGTCGGGCGGCTGCCGGGCCGGGTCCCCCGCTCGATCCACGCGAGGCTCGAAAATCGACGTGCTCGCGACGCGGCCAGCTGTCGATCCACGCGGGGCCCGAATTCCGCGTCTCGGGCGACGCGGATTTCACCCGCGGCGTGGATCGAGCGGGGAGGCCCCGGGCGGGGGCCCTGACCGGGGAGCGGCGCTGGTCAGGTTCGGGCCTCGGCGGGAGTGGTGGCCGCCTCGGCGCGGGTGCGGCGATGCATCCCGCGGTGACCGATGAATGCGGCGACGGCGATGATGACGGCGACGATCGCGATGCCGATCCACTGATTGATGAGCAGGGAGGCGGCACCGGCGAGGGCACCGACGAGGATGAGAGCGACGGCGAGGACTCGGCGCACCCAGTTCGTGCTGTCCCCGCCGGCCAGCCGCGAGTCCGAGGCGAGGCCGACGATCGTCGAGGTGACGACGACGGTGGTGATGTCGGCGATCTTCATCCGCCTCGCCGCTGCTGCCTGGACGCCCATGAGCGCGGAGAGCGCCGAGGTGAAGACCGTTCCCGCGAGCCCGATCTCCGGGTTCGGGACGAGGCCGACGTAGACCGCGAGGCCCGCGCAGCCGAGCGCGACGAGGGCGAAGATCACCGTCGTGCGGTGGTGCCAGTCCGCTCCGCGCTGACCGATGACGCGACCGCCGATCGCCGCGCCGACCATGAAGAAGACGAGCGCAAGCGCAGGCCGCAGCACCGGCAGGTCATCCGCGCCGGTGAGCGCCATGCCGAGGATGACGACGTTGCCCGTCATGTTCGCGGTGAAGATCTTGTCGAAACCGAGGTAGCCGATCGCGTCGACCATCCCGGTGGAGAAGGTGAGCACGAGGAGCATGGCCAGGTCGAGACGGCGATCCATCGCGGCCCCCCCCTTTCGCAGCGGTCCGACCGTCCGACTCGGACAGCGGGGTCCGGTTGTATACAAAACAGTGAGTACACGTTAGATTGTATGCAATATCTGCGACGCCCTCGACCCCAACTCGATGAAGGGACACTGACATGGCGTACACGCCTCCCGCCGCTTTCACCACCCGCCCCACCCTGGAGGGCCACTTCGGGATGTCGGCATCGACGCACTGGCTCGCGACCGCCTCGGCGCAGTCCGTCCTCGAACGCGGCGGGAACGCCTTCGACGCCGCCGTCGCCGGCGCCTTCGTCCTCCATGTCGTCGAACCCCACCTCAACGGCCCCGGCGGTGACATGACCGGGGTTTTTGCGACCGCTGAGGATCCTGCCCGCCCGCAGATCCTCATGGGTCAGGGTCCCGCCCCGGCCGGGGCGACGATCGAGCACTACCGCAGCGAGGGCCTCGACATGGTCCCCGGCGCCGGAGCGCTCGCCGCAGCCGTCCCCGGCTCCGTCGACGCGTGGCTTCTCCTCCTTCAGGAGCACGGGACCTGGGAGCTCGCCGATGTCCTCGCCTACGCCATCGACTACGCGGACAACGGCCACCCCGTCCTCGCCCGCGTCGTCGGCACGATCGAACGCGTGCAGGAGCTCTTCACCGAGCACTGGCCGACCTCGGCGCAGCTGTGGATGCCCGGCGGCCGCATCCCCGCGGCGGGGGAGATCATCGTCAACCGCCCCTACGCCGAGGTGCTCCGCCGCCTCATCGCCGCCGGTGACGGCGTGGCCAGTGCTGGTGCTGCAGAGACTGACGCCGCCGACAGCGGCAGCGAAACGCAGGGTTCCGGGGATGCTCGGGTCGAGAGGATCCGGGCCGCACGGACGGCGTGGAAGTCCGGGTTCGTCGCCGAGGCGATCGCGGAGTTCGTCACGAGCCCGCACCGGCACTCGACCGGAGGGGACCACGCCGGGGTCATCACCGTGGACGACATGTCAGGCTTCGACGCCGAGTTCGAGACCCCGGTGACGATTACCTTCCGCGGGTACGAGATCGCGAAGATCGGCCCGTGGGGACAGGGACCGGCGCTGCTCCAGACCCTGCGCATCCTCGAGGGCTTCGACGACGAGCGCCTTGACCCCTCGACCGAGATCGGTGCCCACACGATTCTCGAGGCACTCAAACTCGCGATGGCCGACCGCGACGCCTACTACGGCGACGCCGACGTCGACCTCGACTGGCTGCTCAGCGAGGACTACGCGGCGAGTCGGCGAGCGCTCATCGCCGACACCGCGTCGGACGAGTTCCGGCCCGGGTCCGGTCGGGACGGCAGCGCTCCGACCTTCACCCCTCCGCTCGTTCCCGAAGGCGCGGACAAGGAGGAGCTCATCAAGGCGGGCATCGGCGAACCGACCGTGCAGAAGAACGGCACGAACAACGGCGACACCTGCCACATCGACGTCGTCGACCGGTGGGGCAACATCATCTCGGCGACGCCCTCGGGAGGATGGCTGCAGTCCTCGCCCGTCGTGCCCGATCTCGGCTTCTGCCTCGGCACCCGCCTGCAGATGATGTGGCTCGACGAGACCTCCCCGTCGGCACTGCGACCGGGCAGGCGGCCACGCACCACCCTGACGCCGACGCTCATCTCGAAGAACGGGCAGCCGGTCATCGCCCTCGGCTCGCCAGGCGGTGACCAGCAGGAGCAGTGGCAGCTGCTCATGATCCTCCGCATGCTCGTCGGCGGCTACGCTCCGCAACAGGCGATCGACGCCCCGGCGCTGCACACGACCGCGCTCGCCGGTTCGTTCTGGCCCCGCACCTGGGTGCCGGCCGGAGCCGTCGTCGAGGACCGCCTCGGCGATGAGGTCATCGAGGGGCTGAGCCGACGCGGTCACGAGGTGACGCGGGCGGGTGACTGGGAGCTCGGACGACTCTCGTGCGTGACACGCGAACCGGAGACCGGGACGCTGGCCGCCGCGGCCAACCCGCGCGGTGCCCAGGGCTACGCGGCGGGGCGATGATGCCGATGCACGCAGTCGGGGCGCGCATCCGCTCCGACATCATCTCCGGCGTCCTCGCCCCCGGGACGAAGCTGCGGGAGACGGCGCTGGCGAAGCAGTACGCGGTCTCACGGATCCCCGTCCGAGAGGCGCTGCGCTCGCTCGAAGCCGAGGGGCTCGTCGAATCCCGACCCTACGTCGGCAGCGTCGTCGCGCCGTCGCCGATCGAGGACGCCGAGGACCTCTTCGAGATCCGCATCGTCCTCGAATCCGCGACCGCCAGACGGGCGGCGAAGCGCGCGGCCGCCCTCGCCGACGGTGAGGAGCCCGATCCGCGCTGGCGAGCGGTGCGCAAGGAGATCAACGACATCCTCGAGGCCGGTGAGGTCGTCATCGCCGATGGGCGGTTCGAGGACCTCGCCGTGCTCAACATGCGGTTCCACTTCGCCATCGCCGAGCTCAGCGGCAGCCTCTCGCTCATCAGCCTGCTGCGGCAGATCTCGGGGAAGATCGAATGGCTCTACTCGCTCAACGTCAGCCGCCGCGGCTCACGCGCCTGGCCCGAGCACCGCGCGATCCTCGCCGCCATCGACGCCGGTCAGGAGGCGACAGCCGCCGAGCTCATGGGTGAGCACGTCGGCCGCAGCCGCGACGCGTACTTCGCGATGATGGCCGAGACCGCCGACTAGGCGCGCACTGCTGGGGACAGCCGGCTGGGTACCGGCAGTCCCAAGCCGTATGCCGACGGTCCCCAGCCTCAGGCCCCTTCGGCGAGGAGGGCGTCGAGCTTGTTGTAGCCCTCGACGATGCCGGACTCCATGCCCGCGGCAACCATGCCGTCCCGGGACTCGACCGAGTCGAAGATCGCCGTCGAGGACAGCCGTGTCCGTCCGTCGCCGAGGTCGGTCAGCGTCATGATCTCGAGGTTGACCGCGTCGGGAAAGCCTTCGAAGGTGAAGGTCTGGACGATGCGCTCGTTCTCGCGGACCTCGTGGAAGGAGCCGAAGAAGCCGTACTCGCCGTTGTCGTCGCGGGAGACGTAGCTCCAGTTCCCGCCGGTCTTCGGGTCCCATTCGCGGATCGTGTTCGTGATCTCCTCGGGCCCGTTCCACTTGACGAAGAGCTCCGGATCCATATGCGCGCGGAACACTTTGTCAGGCCTCGCGTTGAAATCGCGGGTGATCTCGAGCGACTGGGTTCCCTCCGGAACGTCGAGCTTCACCTGGCTGTGATCGGTGTCGGTGGTCATGTCATGCTCCTTTGCGTGATTGCCCTGTGATGGGTGGTGTGGGTTGTGCCGAAGTGCCGACTTCCCTCGCCGAGGCGGCCCCTGAGTCGGGTGCCGAACCGTCCTCGTCCGCGTCCATCGCTTCGAGGACGGCATCGAGGCGCTGATAGCGGGATTCCGCCTGGCGTCGGTACCGTTCGATCCATTTCGTCATGAGGTCGAAGACGTTGTCCTCGAGGTGCACCGGTCGGCGCTGGGCGTCCCGGCTGCGGGTGACGAGTCCCGCGTCCTCGAGGACCTTGAGGTGCTTCGACACGGCCTGCAGGCTGACCTCGTAGGGTTCGGCGAGGTCGCCGACGGTCGCGTCGGCGACGCTGAGCCGGGCGACGATGTCCCTGCGGGTCGGGTCCGCGAGTGCCGCGAACACCTTCGAGAGCTGATCGTCCACTGAGCCCCCCTCTCTCATTCAACCTGTTGGTTGATTACGACGATAGACCCGTCGAGTCACCTAGTCAACCGTTTGGTTGAATAAAAGTCCCTAGCCGTTCCCGTCGGCCTCGCTGGCGGCGGCGTTGATGAGGGGCGCGGTCATCGGCAGACGCGCAGCGAACCACAGGGAGACGGCGACGGCGACACCGCTGGCGATCCACAGGACGGGCTGCATGCCGAGAGTGGTCACGCCGACGGCAGCCAGGCTCGCACCGAGCGGCAGCGCTCCCCAGCTGATGACGCGCGACGCCGAGTAGACGCGCCCGAGGAGATCAGGCGGCGTCGCCTGCTGGCGGACGATGGCGACGATGATCCGCCAGACCGTCGCCCCTGATCCCGCGAGAATGATGCCGACTGCGATGACGGGCACCGGGGCACCGAGGGCCGCGGGGAGGACGAGACCCACCGTCCCGACCGTGTCGACGAAGAGCAGTACGGCGGGGGAGAGCAGGCGCTCGAGGCGGAAGGTGAGCATCGAGGCGGCGATCCCGCCGACGGCCATGCCCGTGAGGAGCAGGCCGTACGCTTCCGGCGACAGACCCAGTGGGCCGGGCGCCACGGCGTAGAGGACGAACGTCGACGTCCAAGCTCCCCAGACCACACTCATGGCTGCGGTGAGCAGCGTGAGTTCGCGCTGCAGCCGATGGTTCCAGAGGAAGCGCATGCCCTCGCGAACTCGAAGTGGGAGTGCTGCGCCGGATTCCCGACCGGGGTTCCCGCCGCGCTGGAGTGTGAGTGCGAGCCCGACTGCGGCCAGCGCCGACATGGCGTAGAGCCCCGCTCCGGAGGCGGCGGCCGCAAGACTCGAGAGTCCGATGAGGAGGCCGGCCAGCGGAGGCCCGGCGAGCTGGTTGGCGACATTGATCGTCGCCTCCAGTCTGCTGTTGGCTGCAGTGAGCCGCCCGGGGTCGACCGTTCGAGGAACCGTGGCGATGAGGGCGGTGTCGACGAGGGTCTCCGCGAGCCCGTAGGCGAACGCGGCGGCGATGGTGAACGCGTAGACCGCGAAGTCGGCGGCGATGGCGATGAGAAGAGCGGTGAGCGCGAGGACCCGCATGGCGTTGACGGCGATGAGCAGCTTCGCCGGGGAGACCGTGTCGACAATCCAGCCTGCGTGCAGGCCGAAGATCGGCCACGCAATCGTCGCAGCCACGGTGACGAGGGCGACGTGCCCCGGGGGCGCATCCGCGGCGAGGGCGATGAGGGGGAGCGCGATGACGGTGATTCCGTCGCCGAGGTTGGCGGTGCCTGCGCTGGTCCAGAGCCAGCGGAACGATGCACGCATTCTAACCACCTAAAACTTGTTTGTAGGTTAAGTCTTCATCGTCGAACATCACCAGTCAAGAGTCGATAGGTGGTAAAGTCGATGTATGGACTTCGAGCATGTCGGCAATGCCCAGTGCTTCGAGCTGGTGAACTCGGTGCCCGACCGCATCGAGGGTGGGGATCGGGACTGGCTCGGTGACGAAGACACTGCCCGCGCGTGGGCACAGTCTCTCGGGCTGGGGCCGGTGCGAGAGTTGACGGGCGAGGAGCTCGCCGACCTGCGATCGTTCCGAGAGTCGGTGTTCGCCGTCTTCGCCGCCGTCGCAGAAGGCAACGCGGTTCCCGCAGAGGGTCTCCAGGTGGTCACCGACGCCCATGCATCTGGGCTGTCGCGATATGGCTACGGTCCCACCACGACCGGGGTCGCGCGGGAGTGGCCCGATGTCTGGGATGCGGATTCGCTCACGGCGCTCTTCGCCGAATCGGCGATCGACGAGCTCACCGGCTCTCGCCTCGACCGGGTCAAATCGTGCCCCGGCTGCCGGTGGCTCTTCATCGACACCACCCGCAACCGGAGCCGGCGCTGGTGTTCGATGAGCATGTGCGGGGGGCGCGACAAGGCGTTGCGGCACTATCGCAATACCCGGGCCCAGCACTGACCCACCCGCGACACACGGAGAGCGAGACACAATCCGGGGAATTTCGCCGTCCCGTCTCGCTTGTTGAACCATGGTGCAGTAGGGTCACCGTAGACGACGTGCAGGGTGCGGCGAATTGAATCCCCGATTCGGCCGCTTGCACGGTCTGGCCGAAGACGATGATGTCGGGAAGGACAGTCATGGCAACCCTCAGACAGCAGCTCTTCCGGGTCAAACCGGTGCCTCGTGACAGCGAGGAGGCGGCAAGCGACCTCAAGCGCACGATCGGTCTCTTCTCCCTGACGATGATCGGCGTCGGATCGACCATCGGCACCGGCATCTTCTTCATCCTCTCCGAATCGGTGCCCGTCGCCGGGCCAGCGGTCATCTGGTCGTTCGTCATCGCCGGCGTCGTCGCCGGTCTCGCGGTCATCTGCTATGCCGAACTCGCCGGCAGCGTCCCCGTCTCCGGCTCGTCCTACTCATACGCCTACGCCACCCTCGGCGAACTCCCCGCGATGGGCGTGGCCGCCTGCCTGCTCCTCGAATACGGCGTCGCCGGAGCGGCCGTCGCCGTCGGCTGGTCGCAGTACGTCAACCAGCTCCTCTTCAACCTCTTCGGCTTCCAGATCCCCGACGCCCTTGCCTACGCCCCCGAGGAGGGCGGCATCGTCAATCTCCCGGCGATCCTCCTCCTCGCGATGTGCTGCTTCCTCCTCGTCCGCGGCACCGGGGAATCGGTCGTCGTCAACACCATCATGGTGTGCATCAAGGTCGGCGTCCTCGTCTTCTTCATCGTCGTCGGCCTCACCGGCTGGAACTCCGACAACTTCGCGAACTTCGCCCCCTTCGGATTCTCCGGGGTCGTCGCCGGTGCTGGCCTCATCTTCTTCAGCTACGTCGGCATGGACGCCGTCGCGACCGCAGGCGATGAGACGAAGAACCCGAAGAAGACGATGCCCAAGGCCCTGATCTTCGCGCTCCTCATCATCACCTCCGTCTACGTCCTCGTCGCCGTCGCCGCGCTCGGCGCTCAGCCGTGGGAGGAGTTCGAAGGGCAGGACGCCGGCCTCTCGGCGATCCTCGAGAACATCGTCGGCTCGACCTGGCCGGGCACCGTCGTCGCCGCGGGCGCCGTGATCTCGATCTTCAGCGTCACCCTCGTCTCGATCTACGGTCAGAGCCGCATCCTCTTTACGATGTCGCGCGACGGGATGATGCCCAAGCTCTTCCAGGACGTCAACCCCCGCACGCTCACCCCCGTCAAGGGCACGATCGTCGTCACGGTCGTCATCGCGATCCTCGCCGGGTTCATCCCGCTCAACTTCCTCGCCGAGATGACGAGCATCGGCACCCTCGTCGCCTTCGTCGTCGTCTCGCTCGCCGTCATCATCCTCCGCGTGCGCGAACCGAACCTCGAGCGCGGCTTCAAGGTCCCGTTCTACCCGGTCCTGCCGATCCTCTCGATCCTCGGCTGCCTGTGGATCATCAGCAGCCTGCGGCCGATCACGATCGTCGTCTTCGTCATCTGGACTGCGGCCATCATCGGCCTCTACCTCGTCTTCGGCCGAAGGAACTCGGTCCTCGGCAAGCAGCAGGCCGCAGCCGAACGCGGCACCACCGACCCCACGGGAGGACGGTCATGACCATCGTCGTCGGCGTCGCCCCCGGTCAGGACGACACCTCAGCCGTCGAGCTCGGAGTCGTCCTCGCCCGCTCGTACGCGAAGACGCTCACGCTCGTGTCCGTGAGTTCGACGGCGTGGCCGCCGAACCGGGACAAGATCGACGCGGAATTCCAGTCGTATGTCCACACCGTCGCCGAGGCGTCGCTTGAGCAGGTGCGGGCGCTCGTTCCCGATGACATCGAGGCGACCTACATCGTCCACCCGGCCCGCTCGTCGCGGCGGGGGCTGCTCGAGGTCAGCCGACGCGTCGACGCGTACCGCCTCGTCGTCGGCTCCGCCGACGACGGTCGGGATGGCCGGATCACCCTGGGATCGGTCTCGACCGGACTCCTCCACAGCGCCGAACTCCCCGTCGTCCTCGCGCCCGAGGGATTCACCGCCTCGGCGGGGGCGAAGCTCAAACGGATCACCGCCGCCTACAGCGGGTCGTCCACCTCGGCGGACCTCATCCTCGGGGCCGCGATGGTCTCCGCGGAATCCGGAATCCCCTTCCGCATCGCCTCCTTCGCACCCCGGTCCCGGGTGCTCTCGGCGGCGAGCATCGGACGTGACGTCGAGGCGGGCATCGTCGACGAATGGACGCGGGTCGTGCGCCGCGACACCGACCGGATCCTCTGCTCGATCGACGAACTCGACATCCGCCCCGGGGAGACCGAGGTGGCGATCGGCACGGGACCCAGCTGGGCGGCAGCGCTGACGAGCATCGGGTGGGAGGACCCCGAGGTGATGATGCTCGGGTCCTCCGGACTCGGCACGCTCAAGCGGGTGTCGCTCGGCAGCCATGCGACGAGGATCCTCCAGAACTCGCCGGTGCCCGTCGTCGTCGTTCCCCGACGCGCGAAAGCGCGGTACACGTCCCGGGCACGGGAGGACGCGGAGGCGTAGACGGAGGAGACCGCCGCGACTTAACGTTGCTTAACGAACCGTTCCAGTCGTCCAATGGCAGTGTTCGGACTGCGCAATGAGTTCGAACTCCACAAGGACGTGAAGGACGCGACGATGCATCAGGAACAGTCGACGGGCAAGCCCAGACCGCGGGTCTCAGCGGCTCAGGTGGCACGCGCCTGCGGAGTCTCCACCGCTACAGTCAGCTACGTCTTCAACGGCAAGCCCGGCGTCTCGCCGGTCGTGCGCCGCCATGTCATCGAAACCGCCAACGAGCTCGGATACCGGTCGCCGCTGACGGCGGCGAAGCACAACCGCTCCCTCACCCGCGTCATCGGACTCATCGTTCCCTCGATGCTCAACTACATGCACATGCACTGGGCGCAGGCGATCATCGACGCCGCCGCCGAAGAGGGGTTCGACGTCTTCGTCTCGACGACCGGCGACGACCCCGAACGCCTCGCCCACGTCGCCGCGTCGATGGCCGCCCGCAACGTCGACGGGGTGATCTCGACCGGCGGGATGCGCCTCGACGCGCGGATCCACGGCACTCTCGGCGCCGCCCGGATCCCCGTCGTCAACCTCTCCCGCACCGTCGAACATGCCGATGCGAGCTTCATCGGCATCGACGATGCTCAGGCCGCCAGCGAACTCATGGGCCACGTCCTCGGGCACGGAGTCACGAAGGTCGCCACCGTCATCGGGCCGCGCTTCTCCACCGCCTCGGCGACGAGGGAAGCGGCGTTCATCGACACCGCGGCCGCGCACGACGTCCCCGTCCCCGGGCGATGGCGCGTGAGCACCCGCCTGCACCGGGGCGGCGGGCGAATCGCCGCCGAGGAGCTCCTCGCCGATCCCGACGACCGACCCGAGGCCATCGTCTGCGGCTCCGACGAGGTCGCGCTCGGCGTCATCGAGCACGCGGTCGTCAACGGCATCGACATCCCGGGCGAGCTCATCGTCGTCGGCAGCGACGGGCTCGCCCGCTCGCGCTCACCGCTGCTCGGGCTGACCACGATCGTCCAACCCGTCGTCGAGATGGCGACGACCGCCTTCCGCGTCCTCCTCGAACGCATCACGGAACCGGGCACCCCCGCCCGCACGGTCATCTGCCCCCACCAGCTCCACATCGGCACCAGCTGCGGCTGCCACCCCGAGGACTTCAACGCCCTCGCCGCCCGCTGAGCCGCCCCCGCACGTTCCTCCCCGTCCGGCACCGCCGCCGCGACCACACCGTTCGATCCGACCCCGAAGGAGAACCATGTCCGACACCGCTTCCGCAAGGACAGGCCTGAGGCCGCCCGCCGTCCTCAACCGGGTGATCTTCGCCCGCCTCATGCCCCTGCTCATCGCCGCCTACATCCTCGCGTTCCTCGACCGGACCAACATCGGCATGGCCAAGGACCGTCTCGAGATCGACCTCGGGATCTCCGCAACGGCCTACGGCATCGGTGCCGGGCTCTTCTTCCTCACGTACGCCCTCTTCGAGGTGCCCTCGAACATGATCATGCACAAGGTCGGCGCCCGCTGGTGGATCATGCGGATCATGATCACGTGGGGGCTCATCTCCGCTGCGATGATGTTCGTCCAGGGCGAATGGTCCTTCTACATCCTCCGCATGCTCCTCGGCATCGCCGAAGCCGGACTCTTCCCCGGCGTCATGTACTACCTCACGCAGTGGTTCACCGTGAAGGACCGGGCGAAGGCCAACGGCATGTTCCTCCTCGGAGTCTCCATCGCCAACATCATCGGCGCCCCCATCGGCGGTCTGCTGCTGACGATGGACGGGTTCCTCGGCCTCCACGGCTGGCAGTGGATGTTCCTCATCGAAGGCCTGCCCGCCTGCTTCCTCGCACTCGTCGTCTGGAAGTACCTGCCCGACGGACCGCGGAAGGCGAAGTTCCTCTCACCCGAGGAAGCCGAATGGCTCGAGCAGACCATCGCCGCCGAAGAGCGGGCCGGCGCCTCCGGGGCCTCGAACCACCGGCTGCTCGACATCGTCCGCGACCCGCAGATCATCCTCGTCATCTGTGTGTACTTCGGACACCAGCTCGCCGTCTACGCCCTCAACTTCTTCCTCCCCACGATCGTCGGCAGCTGGGGCGAGATGAACACCGTCGAGATCGGCCTGCTCACCGCCGTCCCGTGGGTCTTCTCCGCAATCGGCGCGCTCCTGCTCCCGCGCTTCGCGACGTCGGCGTCGATGTCGAAGAAGATCGCCCTGGCCGCGATGATCGGCATCATCGCCGGCTACATCATCGGCGCGGTCGGCGGACCCGTCCTCGGCCTCATCGGCTTCTCCCTGGCAGCCTTCAACTTCTTCGTCCTCCAGCCGATCCTCTTCACCTTCCCCGCGACCCGCCTGACCGGAGTGAGCCTTGCCGCAGGCCTCGCCCTCGTCAACACGATCGGCCTCCTCGGCGGATTCCTCGGGCCCTACATCATGGGCTACATGGAGGACCTCACCGGGTCGGCGACCTCGGGACTGTGGTTCATCATCGCCGTCTGCGTCGTCGGCGCGTGCCTCATCCCGTTCCTCAGGCGCGGACACGAAGCCGACCCGGCGACGGTGCCGACCACCTCGGCGGATCCCGATCACAAGTGACCTCGACGACAGCGACAGGAGAGACCATGGACATGCTCGGACTGACCGGAGCACGAGTGCTCATCACGGCGGGAGCCGCGGGGATCGGGCGGGAGATCGCCCAGCGGTTCCGCGACGCCGGCGCCGAGGTGTGGGTGACCGACATCGCCGAGACCGCCGTCGCCGACGCCGCCGAGACCGGCCTGCGGGCGACCGTGTCGAACGCCGCCTCGGAGGACGAGGTCAGGGCGCTCGCCGCCGAGGTGGCGGGGCTGTGGGGAGGACTCGACGTGCTTGTCAACAATGCCGGGATCGCCGGTCCCACGGGACCGATCGAGACGCTGGAGACCGCAGCGTGGCTCACGACGTTCGACGTCAACATCCACAGCCAGTTCTACTGCGTCAAGCACTTCCTGCCGCTCCTGCGCACGAGCGGCAGCGCCTCGATCGTCAACCTCTCCTCGGCCGCCGGGCGTCTCGGCATGGCCGGACGCAGTCCGTACTCGGCGTCGAAGTGGGCGGTCGTGGGACTGACGAAGACGCTTGCCATCGAACTCGGTCCCGAAGGCATCCGCTGCAATGCGATCTGTCCGGGTGCGGTCGACGGTCCCCGCATCGAGGCGGTCATCGCCTCGAAGGCGCAGATGCTCGGAGTCTCCGTCGACGAGGTCACCGCGCTCTACACCGGGCAGGCGTCCCTCGGGAAGCTCGCCACGGCCGCCGACATCGGCAACATGGCCGTCTTCCTCGCCTCGACGATGGCCTCCCATGTCACGGGTCAGGCCATGGCCGTCGACGGCAACACCGAGAAGCTCTACTGACCCCCACTCACCCATCGATCCCAGAGGACCACGAACCCATGGCACAGCCACGCAAAGTCATCATCACCTCGGCGGTGACCGGCGCCATCCACACGCCGACGATGTCGCCCCACCTTCCCGTCACCCAGGATGAGATCGCCGATGCCGCGATCGGGGCCGCCGAGGCGGGGGCGGCGATCCTCCACCTCCACACCCGTGATCCCGAGGACGGCAGACCCTCGCAGGACCCCGAGCACTTCGCACCGGTGCTCGAGAAGGTCGCCGCGAACTCCGACGCGGTCGTCAACATCACCACCGGCGGGTCACCGCACATGAGCGTCGAGGAGCGGATGCGTCCGGTCGCCGAATTCAAACCGGAGCTTGCGAGCCTGAATATGGGGTCGATGAACTTCGGTCTCTTCCCGATGCTCGAGAAGTACGAGGACTTTCAGCACGAGTGGGAGCGCGAGCACCTCGAGAACTCCCGTGACCTCGTCTTCAAGAACACGTTCGCCGACATCGAGCGCATCCTCGAGATCGGCAACGCCAACGGCACCCGGTTCGAGTTCGAATGCTACGACATCTCGCACCTCTACAGTCTCGCCCATTTCCAGTCGCGAGGGCTCGCCACCGGGCCGCTGTTCGTCCAGTCGGTGTTCGGTCTCCTCGGCGGCATCGGCGGGCATCCTGAGGACCTCATGCACATGCGGCGGACCGCTGACCGACTCCTCGAGGACTACCAGTGGTCGATCCTCGGCGCGGGACGCAACCAGCAGCCGCTCGCGACGATGGGGGTGACGATGGGCTCCCACATCCGCGTCGGCCTCGAGGACTCGCTGTGGATCGGGCCCGGCCGACTCGCCGAGTCGAATGCCGAGCAGGTGGAGAAGATGCGCCGCATCGTCGAAGAGCTCGGGATGGAGGTCGCGACCCCAGACGAGGCGCGGGCCATGCTCGGCCTCAAGGGAGCCGACCGGGTCGAGTTCTGACCCGGTCGCGCTCCGAGGGACCGCACGCTCGGCATGCGGTCCCTCAGAACTCGGGGTGGGGTCGCCTCAGGCGGGTGCGTCGCGCTCCGGCTGGGTGCCGCCGAAGCCCTCGTCCTCGCTCTCCTCGATCCGCTGGCGATCGCGCCCGTCGCCGCCCGGGCGACCGGCCTGCTGATCGTCGAGGCCGCCGGCACCGCCGCGGTCACCCTGCGGCTGACCGCCGGTCTGCTGGCTGTCCGTGCCCGGGTGGCCCTGCTGGCCTTCCGTACCGTCCTGGCTTCCGGGACCGGGATGACCCTGCTGACTCTCCTGGCCGAGGCCCGCCTCGGCGCTCGGGTCGTTGCTTCCGAAGTTCTCCGATGTCATGATCTGCTCCTTGGGAATCGATCTCGCACTGACACTGCGCCGCGCATCGCGGCGTGTCTGCCAGTCTTCGACACTCCGCGCGATAAGGCAAGGGGGGTTGCTCGACATTCATCGAACTCTCCGGCGACGGCACGTTCATGGTCAGGGACGAGTCCGCCTCGGCGGGTTCGACCTGGCACCATGGAAGGACCGTGTCCGGGCCGCCGACGGGGACGCCCGACAGGAGAACAGGAGCCTCCCATGACAACGCGCCGCCTCCCACTGACCGGTGTGCGGGTCCTCGAACTCGGCAACTACATCGCGGCTCCAACCGCCGGCCGGATGCTCGCCGACTTCGGAGCCGAGGTCATCAAGGTCGAACGTCCCGGCACCGGCGACGAGCTGCGCAACTGGCGGCTCAAGGCCGGCACGACGTCGATGCTCTACCGCACGATCAACCGCAACAAGAAGTCCGTGACCCTCGACCTGCGCTCCGAGGACGGACGCGAAGCAGTCCTCGAGCTCGTCCGCCGCTCCGACATCGTCCTCGAGAACTTCCGGCCGGGCACCCTGGAGAAGTGGGGGATCGGCCCCGACGTCCTCGAGGAGGTCAACCCCGAGATCATCCTCGTCCGGATCTCCGCGTTCGGTCAGACCGGACCGATGTCGGCCCGACCCGGTTTCGCCGCCGTCGCCGAGGGGTATTCGGGATTCCGCGAACTCGTCGGTGACCCCGACCGCCCACCCGTACGCGTGGGCATCTCGATCGGCGACTCGATCGCCGGCATGCAGGCGGCCTTCGGGGCCGTGATGATGCTCTTCGACCGGCAGCGTCAGCGCATCCACGGAGCCGCCGAGGCGGTCACCGGCAAGGAGGTCGGCTTCGAAGGCGAGGGACCGCTCGCCGACCGCACCGTCGACGTCGCCCTCAATGAGGCGATGTTCTCCGTCATGGAGTCCCTCGTCCCCGACTACTCGGCCTTCGGCGAGGTCCGCACGCGCACCGGCGGTCGGATGGAGGGCATCGCGCCCTCGAACGGCTACCTCTGCGCAGGTGGGAAGTCCGTCGTCATCGCCGGCAACGGCGACGGCATCTTCGCCCGCCTGATGACGGCGATCGACCGACCCGACCTCGGTGATGATCCCGACCTGCAGACGAACGCTGGTCGGTGGGTCCGCCGGGACGAACTCGACGAGGCGATCGGAGCATGGTGCGCCGCGCGCGACGTCGACGAGGTCGTCGCGGTCCTCGACGAGGCGGGAGTGCCCGCGGGGCCGATCTACACGGCCGAGGACCTCGTCGCCGATGAGCAGCTGCGCGCCCGGAACATGATCCAGGAGATCGACGTCTCCACCGGCGAGGAGGTCCTCGACGACGTCGCCTTCCCCGGCATCACCCCGGTCATCGGCGGTGCCTCGATCCCCATCGATCACCTCGGCCCCGACCTCGGCGAACACACCGCCGAGGTGCTCGCGTGGCTGGGAATGGGCGAGACCGACGACCCTTCCGGAACGTCGGGCCCGGCAGTACCCTGAGCCCATGGCAGAGCTGTGGTATTCGGTCAACATCACCGTCGACGGGTGCTGCGACCACCTCGCGATCGACCCCGACGAGGAACTCCACGCCCACCACGCCGAGAACCTCCGACAGGCCGACGGCCTCCTCTTCGGCCGCAGGACCTACCAGCTCATGGAATCCGCGTGGCGCCAGCCCGCAGTGACTCCTGAGACCGACGACGCCGACGCGGAGACGCAGACCGACTTCGACGTCTTCGCCGAGGTCATCGACAAGGCGAAGACGTACGTCGTCTCGAGCACGCTCACCGAGGTCGACTGGAACGCCGAACTCCTCGGCAGCGACCTCAGATCGGAGATCGAACGGATCAAGGACGACTCCGTCCGCGGCCTCCTCGTCGGGGGAGTGACGCTGCCCCGGGCACTCGCCGAACTCGGACTCATCGACGAGTACGAGTTCGTCGTCCACCCGCGCATCGCCGGCTATGGACCGTACGTGTTCAACGGTCTCGCCGAGGTCGTCGACCTCGTCCCCACGGACCGTCGCGAACTCGAGTCGGGCGCTGCCGTGCTCCACTATCGTCCGCGCCACTGAAGAAGCAGGCTGAGCCGCACACGACCGGATCCCGCCGCGACCGCGAGTGTCCCGTTTGCCGGGACAACGGACGCCGACTTCCCACTCCGCTCTCACATAGCGACCCGCAGCCATTCCCTGCAACGGCGTGCTTATGCTATCTCTGAAGAGAGCATGCGAGGGTGCATGCCGGAAGCATCCTCCCGCTGAGCGGGAGACGATATCGCCATCATCGTTCCGTTCATGCGGAGATGACGCAGAGGGAGACCCATGGTCCGGCCGAACACGGTGCACATCCTCGACACGACCCTGCGCGACGGGCTGCAGATCGAGGCGGCCATCGTGCCCACGGACGTCAAGGTCGAACTCGCAGAGCGCCTCATCGCCGCCGGGCTCACCGAGATCGAAGTCGGATCCTTCGTCAACCCGAAGAAGGTCCCGCAGATGGCCGACACCGGGGAGGTTCTCGAACGCCTTCGGCCACACGAGGACCAGGGGGTCGACTTCTTCACGCTCGTCTTCAACCTCAAGGGGGCCGAACGCGCCGTCGATGCGGGAGCGAAGAACATCAAACTCGTCGTCTCCGCCTCCGAGGGCCACTCGCAGGCGAACTCGGACGCACCGATCGCCCAGGCCACCGAGCGCCTGCTCGCCGCCGCCGACTACGCCCACGACCACGGCGTGCGCTTCGACATCACGACGGCCGTGAGCTTCATCTGCCCCTTCGACGGGATCACCGATCCCGACCGCCTCGTCGAGGTCATCCGCCCCTTCGTCGAGGCAGGCGCCCACGGCATCGGCGTCGCCGACACCATCGGCAACGCCAACCCCTCACTGGTGCGCCGGAACACCTCGGCGGTCATGGAGGCCTTCCCGGGGAAGTCGGTCGGCCTCCACCTCCATGACACGTACAACTTCGGGATGGCCAACGTCATCGCCGCCCTCGACCTCGGCATCGAACACTTCGACGCCGCGATGGGCGGCCTCGGCGGCTGCCCGTTCGCTCCGGGCGCGGCCGGGAACATCGGCACCGACGACCTCGTCCACCTCCTCCACCGCGAAGGGGTCGCGACCGGCGTCGACGTCGATGCGCTCGCCGAGGTGCGGGCACCGCTCACCGCCGCCGTCGGCCACGAGCTGAGCTCGAGCCTCTCCCAGATCCCCGCCGTCCCCGCACCCTACCGCGGCTGATCATGATCGACGAGGACCCGCACACCAGCACCGAGGCGGCGGCCGCCGACGCCGGACCGAGCCAGCCGCTGCCCCTGGCCGGCGTCCGCGTCGTCGAGTTCTCCCATATGGTCATGGGCCCGAGCTGCGGGATGATCCTCGCCGACCTCGGCGCCGAGGTGATCAAGGTCGAGCCCCGCGGGGCCGGCGACAAGACCCGCTACCTGCCCGGCTCGGGTTCCGGACTCTTCCCCGCCTTCAACCGCAACAAACTCAGCGTCCAGCTCGACATCGCCGAGGCGGCCGACCGGGAGGTCGCCCTCACCCTCATCGACTCCGCCGACGTCCTCCTCGAGAACTTCCGGGTCGGGAAGATGGAGTCGATGGGCTACGGGTACGGCGAGCTCGCCGCCCGCAACCCGCGCCTCATCTACGCCTCCCTCAAGGGATTCCTTCCCGGCCCCTACGGGCAGCGCACCGCCCTCGACGAGGTCGTCCAGATGCTCGGCGGGCTCGCCTTCATGACCGGTCCTCCCGGGCAGCCGCTGCGGGCGGGCGCGAGCGTCAACGACATCATGGGCGGGATGTTCGGGGTCATCGGCATCCTCTCCGCCCTGCGGGTGCGCGAGCAGACCGGCCGCGGACAGCTCGTCAACTCCGCCCTGTTCGAGAACAACGCGTTCCTCGTCGGCACCCACATGGCGCAGGCCCAGCTGAGTGAGGAGCCGCTGCGGCCGATGCCCACCCGGCGGGCGACGTGGGCCGTCTACGACATCTTCCTCGACCGGGACGGCAGCCAGGTCTTCGTCGCCGCCGTCAGCGACGGGCAGTGGCGCGACCTCTGCGACGAGTTCGGGCTCACCGATCTCGCCGAAGACCCCGCGCTCGAGCACAACCAGGGACGCGTCGACCAACGCGAGCGCATCCACGCCGAACTCCAGGCCGCCCTCTCCCGGCTCAGCCTCGCCGAGATCGAGGAGAAGTGCACACGCAGGGGCCTGCCCGTCGCCCCCGTCAACACCCCCGCCGACCTCACGAGCGACCCCCACCTCGTGGCGTCGGGAGCATTGGCGGCCACGGGCCTGCCCGACGGGGAGAGCGTCGACATCCCGCTGCTGCCGCTCACCTTCGACGGACAGCGACTGGGCCTGCGCCGCAACGTCCCCGCCCCCGGTGAGCACAATGCGGTCTACCGGGACGGGAACTCGGGTACCCCTCCCGACATCCCGGACGTCGACCTCGGCGAGGAGAGGACGCAGTCGCAATGACGGGGACACCGCGAGCACCGCAGGCGCGAGCACCCCGCACACGGGCACCGCAGACACACGACAACACACGATGACAGGGATCTGCAGGCAGCTGCAGCTGATCAAGGAGTGGCAATGCGATCAACGACGATCACAGGCACAGGTCGGACCACCTCGGCGAGGGAAGGGGTGCAGAGGAGACGGTGGGCAGGCGTGGGGGCCGCGCTCGCCGCGACGGCGCTCGTCCTCTCCGGATGCCAAGGCCGAGCCCAGCCGCCGGGGGAGGGCGGGGACTACCCGTCGGGACCGGTGACGGTGACAGCCCCGGCCGAACCCGGCTCGGGCTGGGACACGACGGCGCGCGCCGTCACCGAGGCCCTGCAGCGCGACGAACTCGTCACCACGCCCCTGCCGGTGCAGAACCGGCCGGGCGGCACGGGCTGCACGTGGCTGACGACGATGATGCAGCAGGACAAGGGCAAGGACGACCAGATCGCGATCACCTCGCTGGCGAGCCAGACGATGAAGGCGCGGGGTCTGTGCGAATACGGGCCGCAGGACGCCACCCTCATCGCCACGCTCTACGTCGAGGACTTCATCGTCGTCGCTCCCAAGGACAGTGACATCGCCGACCTCGACGGCCTGGTCTCCGCGCTCAAGGACGACCCGCAGGCGGTGACCGTGGCCGCCGCCGGCGACGACACGCTGCCGTTCGCGCTCTTCGCGAAGGCCGCAGGGGTCGAACCCGCCGACGTCAACTTCGTCAACTATGACGGCGGCGGCGAGCAGACGACGGCGATGCTCAACGGGGATGCGAAGGTCGCGATCGCCGGACTGAGCGAATTCCGGTCCGTCCTCGAATCCGGGGACATCGTCCCCCTCGTCACGTTCGCTCAGAAGCCGCTGCTCGCCCCGTTCGAGTCGGTGCCCACCGCGATGGACTCCGGCTACGACGTCACGCTCGGCAACTGGCGCGGGGTCTACGGTCCCGCGGACATGCCGCAGGAGGCCGTCGACTACTGGGCGACGACGCTGGAGAAGATGAACACGTCGACCACGTGGGAGGACACGGTGAAGAAGAACCAGTGGGCGCCGGAGTTCCGGACCGGTGAGGACGCGCAGAGCTACGTCGACGAAGCGGCGAAGACGGTCGAGGAGGGTGTCAAGGAGACCGAACTGGGCACGGACAAATGACCGCGACCCGGCGCGATCTCGTCACCGGGATCGTCATCACGGTCATCGGGGTCGTCTACCTCTCGGCGACCTTCTCGATCCGGGAGACGGCCGACATCGTCACCCCGCGGACCTTCCCCCAGATCGTCGGCGCCGGTCTCATCGTCCTCGGACTCTTCCTCGCCGGACAGTCCGTGTGGAGCGCTCGGACCGGGCAGGGTCGGCCCCACCCCGCCGAGGCGGAGGCCGCGTCCCAGGGTGAGAGCGGCACCGAGCCCGCCGGCGGTGTTCTCATCGACGCCCCGCCGGAGCCGGCGGGGCGCAGGGTCGTGGTCCAGTTCGCGCTCTTCTTCGCCTTCCTCGCGATCGTCATCCCGGTCGGCTTCGTCCTCTCGACCGCGGCGTTCCTCATGGCGGTGACGAGCCTCTACGCCCCGAAGAAGTGGATCCGCAACCTCGTCTTCTCCGTCCTCTTCTCCGTTGCGGTCTACGTCGCCTTCGTCTTCGGGCTCGCGGTCTACCTGCCCGTGGGAATCCTGGGATAGGGGGAGGGCATGGACACACTCGTCGATCTGGGAGGCGGCTTCGCCTCGGCGCTGCAGCCGGCCAGTCTTGCCTTCGCCCTCCTCGGCACCGTCGTCGGCGTCCTGCCGGGGATCGGTCCGATCTCGGCGATCGCGATCCTCATCCCCGTCTCCTTCGGGATGGAGCCCGTGCACGGCCTCATCCTCCTCTGCGGGATCTACTACGGGTCGATGTACGGCGGATCGATCACCGCGACCCTGATCAAGACCCCCGGCGAGGTCTCGAGTGCGGTGACGGCGATCGAGGGCTACGAGATGGCCCGGCGCGGCCGGGCGAAGGCGGCGCTGGCGACCGCGGCGATCGGGTCGTTCCTCGCCGGCACGCTCGCGATCATCGGCCTGACGTTCCTCTCCCCGGTCCTCGTCCGCCTCGCCAACGTCTTCGGCGCCACCGAGTACTTCCTCCTCATGGCCGCAGCCCTCCTGCTCGCCTCGACGATGTCGACCGGGTCCCGGGCGAAGGCCCTCATCTCGATCTTCATCGGCCTCGCCGTCGGCCTCATCGGCCTCGACTTCCAGACTGGCCTGCCCCGGCAGACGTTCGGCATCACCCTGCTCTCCGACGGCATCGACTTCACGATCTTCGCCATGGCCCTCTTCGCGATCCCCGAGGCGATCCGCAACCTCGCGCTCGGTCAGGGGGCGAAGGAGGAGATCCAGAGCTTCGGCTCCGAGCGGTGGATGACGAAGCAGGACTGGCAGCGCTCGGCCGGCCCGTGGGCGCGGGGCTCGGTCCTCGGGTTCATCATCGGCGTCCTCCCCGGTGTCGGACCGTCGCTGGCCTCCTTCATGTCCTACATCATGGAGAAGCGGATCTCGAAGCGGAAGGACGAGTTCGGCAAAGGAGCGATCGAAGGTGTGGCCGGTCCCGAGGCGGCGAACAACGCCGGCGTCGGCGGTGCGATGGTCCCCCTCTTCAGCCTCGGCATCCCCGGGTCGGCGACGACGGCGCTGCTCCTCTTCGTCTTCACGATGTACGGACTCCAGCCCGGTCCGCTGATCTTCCGCGACGAATCGGGACTGATCTGGACGATCATCGCGAGCATGTACGTCGGCAACGTCGCCCTCATCATCCTCAACCTCCCGCTCGTCGGCGTCTTCGTCAAACTCCTCAAGATGCCCAAGGAGATCCTCTTCTCCGCGATCCTCGTCCTCGTCGTCATCGGCGCCTACGCGATCGAGTTCAGCCTCTTCGGCCTCATCATGCTCGGCATCTTCGGGGTCGTCGGCTACCTCATGGACCGAGGCGGCATCCCGCTCGCCCCGTCGATCCTCGCGCTCGTCCTCGTTCCGCTCCTCGAGGACAACTTCCGCCGCATGCTCCAGATCTCCGGGGGATCGCTCGCGCCCCTGGTCACCCGGCCGGTGTCCCTGGCGATCATCATCCTCATGATCGCCGGCATCGTCGGTCCGTTCGTCTTCCGCTGGTGGGTGCGCCGGCGGAAGCTGTTGGCAGATGTGAGCGTCGGATGAGGGAGAGGACACCGATGACCGACAGAACGTCCACCGCAGGGAGGTCGACCGGGACGGAGGGGCGAGCCGATCCCGCCCCCGCCGAGGCGGTCGCCCCATCCGAGTTCGACCGACCCCAGGAGGTCGGGGTCATCGACCGGAGTGCGGCCATCCTCACCGCGCTCCAGGACACCCCGATGACCGCCGCCGAGGTGTGCCGCCG
>NZ_DLNJ01000039.1:0-23984 GCF_002478345.1 Microbacterium sp. UBA7513
GCTCCCACGACCCAGCCATCACGACCAGGCCCGCAGGGCAACTTCTCTATCTTAGCCATCCCGACCCGCTTGTCAAATCGGCGCGCCGTGCGGATCGTGGATCCGCTGCGCAGCCGGTGACAGCCGCAGAAGGGGTGGATCTCCCATCCTAGGCGCAAGCGCCGGATCTCTCAAGTGAGAGTGGATCGGGAGTGGTTCTCCGCTTGAGGGGGGTGAAGCTCGGGGCTTCTCCGCTTCCCTGTGGGGCGAACAAGTAATAAGTTACGTGGATTCCGGGGGTCTGGCAAATCGGGCGCACCACCCCGGGCGTGTCGCATGTGCCGCTCGACAGGATTCTCCCGGGTCAGCCGTCGTTTCCGCCCGGATCGGTGCCGGAGTAGCATCGCGCCCATGCCCCCGCACGCTTCCTCTCACCCTGCCGACCTGCTGGCCAGTGTCTGGCGGGAGCTGGGCGCGGAGTCCTCATCCGCCCCCGCCCTCGCCGCCCTGCGCACCCTGGATGCCGTGCCGCTCCCGTCCCGCACCGCGACCGCAGAGCTGGCTCTCGCCAGCGTGGCCTCGGTCGTGCTCGCCGCCGGACTCGACCCGGCATCCATCGATCCCCGTCGAGTGGCCGTCGCCTATCGGAGCGACCGGTACCTGCGGGTCGACGGTGCTCCCCCGCCGGTGTGGGCGCCCCTCTCCGGATTCTGGGAAAGCGCAGACGGCTGGATCCGGATGCACGGCAACTACCCGCACCATGCTCGCGCGCTTCGCCGCGCGCTCGGCCTGACCGACACGGCGGGTCCGGAAGCGGTCGCCCGCGGGGTGGCGGCCCTGTCGAGCGAGGCGGCCGTCGACCGGATCTCCGAAGCCGGTGGTCTCGCCGTCACCGTGCGCCGCGAGGACCCGGACGTCGATCTCGCCCTGCGGAGCACTCCCCTCCTCGACGTCACGACCATCGAGCCCGCGGACGGACGGCGGGGCGAGCGACGCAGCCCGTCCCGCGGCGCCTCGGCGCGTATGCCCCTCGCCGGCCTCCGCGTCCTGGACCTCACGCGAGTGATCGCGGGGCCGGTGTGCACACGGACTCTCGCTCTTCTAGGTGCCGACGTGCTGCGTCTCGATCCGCCGCAGCTCCCCGAGCTCCCGTGGCAGCACCTCGACACCGGCCATGGCAAGCGCACGGCTCTTCTCGACGCCCGCTCCCCCGAACTGCAGGCCCTCCTGGAGTCGGCGGATGCGATCGTGCTCGGATATCGTCCCGCTGCTCTGGATCGGCTGGGCCTCTCGCCCGACGCTCTCGTCGAGCAGCACCCTGGTCTCGTCGTCGCACAGCTCAGCGCGTGGGGCACCGATCACCCCGACCGCGCCGGCTTCGACAGCCTCGTCCAGGCGGAGAGCGGAATCGCGATGATCGAGGGCGACGACGGACGGCCGGGCGCCCTCCCCGCCCAGGCGCTGGATCACAGCAGCGGATACCTCCTCGCCGCCGCTCTCACCCGGCTGCTCCGTTCGCGCGACGGGCGCTCGCGTATCGTGCGCACCTCGCTGCGCCGCGTCGCCGCCGAGCTGCTCGGGTTGCCGCGCACGACCGATGTCGTGCGCGCTCCGGAGATCGACGCGTCGGCGCATCTCGCGCGATTCGACGTGGACGGGGTCCCGGTCGTGACGGCGGCACCTGCGCTTCCCGGGCTGACCTTCGACGCCCCGCACGCCTGGGGTTCCGACGCACCGCGCTGGTGAACCGGGGCCCGCGCCGCGGGAGGCATCCGGGATACGGGATCAGCCGGCGGGGCGCGGCCGTCGCACGGCGAGGACCACGCAGAGGACCAGGGTGAGGACGCCCCACACCGCGCAGGCGGGCGGCAGCACGCGGTACGCGAGATGCTGCAGCGTGAAGTCGGCGGAGAGCGGACCGAACGCGAGCAGACCGCCGACCCACGCGACCACGAGGATCACCGGCAGCGAGAGCCACCAGGCGACCCGCACGAACGTCGGAAGGATCCGCGGCGCACCCGCTCGCGGTGTCGCACGCCGCAGCCACAGCGCCGCCCAGATCGCCAGGCCCAGCAGACCGAGGGCGCTGGAGGCATACTGCAGCCACTTGTATCCGTCGAACGGACCCCACGAGTCCGCGAGCGCGGGCACCAGATCGACGCCCCACCGCGACTCGTGCGTGAACGCATCCCAGAGGATGTGCGAGAGCACCCCCAGCATCGCCGAGACCAGGAGGAGGAACGGATACAGCGGTCGCGCGGCACGGTACCGCGAGCGGTCGTCACGGCTCAGGGCTTCGACCGCAGCCCGGACTCCGTTCGCCTCCCACCCGGCGGGCAACCGCACGGTCACCCATCCCGGCAGCAGTTCGAGGGTCGCCGGGCGCAGCAGGACGCGCCACAGCAGGAACAGCGCCAGCGCGAGCAACGACGTCCACACGACATTGACCGGATCGTGCAGGAACCCGTAGTTGAGGCCGACGTTGCGCAGGAACAGCGAGATGTCCGGTGTCATCGCTCCGATCGCGATCGCCGCGGGGACGAGCGGCGTGCGCATGAACGGCAGCGCGACGATCGCGTGACTCGGAGTGAACGGCATGCGCGGCCGGGGTCAGCCGAGGAAGACGCCGGCGAGCGTCTTCTTCCCGCGGCGGAGCACCGAGACGCCGCCGGGAAGCGTACCCTGCACGATCGCGGTGTCGTCCTCCACCCGCTCGCCGTCGAGGGAGACGCCGCCCTGCGCGATGGCGCGACGCGCCTCCGACAGACTCGACACCAGCCCGGTCGCGACGAGCGCGTCGACGACCGGGGTACCGGCGGCGACGGTCGCGTGGGGAAGCTCATCCAGGGCCGTGCGCAGGGTCGCCGCGTCGAGAGCGGTGAGGTCGCCCTGACCGAAGAGAGCCTCGGACGCCGCGATCACCGCCGCCGTCGCCTCCACGCCGTGCACCGTCGCGACGACCTCGAGCGCGAGGCGCTTCTGGGCGGCGCGGCGGAACGGCTCCGTCGCGACGAGCTCGGCGTACTCCTCGATCTCGGCCCTGGTCAGGAACGTGAACACCTTGAGGCGTTCGATCACGTCGGCATCGGCCGTGCTGAGCCAGAACTGGTAGAACGCGTACGGGCTCGTGAGCTCCGCGTCGATCCAGATCGCATTGCCCTCACTCTTGCCGAACTTCGTGCCGTCGCTGTTGGTGATCAACGGCGTGCCGATCGCGTGGACCGACGCCCCTTCGACCCGGTGGATGAGGTCGGTGCCGCTGGTGAGGTTGCCCCACTGGTCGGAGCCACCCGTCTGCAGCACGCAGTCGTACTGGCGGTAGAGCTCGAGGAAGTCGAGCCCCTGCAGGATCTGGTAGCTGAACTCGGTGTAGCTGATGCCGGCGTCGGAGTTCAGGCGCGCGGCCACCGCGTCCTTCTTCAGCATCGTGCCGACGCGGTAGTGCTTGCCGATCTCCCGCAGGAAGTCGATCGCCGAGAGCGGTGCGGTCCAGTCGAGGTTGTTCACCATGCGGGCGGCGTTGTCGCCCTCGAAGCTGAGGTACCGCTCGACCTGGCCGCGCAGACGATCGACCCATTCCGCCACCGTCTCGCGGGTGTTCAGCGTGCGCTCCGCAGTGGGCCGGGGATCGCCGATCAGGCCGGTGGAGCCGCCCACGAGACCGAGCGGCTTGTGCCCGGCGAGCTGAAGACGGCGGAGCAGGAGCAGCTGGACCAGGTGCCCGAGATGCAGACTCGGTGCCGTCGGGTCGAAGCCGCAGTAATACGTGACGGAGTCTCCCGCGAGCAGGGCGCGCAGCGCCTCTTGGTCGGTGGACACGTGGACGAGGCCACGCCACACGATCTCGTCCCACACGTTCTCGAACGTGGGGTCGATCGCCTGCGGCGCGGTCGTCAGAGCGGGAGTTGACACGCGCTCCAGGCTAGCAGCGCGCGACCGTCCCGCTGCGTCGCCGGCAGGGGTGTCAGCTGTGCGCCGCCCACCAGACGAGGAACGCGGCACCGAGACCGATCACCCAGCTCACGAGACTGCCGACGAGGAAGTACTCGGCACGGGCGCCGGTCTCCCCGTCGCGCGAGATCTCCGGGAACCGGACGATGCCCTTGGCGGCGAGCATGGCCGCGAGCACCGGGTACGCCGCGGCGAGCGTGAGGATCATCACGAGCACACGTTCCAGCGGGCCGATGAGTCTCCCGCCCTTGAAGCCGTGGCGCGGATCGGCCGGGGTGACCGCGGACACCGTGGCGGTCTCGCTGGCGTTCACTGCGGCGGACACGCGGTCCGACGACGCGTCGGGAAGAGACTCCGGAGCGAGACCTCCGTCGGGCGCCAGGTGTGCTCGCCGTCGAGAGCAGCGCGGACGACGAGGTTGGCGGATTCGAGCAGGAAGACGCCGGCTCCGAGCGCGAGCACGACGAGGTCGAATGGGACCTCCCCGAAGGGCGAGCGGAGCGTCCAGATCTCACCGATGAGACCGCCGGTGTCGCGGGCTCCGCCCCAGAGCACGGCGCCGATGCTGAGCGCGGCCAACGCGACCGCGGGCCAGAATCCGGCCCTGGACGGCCCCACCTCCGGCATGCTCCAGACCCACAGTGCTCCGACGCCGAGCCCCAGGAGCGCGGGCAGCAGCGCGTCTCCGCCGATGCCGAGGAGGAGGATCACGGCCGCGGCGACGACGTACCCGACCCACCGTCGCGGCACGAACTGCCGGACGAGGTCGGTCGCGCCGACGGCGAGGAGGACGAAGCCCGCGAGGATCATGCGGACTCCCCCCGGAGCGCGGCCACTCCTTCGATGAGCGCGGCGGCTCCGGCGCTCCGCAGCGACTTGGACACGCTGGGCTGCGAGATGCCCTCCTCGGCAGCGAGCTCCTGCTGGGACCGGCCGATCAGCCGCCCGTACGTGAGGTGGCGCTCGCGCTCGCTCATCGCCCCGACGAGCTCGTCGCGCGCGAGCACGTAGGCGTTGGACACGGCGATCACGGTCTCCATGACCTCATCCTGACCCGGGGCTCCGACAATCCAGGTGCGGGTCCTCGGCACGGCGCGCTGTTCCCGTGCATGCACGGTCTCGATCGCCGCGCGGGCCGCGTACCAGCCGGGACCGTCGGCGAGCTCTCCGTGCACGGACGGCACGGGACGGACCTCGCCGATCCCGATGCCGAAGCGGAAGGCGAGCCCCTCGGGGAGCCGGAGCTGGACCATGAGGAGCGAGAGGAGCGCGTCGGGAAGCTCCCGGTAGACGCCCTGCTGCTCGTCCCCTACCGTGGGCGTGAGCGGCTGGACCGCCAGCGGGCGGTCCCGTTCGACCTGAGCGATGGTCTCGTCCAGCGCACGCTGTGCGGCGCTCCGGTCTCCGAGCTCCCGGGAGCCCACGATGTCGGCGATCACGGCGATGACCATGGGATAACCGTAACACGAATATTCGCGAGTTATGCCTTTTATGGCTATAGATAGGAAATATGCTCGATTTACGCATGATCCCCTGGTCCGACGGTACGTGGACCCACGCGCCCGCCACGGCCCGCATCGACGGGCACCTCGACGCCACCGCCGTCGAGGGCAGCGACGCCTGGCGACACACCGCCTACGGCTTCGTCCACGACACCGAGCACGCGCTGCTCGCGCCGCTCGCGGTCGGCGAGGCCATCGAGGTGGCCTTCCGCGCGCCGTGGGAGGGGCAGTTCGACCAGGCGGGACTCTTCGTCCGCGCGGACGACGAGCACTGGATCAAAGCCGGGGTGGAGTTCGCCGACGGGCACCTCGGTCTGGGCGCCGTCGTGACCGCCGGCCGCTCGGACTGGTCGGTCGGCTACGTCGACGACTGGCGCGACAGCGAGATCACGGTCCGGGTCAGCCGCTGGTCGGACGCGATGATCGTGCGCGCCCGCGCGGACGACGGCCCCTGGCGCCTGGTCAGGGTCGCCCCCTTCGACGGCGACGCCGCCGTCTCCGCCGGGCCCTTCCTGGCCGCCCCCACCCGCGCCGGTCTCACCGTGCGCTTCCTCCGATGGGAGCGGTCGGCCGCCGACAGCGACCTGCACTGAGGTCGCACGCCCGGGCCGGCCGCCCCACGGTTACAGACCGAGCGCGTGTGCGGCCGCCTGGGCACGGGCGATGAGCTCGGCGCGCTGCTCGGCGACCCGCTCCGGAGCGGTTCCGCCGACACCCGTGCGCGACGCGACAGAGCCCTCGATCGTGAGCACCTCGCGGACCTCGGGGACGAGGTGCGGCGACACCGACAGCAGCAGCTCGTCGGAGGCGTCCTCCAGCCCGATCCCCTGCTCCTCGCAGGCACGGACGAGCGCGCCGGAGATCTCGTGGGCGTCGCGGAACGGCACGCGCCGCTTCACCAACCACTCGGCGACATCGGTGGCCAGCGAGAACCCCTGGGGGGCGAGCTCGGCCATGCGCTCCGTGTGGAAACGCAGCGTCGCGATCATCCCGGCGAACGCCGGCAGCACGACCTCGAGCGTCTGCACCGAATCGAAGACCGGCTCCTTGTCCTCCTGCAGATCACGGTTGTACGCGAGGGGCAGGCCCTTGAGGGTCGCCAGCAGGCCAGACAGGTTGCCGATGAGACGCCCGGACTTGCCGCGCGCGAGCTCGGCGATGTCCGGATTCTTCTTCTGCGGCATGATGCTGGAACCCGTGGAGAAGCCGTCGTCGAGGGTGACGAAGCCGAACTCGCGGGTGTTCCAGAGGATGATCTCCTCGGACAGGCGGGAGAGGTCGACCCCCGTCATCGCCGCGATGAACGCGAACTCCGCCACGACGTCCCGCGCGGCGGTGCCGTCGAGGGAGTTCTCCGCGGGACGGTCGAGACCCAGTTCGGTCGCGACGAGCGCGGGATCCAGGCCCAGGGTCGACCCCGCGAGCGCTCCCCCGCCGTACGGCGAGACGCCGGCGCGACGACGCCAGTCGACGAGGCGCTCGAGCTCGCGCACCAGCGGCCAGGCGTGGGCCTGGAGGTGATGGGCGAGCAGCACCGGCTGCGCGTGCTGGAGGTGCGTGCGACCGGGCAGGATCGCGTCGGGATGCGCCTCCGCCTGCGCCACGAGGGCATCGATCACACGCAGCAGGTCGCGGGCGATCACCCGGGCGTGGTCGATCAGGTACATCCGCACGAGCGTGGCGATCTGGTCGTTCCGGCTGCGGCCGGCGCGGAGACGTCCGCCCAGCTCCGGTCCCAGCTCGGCGATCAGCGCCTGCTCGAGCGCGCCGTGCACGTCCTCGTCGGTGGGCTGCGGCTGCAGGGTGCCGTCGGCGACCTTGCGCGCCACGGCGTCGAGGCCCTCATGCATCCGGGCGGCCTCATCCGGTTCCAGGTAGCCCGCGGCGGCCAGCGCCGTGGCATGCGCGTGCGAACCGGCGATGTCGTACGGCGCGAGGATCCAGTCGAAGTGCGTCGAGCGGCTCAGCTCGACGAGCTCCGGCGACGGACCGGTGGCGAACCGCGCTCCCCAGAGCGCGCCCTCGTTGGTACCTTCGTGCGAGCCGGCCATCACGCGTCCTTCTTCCCGAGGAGCCAGACCAGCAGGGCTTTCTGGGCGTGCAGGCGGTTCTCCGCCTCGTCCCAGACCACGCTCTGCGGGCCGTCGATGACGGCGGAATCCACCTCGTAGCCGCGATCGGCGGGGAGGCAGTGGATGAAGATCGCGTCGTCGTGCGCGAGCTCCATGGTCTCGGGCGTGACCTTGTAGCCCCCGAGATCGCGGATCCGCGCGAGCTTCTCCTCCTCCTTGCCCATCGAGACCCAGGTGTCGGTGACGACGACGTCAGTGCCTGCGGCCGCCTCGACCGGGTCGGTGAAGAGCGTGATCGATCCCCCGGTCTCCCCGGCGCGACGGTCGGCCGCCTCGATGACGTCGGCGCGCGGTGCGTAGTCCTCCGGCGAGGCGATGCGCACGTGCATGCCGGCCGTGACGCCCGCGAGCGCGTAGGAGTGCGCCATGTTGCTCTGGCCGTCGCCGAAGAACGTCAGCGTGAGGCCCTTCAGGTCGCCCTTGTGCTCACGGATCGTCAGCAGATCGGCGAGGAGCTGGCAGGGGTGGAAGTCGTCGGACAGCGCGTTGATCACGGGGACCCGGGTGCCGGCGGCCATCTCCTCCAGGCCCGACTGCGCGTAGGTGCGCCACACGATCGCCGCGACCTGGCGCTCGAGAACCCGGGCCGTGTCGGACGGCGTCTCCTTCCCGCCGAGCTGGCTGCTCGCCGTGGAGATGATGAGCGGCGTGCCGCCGAGGTCGGCGATCCCCACCGCGAACGAGACGCGCGTCCGGGTGGACGACTTGTCGAAGATCACGGCGACGGTCTGCGGTCCGGCGAGGCTCTTGTCCGCCCAGCGGTCCTTCTTGAGTTCGAGCGCGAGATCGAGGATCTCCGCCTGCTCGGCGGGCGTCAGATCGTCGTCGCGCAGCAGGTGGCGGGTCATGCGGGGACCTTTCCGGTGGCGGAGGAGTGGATGTCGGAGAGTGCGGCTGCGAACAGCTCGCGGAACTCCGCCAGCTCGGCATCGCCGATCGTCAGAGCCGGCGCGACGCGCACGGTCTCGGGGTTGGCGGCGTTGACGATGAGACCGCGGTCCTGGGCGGCGGCGACGACCGCACCCGCCACGGGCTGGGTGAGCGCGACACCGACGAGCAGTCCACGGCCGCGGACCCCGGCGATCAGCGGGGAGTCGATGCCGAGGATGATGTTCCGCAGCTCTTCCCCGCGACGAGCGGCGTTGTCGACGAGGTCGGCACGCTCGATCTCGGCCAGCACCGCGTCCGCCACGGCCGTCGCGAGGGGGTTGCCGCCGAACGTGGAGCCGTGCGAGCCCGGCGTGAACAGGGCACTCGCGGCGCCGTAGGTGACGAGAGCGCCGATCGGGAATCCGCCGCCGATGCCCTTGGCGAGCGTGATCGCATCAGGCGTGATGCCCTCGTGGCTGAATCCGAACCAGGCGCCCGTCCGGCCCGCGCCCGTCTGGATCTCGTCGACGATGAGCAGCGCGCCGTGCGCGAGAGTCAGCGAGCGCGCCGCGGCGAGGTAGCCCTCGGGGAGCTCGACGACGCCGGCCTCACCCTGGATCGGCTCCACGATGACGGCGGCGACACGGTCGTCCATCGCGGCCTCCAGCGCTTCGATCGTGGCCGGGATGTGCTCCACGCCTCCCGGCATCGGCGCGAACGGCGCGCGCATCGACTCCTTGGCGGTGAGGGCGAGCGAGCCCATCGTCCGGCCGTGAAAGCCGTTCTCCAGCGCGAGGATGCGCGGACGCTCCGCCCCGCCATGCAGCCGGGCGAGCTTGAACGCGGCCTCGTTGGCCTCGGCACCGGAGTTCGAGAAGAAGACCCGACCGTCCAGCCCCGCGCCGGCCAGGCGCTTGAGCCGGGCGGCGAGCGCGAGCTGCGGCGGGGTCGCGAAGTAGTTGGAGACGTGCGCGAGGGTGGCGGCCTGCCGCGACACCGCCTCGACGAACACCGGGTGCGCGTGTCCGAGGGAGGTCACGGCGATGCCGGCGAGGAAGTCGAGGTAGCGTCGGTCTTCGGCGTCCCACAGGTACGAGCCCTCACCGCGGGTCAGCAGCGCGAGGCGCTCCCCCGCGTTGAGCACGAGATCACGTGCCGCGTCGTCCTGCCAGACGGTCATGCCGTCGCCCCTTTCTCTGCCAGGACCACTTCGGTCCCGATTCCCTTGCTGGTGAACAGTTCGACGAGCACCGAGTGCGGCACCCGTCCGTCGATGATCGCCGCCGCGTCGACGCCGCCCTCGACCGCATCGAGGCACGCGCGCATCTTCGGGATCATCCCCGACTCCAGCCGCGGCAGCATCTCGACGAGCGCGTCCGAGGTGAGGTGCGACACGAGCGAGTCCCGGTTGGGCCAGTCGGCGTACAGCCCCGGCACATCGGTGAGGATGACGAGCTTGCGCGCCCCGAGGGCCACGGCCAGGGCGGCCGCGGCGGCGTCGGCGTTGACGTTGAGGGACTGCCCCGGGTGGTCGAGGTCGGGCGCGATGCTCGACACGACGGGGATCCGCCCCGCGGCAAGGTGATCGAGCACCGGCGTCGGGTCGACCTGGACCACGTCGCCCACGCGGCCGAGGTCCACCTCCTCGCCGTCGATCATGACACCGCGACGACGCCCGCCGAAGAGCCCGGCGTCCTCGCCGCTGAGCCCGGTGGCGATGGGGCCGTGCGAGTTGATCTTCGACACGAGCTGCGGGTTGACCTGACCCGTGAGCACCATCCGCACGACGCCGATCGCCTCGGTGTTGGTGACGCGGTACCCGCCCTTGAACTCGCTGGGGATCTCCAGCCGCTGCAGCATGTCGGAGATCTGCGGCCCGCCGCCGTGCACGACGACCGGCTGCACGCCGACATAGCGGAGGTACGCGATGTCCTGGGCGAAGGCCTCCTGCAGCTCGTCCGAGACCATGGCGTTCCCGCCGTACTTGACGACGACGATCTGGTCGCGGAACTTCTTCAGCCATGGCAGCGACTCGATGAGCGTTGTCGCCTTCTGCGCCGCGATGTCCGGCGTGGTGTCCTGGATGTCGGTCATGAGGCGTAGGCGCTGTTCTCGTGCACGTAGTCGTGGGTGAGGTCGTTCGTCAGCACCGTGGCGGTGGCCTCTCCGACCTTGAGGTCGATCATCAGGTGCGTGGCGCGCGGCGTCAGATCAACCTCCTCGCGGGGGCGGTCGGGGCCACCGGCGGTGCAGACGCGGACGCCGTTCATCCACACGTCGACGTCGTAGGGGTCGAACTGCGCGGCCGTCGTGCCGATCGCCGCAAGGACGCGGCCCCAGTTCGGGTCGTTGCCGAAGATGGCCGCCTTGAACAGGTTGTTGCGGGCGACCGAGCGGCCGACCTCGACGGCGTCCTGCTCGGAGACGGCGTGCTGCACCTCGATCGTGATGTCGTGGCTCGCCCCCTCCGCGTCACCCTGCAGCTTGACCGCGAGCTCCTGGCAGAGCTCGGTGAGCGCCTCGGCGAAGTCGTCGAGATCGGGGACGACCTCGGAGGCGCCGTTGGCGAGCAGCGTCACCTGGTCGTTGGTCGACATGCAGCCGTCGGAGTCGAGGCGGTCGAACGTGCGTCCCGTCGCCCGGCGCAGGGCCTCATCGGCCTGGAGCGGTTCGAGCACGGCGTCGGTGGTGAGCACCACGAGCATCGTCGCCAGACCGGGGGCGAGCATGCCCGCGCCCTTCGCCATGCCGCCGATCGTCCAGCCGTCACGGGTCACCACAGCGGTCTTCGCGACGGTGTCCGTGGTCATGATGGCGTGCGCGGCACTCTCGCCGCCGTCGGCGCTCAGTTCGGTGATCGCCTGCGCGGTGCCCGCGAGGACCTTCTCGCGGAAGACCTCGTCGCCCGTCCCGATGAGCCCGGTGGAGCAGACGAGAACGTCGCCCGCGCTGATGCCGAGCAGCTCGGCCGCCTTCTCCGCGGTCTGGTGGGTGGTCTGGAACCCGAAGCTGCCGGTGAAGCAGTTCGCCCCGCCCGAGTTGAGGACGACGGCCTCGACCACGCGGTCCGCGACGGCCTGCTGGGACCAGATGATGGGGTTGGCCTTGGCGCGGTTGCTCGTGAAGACCGCGGCGCCGACCTTGCGGGGGCCGCGGTTGACCACGACGGCGACATCGGGCTTGCCGGTCGACTTGAGTCCGGCGGCGACCCCGGCCGCCTCGAATCCTGCGGGGGCGGTGACGCTCACGGGGCGACTCCGTTCACTGAGAGGGCGCGGGTCTCGGGAAGCCCCAGCGCGATGTTCATGGACTGGACGGCAGCTCCGGCGGTGCCCTTGACGAGGTTGTCGACGGCGGTGACCACCGTCACGCGGTTCGCGGCGCGGTCGATCGCGAGGCCCATGAGGGCCGTGTTCGCCCCGAGCACGTCGGCGGTGCGCGGGAAGCTCCCCTCCGGCAGCAGCTGGACGAAGGTCTCGTCGCCGTAGGCGCGCTCCCACGCCTGACGGATCTCGGCGTCGCTCACACCCTCGGCGATCGGCGCCGTGCACGTGGCGAGGATGCCACGCGACATCGGCACGAGGACCGGAGTGAACGAGATCCGGATGTCTTGGGCCCCTGAGTGGGTCCCTGAGCCTGTCGACGGGCGGGCGGCGGCGAGCGCCTGACGGATCTCCGGGATATGGCGGTGCGTGCCGCCGACGGCATAGGGGTTCGCGGAGCCGAGGATCTCGCTGGCGAGGAGGTTCGTCTTCAGGCTCTTGCCGGCCCCGGACGGGCCGACGGCCAGGACGGAGACGATGTCGCCCGGGTCGATCACACCGGCCGCGACACCGGGGGCGAGGCTCAGGCTCACCGTGGAGGCGTTGCACCCGGGCGCGGCGATCCGGGTCGCGCCGCGGAGCACCTCCCGCTGCTTGTCGCCTCCGACGAGGAGCTCGGGCACGCCGTACGTCCACGGCTCGTGGAACGCCCCGCCGTAGAACGCGTCCCACTCCGCGGACGAGGTGAGCCGGTGGTCGGCTCCTGCGTCGATCACCAGCGGGGTGTCGCCGAGGGCGTCCGTGTACTGCCCGGACTGGCCGTGCGGGAGGGCCAGGAACACGATGTCGTGTCCGGCGAGGACCTCCGGCGTGGTGTCCTGCAGCGTGAGGTGGGCGAGCGAGCGGAGGTGCGGCTGGTGGGCGACGAGAGGCTGTCCGGCATTCGAGTGCGCCGTGACGGTGCGGATCTCGACGTCGGGGTGAGCGGCCAGGAGGCGCAGGATCTCGCCGCCTGCGTAGCCGGAGGCGCCGGAGACGGCGACGGAATACGTCATGCTTCTACCTTAACGGTCGGGTCCTCGACGATCTCGGGACCGGGGGCGGGGCCGGAGGCGGCGACACCGGCACTCGACCGCCGCGCGGACGCAGGCAGAAGGGCGGGGTCGCCTAGAATCGGCGGCCGCGACGTCGGCGCACGGCGATGACGCTCGGGACGAGCGTCGAAGGAGCGGTGGCGACCGAAGGCATGCGGCGACGATAGCGCGGGCGCGTTCGGCACCGCAAATCCGGGGCGTCACACGACAGCGCGGGCGACCGGTGCGGCGAAGAAGGCACGTTCGTGGGCGCTCGAGGCGAGGAAGGCGCGCCGCATCCGCTCCCGGCCGGCGTCGTCGGCCCTCGCGGCCGCGGCGGCGACGTGCGCGACGGCCTGCCGGGTGGCCTCCGCGAAGGCGGGATCCGCGTAGGTGGCGAGCCACGACGCGTAGGGATGCCGGGGGTCGCGGGGCGCCGCGCCGAACGCTCCGGCATGGAGCCGCTCCCCCAGGTCGGTGTAGAGCCAGAAGCACGGCAGCACGGCCGCGATCAGTGCGGCGTAGTCGCCGCCGAAGCCGACGGCCCGCAGATGGTCGAGGTAGGCGACCGTCGCCGGCGCGGGGTCCGTCGCGAAGGTGGCGCCACTCACGCCGGTCTCCGGTGTCAGCCACGACGCGTGCAGCTCCAGCTCGCCGCGGATCGCGCCGTGGGCGGCCTCAGCCCAGAACGCCTGCTCGTCGGGGGTCGGGGCGAGGCGCGACGCCTCCGCGAGCACCCGGGCGTACTCGCGGAGGTAGAGGGCGTCCTGCGCGAGGTAGAAGACGAAGGCATCGCGGTCGAGAGTCCCCTCGGCGAGCGCGCGCACGAAGGGCAGCGCATCGATGTCGCGGCGGATCGCGGCGGTCTCCTCCCACCAGGCCGCAGCCACCTCCTCCGGCGTCGGCCGGGTCTCGGCCCCGCCGCGCGCCCAGAGCCCCGCGAGATGATGGATCGGGCCGTGTCCTCGCCCGACGTTCAGGTCGTCCGCCGCGCGGAGGGCCTCCCGCAGCCAGGCGCGCGCGGCGCGGACCGCGGACGCCGGATCGTCGCCCCTCGCCAGTCGTGTGGCCAGAGCCGCGGACAGCGAGCAGCCGGTCCCGTGGGTGTTCTGCGTCATGATGCGTGCCCCGGGGAACTCCGCGTGCTCTCCCGCCGCGGCATCGATCAGGGCGTCCGGCGCCTCGTCCCCCGGCAGGTGACCGCCCTTCACGAGCACCGCGGTCCCCGTGGCCGCCGACAGCTCCTGCGCCGCGGCGAGCGCGTCCGTCCAGTCGGCCACCTCGTGACCGACGAGCACCGCCAGCTCGGCGAGGTTCGGGGTGACCACGGTCGCCAGAGGCAGCAGGTCCCGGAGCTCCCGCTCGGCATCGGCCTGGAGCAGCCGGTCCCCCGAGGTCGCGATCATGACCGGGTCGAGCACGACGATCGGGGGCTGGGTGTCCCGGAGCCACGCGGCGACCGTCCGGATCACGTCGACGTCCGCGAGCATGCCGATCTTCACGGCGTCGATGCGGATGTCGTCGGCGACGGCGTCGAGCTGCGCGCGCAGGAACTCCGCGGGAGGGACGTGCACGGCACGGACGCCGCGCGTGTTCTGGGCGGTCAGGGCCGTGAGGGCGGCCATGCCGTAGCCCCCGTGCGCGGCGATCGCCTTGAGGTCGGCCTGGATGCCTGCGCCGCCGGACGGATCGCTGCCGGCGATGCTGAGCACATGCGGCACCGCCCGTCCGAGCCACCGCCGACGGAAGGCCGCGGCGGCGGCCCGCGGGTCGTCCGCCGCGCACAGCGCCGAGACCACCGCGATCCCGGCGGCACCGGCCGCGCGCAACGCCCCCGTGTCGTCGAGGTCCACCCCGCCGATCGCGACGCACGGCAGCGCACTGCGCGCGGCGAAGGCGGCGAAGCCGGCGATGCCGAGAGGGTCCGGGTGGTCGGGCTTCGTGCGCGTGGGGCGGATCACGCCGACCCCGAGGTAGTCGACCGTCCCCGGCGGCAGCGCGTTCACGGCATCGAGATGGGCAGAGGTGTTCGCGGTGAGCCCGATCAGGGCCTCCGGGCCGAGGAGCTCGCGCGCGCGGAGCACCGAGGCGTCCGCCTGGCCGAGGTGCACCCCGTCCACCCTGGCACCGCGGCGACGGGCCTCGACGGCCGCATCGAGGCGATCGTTCACGACGAGCAGCGCGCGACCGTCGATGGCAGCGGACAGAGCAAGGAGCTGGTCGACGGTCTCCTCGTCCGTCGCCTCCTTGTCGCGGAGCTGCACGATGCGGACCCCACCCGCCACGGCCTCGCGGACCGTCTCGACCACCCCGCGTACGCCGCACAGCGACCGATCGGTGACGAGGTAGAGGGACAGGTCGACGGTCATCGGGCCTCCTCCTCGACGCGGGCGCGGGCACGGAGGTCCCCCGGCGTCACGGCGGACAGGGCGTCGAGCAGTCCGACGGCGAAGCTGCCTGGTCCGCGGGAGGTCTCCGCCGCCTGCTCGGCCGCGACCGTGTAGACGAGGGTGGCCGCGGCTACCGCCGTCAGCGCGTCGGTCCCGGTACCGCGGGCCGCCCCGAGGAAGGCCGCCATCACGGCCCCCAGCGCGCAGCCGCCGCCGGTCACCCGCGTGAGCAGCTCGTGCCCGTTGGCGATGCGGATCACCCGTTCCCCGTCGGTGAGGAGGTCGACCGGACCGGAGACGGCGACCACGGAGCTGTGCCGGTCGGCGAGCTCCCGCGCCGCCGCTGCCGCCGCCTCGGTCCCGTCCGTCGCGTCGACACCCCGGCCGCCGCTGCTGTGTCCGGCCAGCGCGAGGATCTCCGACGCGTTGCCGCGGAGGGCGGTGGGGCGCAGCGCGGCCAGCTCGTGGGCCAAGGCCGTCCGCACCGGGAGGGTGCCGATCGCGACGGGATCGAGCACCCACGGCGTGCCGGCGGCGCGCGCTCCCGCCACGGCCTCCCTGCTCGCCTCCCGCTGCTCCGGGGTCGGCGTGCCGAGATTGATGAGGAGCCCCGAGGCGGCAGCGGCGAACGGCTCGGCCTCGCCGACGATGTCGACCATGGCCGGCGCCGCCCCGAGCGCCAGCAGCACGTTGGCGGTGAACCCCGTCACCACGGCGTTCGTGACGCAGTGCGTCAACGGTGGCGTAGCCCTGACCTCCTCCCGCAGCCTTCCCGCCGTGACGGCGAGGTCGAGGACGGATTGCGGACGCACAGGATCGCTCATGGGCGACATCCCTTCGCTAGTACGAACTAGATCAGGTTCGACGGGTGTGATCTCAGCCGCGGATGCGGCACCCCGTGTCACTGCCTCGCAGTCTAGCGAGCGAGGGCGTCGAGCAACGCCCGCTCCTCCGTCCGTGTGAGCCCGGCGCGGCGCTCCCGGTCCACGCCCCGTTCGCGCTCGTCCGCCACGACGCGTTCCACCGTCTCGTCGAGGGGGCGGAGCGTGCCTCCGCTGCGGCGATACCGCGCGTTCGAGCGGGTCATGAACCCGCGCATCCCGGGTGGCAGCCACAGCGGCAGCGACCGCGGTCCCGCCCAGTAGGCGACGCCTTCCGCGACGAGACGCTCCTCCGTGCCGACGACGAGCGGCCCGGTGTGCCCGGTGGCCGCGCGCACGGTCTGCAGCACGTCATCCAGCTCGCGCACGTCGCCGGTCGCGTTCACGGCACCGGTGACGGTGGCGGACAGGACGAAGGCGGCGACGTCCTCGACATCGATGATCTGCGCCCCGCGCCCGTCGAGCGGCGGGAGCAGAACCGGCTCGTCCAGGGCCCGGAGGAACGCCGCGGCCCAGTAGCCGAAGCGATCGCTGGGGTCGCCGTCGCCGACGATGAGGCCGGGACGGACGAGGAGCGCACGGTCACCGAGGCTCTCCTGCACGGCGTCCTCCGCCGCGGCCTTCTCCCGCGCGTAGTCGTCGTCCTCACCGGCCTGCGCCGCCGGGTGCCGCGGGGCCGACTCGTCGGTCCCGACCGTCTCGTCGTCGTGGTATACCGACATCGACGAGATGTACGTCCACCGGGCGGCACGGTCGCCGAGTGCGCGGACCGCCCCGGAGACGTGATCGACGCGGGAGGAGACGTCGACGACGTGGTCCCAGTCGGTGCGCGAGACGACGTCATAGGCGTCCTCGTCGTCGCGGTCGGCGAGCACGAGGGTCGCTCCCGGTGGCGACGGCCGCCCGCCGCGGGCCAGGCAGGTCACGGTCGCCCCCGCCCCGAGCGCCTGCGCGGCGATGCGCCCCGACAGCCATCCGGTTCCCCCCAGGATCAGCACATCCGTCATGTGCCCATGTCATCAGGATCGACGACTCGGGGGAAGGGTCTCCGTTCAGAGCGGAGCGGCAGGACAGGCCATCACGCGAGCACAGACCCTCACGCGAGCACAGGCCACCCCGCGAACACAGGCCATGACGCGAGCACAGGCCCCCGGCACTGCTGTCACCTGATGCCACGCGAACGCCTGATGCCGCGCGACCTCCCGAGGAACCCGCACGGCATCAGGATCAGTCGCGGAGGGCGGCGCCGAAGCGCTCCGCGGCGACGGCGACGCCCGCCATCTTCGCCTCGGAGGCCTCCGCGGCGGTCAGCGTGCGGTCGTCGGCGCGGAAGCGCAGGGCGAACGTCAGCGACTTCGATCCCTCGGGCACGCCCTCGCCGCGGTAGTCGTCCACGAGCCGGACGGACTCCAGCAGCGCGCCAGCGCCCTCGGCGAGAGCCGCGCGGACCTCGCCCGCCGGCACCTCGGCCGGGAGCGTGAGCGAGACGTCCTGCGTCGCGGCCGGGAACGTGGAGAGCGATGCTGCCACGATGCGTCCTCCGGCGAGCGTGAGCAGCCGGTCGAGGTCCAGCTCCAGCACGGTGGCGCGACCCGGCAGATCGGCCTCCTCGGCGACGGCCGGATGAAGCTCGCCGACGTAGCCGACCTCCTCGCCCCCGGCGACGAGCGCACCGGTGCGTCCGGGGTGGAGTGCGGCGCGCTGTGTCTGCACGACGTCGATCTCGATGCCCGCGGCGGCCCCGATCACGCGGACCGCGTCGAGCGCCTCGACGAGCCCGGCGGCTTCGGCGGCACGACCCGGCTGACGCGGCGACACATTGCCGGTCAGCAGCACCGCGACGTGACGCTCCTGCGGCGGGATGGAGGCGTCGAGCGCGGCGAGCACCTCATCCGAGGGTCGGACACCCAGCGGCGGGACCTCGGCGGTGCCGTACTCCACGCCGGGCTCAGGGACGAACACGGCGCCGGTCTCGAACAGCGCAAGATCCGTGAGCCCGCGCGAGATGTTGCGGTGCGCGGTCTGCAGCAGACCGGGGATGAGCGAGCGCCGCAGGAACGGCACCTGCCCGTCGAGCGGGTTCGCGAGGCGGATGCTGGGCAGGTGCTCGCCGGACGCGGAGCCGTGCAGATCGTTCTGCGCCTCGCTCGTGAACGGGAACGCCGGAGTCTCGACGAACCCCGCGGCCGCGAGAGCGTTCGCCACGCGTCGACGCCCCTGCTGGTGGGCCGTGAGGCCGCGACCGGACGGCGGAGTCGGCAGCACCGCGGGGATGCGGTCGAGCCCGTGGATGCGGGCGACCTCCTCGGCGAGCGTCCACTTGTCGGTGAGGTCGGGGCGCCAGGTCGGCGGGATGACCGTCCAGCCGTTCTCCGCCGCGGTGACCTCCGCGCCGATCGTCGTGAGTGCGCCGGTGATCTCGTCGTCGGTGTAGTCGACGCCGATCAGCCCCTGCACGAAGCCGCGCGGGAGCTCGATCTCGGCGACGAAGACCTCGGCGAAGAGCGCGCCACCTTCCTCCGTGAGCGTGCCACCGGCGAGCTCGACCATGAGGTCGGCTGCGCGCCGGGCCGCGACGAAGGGGATCAGCGGGTCGACGCCCCGCTCGAAGCGCTTGGACGCCTCGCTCGGGAGCTTGTGCCGGCGGGCCGTGCGGGCGATGGTCGTCGCGTCGAAGGTCGCCGCCTCGATGAGCACGTTCCGCGTGGTGTCGCTCATCTCGGTGGTGCCGCCGCCCATGACACCGGCGAGGCCGATGGGACCGGAGTCGTCGGTGATGAGGAGGTCTTCGACGTGCAGCTTCCGCTCCACGCCGTCGAGCGTGGTCATCTTCTCCCCCGGCGTCGCGCGACGGACGGTGATGCCGCCCGTGAGCTTGTCGAGGTCGTAGCCGTGCAGCGGCTGCCCGAGCTCGAGCATGACGTAGTTCGTGATGTCGATGAGCACACCCAGCGGACGCATGCCTGCGAGGCTCAGGCGCGCGATCATCCACGGCGGGGTGGGCCGCGACGGATCGACGTCGCGCACGACCCTGGTGACGAACTCGCTTGCGCCGACCCGGCCGCGCACCGGCGCCTGGTCGTCGACCACGGCCGTGTGTCCGGAACCGGGCTGCAGCTCGGCGAAGTCGCGCTCGGCGGGGTCGCGGAAGGCCGCCCCCGTGGCGTGGGAGTACTCACGGGCGATGCCGCGCACCGAGAAGGCGTAGCCGCGGTCCGGCGTGACGTTGATCTCCACCGCGACGTCGTCGAGGCCCAGCAGCGCGATCGCGTCCGTGCCGACGGGGGCATCGATCCCGAGGTCGCTCAGCACGACGATTCCGTTGTGCTCGTCGCCGAGCCCCAGCTCGCGCGCGGAGGCGATCATGCCGTCGGAGACGTGACCGTAGGTCTTGCGGGCGGCGATGGGGAACGGCCCGGGAAGGACAGCGCCGGGCAGGGTCACGACGACCTTGTCGCCGACGCCGAAGTTGTGCGCGCCGCAGACGATCCCGCGGACGCCGCCGTGCTCGGGACCGACGTCGACCTGGCACCAGTTGATGGTCTTGCCGTTCGACTGGGGCTCCGGCTCGAGCGAGACGACCTGGCCGACCACCACGGGACCCGTGATGTCGAAGCGGTGCACGTCCTCCTCTTCGAAGCCGACGGTCACCAGCGCCGCGAGGACGTCCTCGGGCGTGGCCTCCGCTGCCAGATCGACGTACTCACGCAGCCACGAAAGCGGGACGCGCATCACACCACCATCCCGTACTGCTCGCTGAAACGGACGTCGCCCTCGGCCATGTCGCGCATGTCCTGCACATCGCTGCGGAACATCAGGCCCCGCTCGATGCCCATACCGAACGCGAAGCCGCTGTACACCTCCGGGTCGATCCCGGCCGCGCGCAGCACGTTCGGGTTGACCATGCCGCAGCCGCCCCACTCGATCCAGCGCGCGCCGCCCTTGAAGGTCGGGTGCCACAGGTCGAGCTCGGCGGAGGGCTCGGTGAAGGGGAAGTAGTTCGTGCGGAAGCGGGTCTTGGCCTCCGGGCCGAAGAGCTGCTTCGCGAAGTGGTCGAGCGTGCCCTTGAGGTGCGCCATCGTGATGCCCTTGTCGACGACCAGGCCCTCGAACTGCGTGAAGACCGGGAGGTGCGTGGCGTCGAACTCGTCCGTGCGGTACACGCGGCCCGGGCACAGCACGTAGATGGGGACCTCGCGGTTCAGCATCGACCGCACCTGCACCGGGCTCGTGTGCGTGCGCATGACGAGGTGGCGCGAGGTCGGGTCGACGTAGAAGGTGTCCTGCTCCTGGCGGGCGGGGTGATCGACGTCGAAGTTCAGGGCGTCGAAGTTGAACCACTCGTGCTCGAGCTCCGGCCCCTCTGCGATCTCCCACCCCATGCCGACGAAGATGTCCTCGACGTGGTCCTGCAGGAGAGCGAGCGGGTGCCGGGCGCCGACGCGCGTCCGCGACGGGACGGCGGTGATGTCGACGCGCTCGGCCTCCAGGCGCGCGGCGACCTCGGCGGCGGCCAGCTCGGCCTCCTTCGCCGCGAGCGCCTGGTTCACACGACCGCGGCCCTGGCCGACGAGCTTGCCGAATGCGGCCTTGTTCTCGGGGGCGACCTGGCGCATCGAGGCGTTCAGGACCGCGAGCGGCGATCCCTCCGCGACGTGCGCCGCACGGGCGGCTTTCAGCGCGGCGGTGTCGGCGGCCGCGTCGATCGCCGCGAGGGCGTCGGCGACAGCGGCTTCGACCGCTTCGGGGGTGATTTCCGGAGACTCTGACACGGGAGTCGAGTCTACCGGCGCGGGACGGGCGTCCCGCGCCGGTGGCGGCTCAGAGGCCGGAAGCGCCGGAGCTGTTGGCGTCGAACTTGCCCAGCCCGCGCTGCGCCACGATGAGCGACGTGTTCGTCTCCCCGTCGTGCTGGCGAGGGTCCGCCTCGTCCGGCCCGGCCTTGGCCGAGCGCTTCGCCCGACGCTGCATGCGGTAGGCGATGTAGGAGAGCACCAGACAGACCGCGACGTACATCGAGCCGCCGACGATCGCGGCGGGGATCAGCGGCGACCCGTAGGGCGCCTGGTTGCCGATCTGGTTGATGACGTACAGCAGCTCCTTGTACGTGATGATGAAGCCGAGCGCGGTGTCCTTCAGGGCCACCACGAGCTGCGCGATGATCACGGGCATCATCGCCCGGACGGCCTGCGGGATGAGGATGAAGTACATGACCCCGGTCTTGCGCAGACCGATCGCGTAACCGGCCTCCTTCTGTCCGCGCGGCAGCGACTCGATCCCGGCGCGCAGCACCTCCGCGAGCACCGAGCCGTTGTAGACGATGAGCGCGATGACGACCGCGTAGTACGGGGGCATCCTGATGCCGATCACGGGGAGGCCGTAGTACAGCAGCATCATGAGGATCAGGACGGGGATCGCCCGCATGATCTCGATGATCCACCGCACCGGCTCACGCACCCAGACGTGCTCGGAGAGGCGGCCGATGCCGAGGATGAAACCGAGGACCAGAGAGCCGACACCGGCGACGGCGAACGCGGAGAGCGTGCTGAGCAGCCCCTCCCCGAACCGCACCCAGACCGCCGAGTACGTGAAGATGTTCCACTTCTCCGCGGAGAACTGGCCGGTGGCATACAGGCGCCAGACCACCCAGCCGAGCACGGCGAGCACGACCAGGATCGTGACGGCACCGATGATCCGGTTGCGGGCAACCGCGCGGGGGCCCGGGACGTCGAACAGGACGGAACTCATCGCGCGATCCTCCACTTGTTCTCGAGTACGCGCTGCACCCAGCTCAGGAGCAGCACGAGCACGACGAAGATGACCATGACCCAGAGCAGCACGACGAGGGCGTTCTCGCCCCGCTCGCTGAGTGCCGCCCGGATCGTGCCGAGGTTGACCACCGAGAAGCCGGCGGCCACCGTGGTGTTCTTCATGAGGGCGATCAGCACGCTCATGAGCGGCGGGACCACGGACCGCGTCGCCTGGGGCAGCACGACGAAGCGCATGACCTGGCCGAAGTTGAGGCCGATGGCCCGTGCCGCCTCCGCCTGTCCGACCGGCACCGTGTTGATGCCGGCACGGATCGCCTCCGCGACGTACGTGGCGGTGTAGATGCCGAGCGCGATCGTCGCCAGCAGCAGGGAGTTGACCCGCTCCCCCATCAGGATCGGAAGGCAGAACGCGAAGAAGAACATCACCAGCGTGAGCGGGGTGTTCCGGATCCAGTTCACGTACACGGCGCCGACGCCGCGCGCGATCGGGACCGGGGACACGCGGGCCGCTCCGACGATGAGTCCGAGCACCACGGCGATGAGGCCACCGCCGAGGAACAGCGCGATGGTTCCCCACAGCGCTTCACCCCAGAGGTCGAGGTGGTCAGAGATCACTCCCACTGCTGTGCCTTTCGGTTCGTTTCCGCGTCAGGTCGACGCCGAGGAGGACGGGGGCGGCCGGTCGGACCGGCCGCCCCCGGGAGATCAACCGACCGGGTCGACCTCGGGCTGCTCGGCCTTCACACCGGAGGCGCCGAGATTGTTGTCGAAGATCTGCTGCCAGATGTCGCCACCGTCGGTGAGCTGCGTGTTGAAGTACTCGACGAGCGCGTCGTCGCCCTTCGCCACACCGATGCCGTAGCGCTCCTCGCTGAACGGCTCGCCCACGACCTTGAGGTTGTCGGGGTCCTGCGCGGCGTAGCCGATGAGGATGGCCTCGTCGGTGGTGACCGCGTCGACCTGACCGTTCTTGAGGTCCTCGACGCACTTGGAGTACGTGTCGTACTCCTTCGTCTTCACTTCGGGGTAGTTCTCCTTGATGTTCTGGATCGGCGTCGAACCCGTCGCCGAGCAGACCGTCGTCGAGGAGTCGAGGTCGTCGACGCTCGCGATGTCGCTGTCGGCGGCGACGAGGAGGCCCTGGCCGGTGACGAAGTAGGGACCGGCGAAGGCGATCTGCTCTTTGCGCTTGTCCGTGATGGAGTAGGTGCCGACGTAGTAGTCGATGTCACCGTTGACGATGGCCTGCTCGCGGTTCGCGGAGGCGATCGCCTGGAACTCGATCTTCTCCGGGTCGACGCCGAGGGATGCCGCCATCCAGCGGGCGATGTCGACGTCGAAGCCGGTCCGCTCGCCGGTCACGGGGTCGAGGTAGCCGAGACCGGGCTGGTCCTCCTTGACGCCCACCTTGACGGTGCCCGACGAGGAGATGCGGTCGAACGTGGGGCTCCCCTCGATCGTGACGTCCTCCTCGACGGTCCAGGGCGTGCTGCTCGAGGTGTCGCCCTCGTCGCTCCCCGAGGTGCCGGTGCTCGACGGCGTGCCGCTGTTGCAGGCCGTGAGCGCGAGCAGCGCCACCGTGGCGATCCCGAATCCGGCCAGTGTCCGTGTGCGTCGCATGTGCGTCTCCTTCGTGTGCTGTGCTGTGGGTGCTGGGTCTGGGAAGTCAGTGCGTGAGGAGCTTCGAGAGGAAGTCCTTGGCGCGGTCGCTCTTCGGGTTCGTGAAGAACTCCTCGGGCTTGGCCTCCTCGACGATCCGGCCGTCCGCCATGAAGACGACGCGATCGGCCGCCTTGCGGGCGAAGCCCATTTCGTGGGTGACGACGATCATCGTCATGCCCTCCTGGGCGAGCTCGACCATGACGTCGAGGACCTCGTTGATCATCTCCGGGTCGAGGGCGCTCGTGGGCTCGTCGAAGAGCATCACCTTCGGCTGCATGGCGAGGGCCCGTGCGATCGCGACGCGCTGCTGCTGGCCGCCGGAGAGCTGCGCGGGAAGCTTGTTCGCCTGCTGGGCGACGCCGACGCGCTTGAGGAGCATCATCGCCTCGGCCTCGGCATCGGACTTCTTGAGTCCCCGGACCTTGATCGGGCCGAGCGTCACGTTCTCGAGGATCGTGAGGTGCGCGAAGAGGTTGAAGGACTGGAAGACCATGCCGACGTCGGCGCGCA
>NZ_DLNJ01000039.1:24212-24349 GCF_002478345.1 Microbacterium sp. UBA7513
CCATGCCGACGTCGGCGCGCAGGTGCGCGAGTGCCTTGCCCTCCGCGGGCAGCTCCTTGCCGTCGATGCGGATCGAGCCGCTGGTGATGGTCTCCAGGCGGTTGATCGTGCGGCAGAGCGTCGACTTGCCCGAGCCG
>NZ_DLNJ01000039.1:24716-25432 GCF_002478345.1 Microbacterium sp. UBA7513
TCGCCGTAGTGCTTCTGGACGTTCTCGACGACGACGAGCGGGGTTTCAGAGGTCATCATTTCTCCAAACTAGCCACGCGATGCGCGCGGTTCCAGGCACCACGGTGAGGTTTACATGTTCGTAATCACCTGATCGCGCGGCCAATGCATCTTCGCAAGGGCACCCCACGGCCCGCCCCCTCGGGCCGCGGGATCGCCCTGCTGCCACGCTCCCAGCGACAGCAGGCAGCAGGTGTCCGATCGTGTGCGATCGACCTCACCCTGGCAGAGCGCGCCGACGGCTGTCAGAGATCTTGAGGATTTCTTGAGGGGCGCAGGTCACCGGCGCAGATCGCGGTAGTACTGCTCCGCGCCCGGGTGCAGGGGCACCGGCCCGGTGAAGATCGCAGATCGTCGGTCCAGCAGGGCCGCCGCCGGGACGTCGGCCGCCAGGGTGGTGCGCGCGGCGAACAGGCCGGCGACGAGGTCATGCACCACGCCGGGCGGGGTGCTGCCGGCGGTGACGAGGTAGTTCGGCACCGCCAACGTCGTCACCGCGGCATCGAGGCCGTAGGTGCCTGCGGGCACATCGGCGGGTCGATACGCATGCGAGTAGCGCTCGTTGACCGCGTTCACCCAGTCCTGCTCGACCGGGAGCAGGCGCACGTCGATGGTCTCCGCGAGGTCCGCGATGCCGGGCGTCGGCAGCCCTCCCACCCAGAAGAAGCCGTCGATCTC
>NZ_DLNJ01000039.1:25674-25860 GCF_002478345.1 Microbacterium sp. UBA7513
CCCAGAAGAAGCCGTCGATCTCGCCGCGCTCCATCGCGGCGATCGACCCGCCGAGGTCGAGCTGCGGATCGTCGATCACGTCGGCCGCGACGCCGGCCGCGTGGAGCACGCGGGTGGCGATCACGTTCACCCCCGAGTTCTCGGCCCCGAGAGAGATCGTCCGTCCGGAGAGGTCCGCGAGGTCTT
>NZ_DLNJ01000017.1:0-2007 GCF_002478345.1 Microbacterium sp. UBA7513
TTTGATCCCGCGGGCGGGCGGGCGGGCGGGCGGGCGCGGAGCGGGCGGGACGGGACGGGAAGGGGCTCAGTGGATGGCGCGGTACTCGCTGGGGGAGACGCCGAAGGCGGCCTTGAATGCACGGCTGAAATGCGCAGCGTCGACGAAGCCCCAGCGGGCGGCGATCGCGGCGACGGGGCGGTCGGCGAGCATCGGGTCGAGGAGGTCGCGGCGGCACTGCTCCAGGCGGCGCGTGCGGATCCAGGTCGACACGGTCACCCCCTGCTCCTGGAACAGCCCGTGCAGATGGCGGGTGGAGATGAAGTGCGCCGCGGCGATCGAGGCCGGACCGAGGTCTGTGGAGGCGAGGTTGCGGTCGATGTGCGAACGGATCCGCTGCATGAGGGCGCGGTGCGGGTCGGCGGAGGCCTGGTCGAGACCGAGCTCCCGCGTGAACACGGTGGTCACGAGGTCGAGGGCGCTGTGCGCGAGCCGGGCCCCCGTCGTGCCGGCCAGCTCGTCGAGGTTGCCGGCGAGCTGCGTCAGGTACGGCACGACCATGCCGCCCAGCCCCTCCTGCCCGGAGATGCGGACGGCCGTGAGCTGCCCGATCATGTCCGCGGGCAGGCTGATGAGGTGCTTCGGGAACATGACCACCATGGTGCGGAAGTCCTGATCGAAGACGAGGGAGTACGGCCGATCGGTGTCGTAGACGGCGAGGTCGCCTGGCTGCAGGACGGCCTCGCGGTCGTCCTGGATGAGCAGTCCTGTCCCGGCGAGCATCAGGCTCACCTTGAAGTACGAGCGGTCGCCGCGGGCGATGAGCTCGGTGGTGCGCTCGACGACGTGCGAGGTGGCGCGGATGTCGTTGACGTGGACCTCGTCGACGGCGGCGCCGCGGATCACGCCGCGGAACTGGTCGGCGCCCGCGGAGGACACCTGCAGCGGGACGAACGACTCGGAGACGGCGGCGCGGAACTCGCTGATGTTGCGCGCGACGAGGGTCGACACCGATTCGGCGGGGGTGGTGAGGGCACCGTTCATGACTGATCACCTCGGGCTGGTGGGAACGACGACGTTGTATACGATCGCGTTCCGCGATGCTACCACCGGCGACGACCGCGCGGGGGGTGCCGTCTAGGATGTGGTCCGTGAAGGACGGGATGATGTCGACGGTGGGGCAGCGGATCCGGCACGTGCTCCGTCAGGTGCGCGGTCCCGCCACCTCGGACGCGGTGTTCGAGGCGACGGCGCTGATCGTCGGCGCGGCGTTCCTGCTGGTGGGGTTCCTCGTGGCCCTCCCGGTGTTCTGGGGGCACCAGCTCTCGATCAGCGGCACCGGCTCGATCGGCATGTTCGCGGCGTACGGCGGTGCGATCGCGGCCGCGCTCGCCTTCGCCCTGGGGCGCCTCGCCGTGCGGGCTCCGGAGGTCGACCCGTCGGTCGCGAGGGACGGATTCGCGGTCCCCGGCGACCGGCTCCGCTGGTACGACCTCGCCGCCATCGCCTTCGCGCACGCCGCCATCGCCTACCTCGGCTGGCTCGGCATCGCGCAGCTGCTGGAGCAGAGCTTCGTCGACGCCCCGGTCTTCGCGTTCCCCGGGGCGATCCTCGTCGCGGTGGCCTTCGCGCTCACCGGCTACGTCGCCTTCCTCAGCGCGGTCGCGCTGACGCCGACCGTGCTGTCGCTGGTGCTCGCGGTGTTCCTCGTCGTGGGCGCGTTCGCGGCGATGCTGGCGTCGAGCGACGTGCACTGGTGGCGCGACAACCTGTCCGCGCTGGGCATGAGCAGCAACAGCGCCTCGGTGGCCTTCAACGTGACCCTCATCATCGCGGGGGTCATGGTGACGACCATCTCCCGCTATGCGACCGCGGGGCTGCCCGTCGACGACCCGGTCGACCGCCGTGGCCGGACGATCGTGCGCGGGGGCCTCATCCCCATGGGGATCTTCCTCGCGTGCGTGGGCATCTTCCCGGTGGACGAGTTCTTCGGCCTGCACAACACGGTCGCGACGGGCATGGCGGTGG
>NZ_DLNJ01000017.1:2261-25028 GCF_002478345.1 Microbacterium sp. UBA7513
GTTCGTGGGGCTCGGCTGGGCGTACGTGCTGGTCATCGCGCTGCTGGGGGCGTTCTTCGCGGTCGGCTACTACAACCTCACGGCGGTCGAGCTCATCGCGGCCGTGCTGATCTTCAGCTGGATCATCGTGTTCCTGCGCACCGCCGGGGCGATGGGGACCCCGGCGACGCACGCGGACGGACTCGCCGCCGCGGACGTCGAGACGGTTTGAGTACCGTCGGCCCGCGGGGCGTCAGTCGCGGAGGAGGCGCGTCGCCTGACGCGTGCGCTGCAGGGCGTCGACGGTCTCGGCGTACCGGCGCTTGGCGACGCCGATGAACAGGCAGTCCACGAGCGCGAGCTGGGCGATCCGGCTCACCATCGCCCCGGCGCGGAAGGTCGACTCGCGCACCTCGGTGAACAGCGCATGGTCGGCGACCTGGGCGAGGGGGGAGTCCTTCACGGAGGTGACGGCCACCGTCGTCGCGCCGTTCGCGGCGGCCGCTTCGAGGAACCGCACCGTCTCGATGGTCGACCCCGCATGCGAGAACCCGATCGCGACGGTCGTGCCCACGGGGAGGACGGCGGCGGCGATCGCCTCGTGGGGGTCGGAGAGGACATGGGCGTTGCGGCCGACGCGGAGCAGCTTGTGCGCGAGGTCCTCCGCGACGAACTGGCTGGCGCCGATGCCGTAGAGGAGGATCCGGTCGGCGCCGTCGATGGCCGCGACCGCCGCCGTCAACACGGCGAAATCGAGCTGGCCGACGGTCTCCTCGATCGCGAGGAGTTCCAGGGCGGCGAGCTTGGAGACGGCCTCCTCCAGGGAATCCTCGTCGGAGATCTCGGAGCCGTAGGCGCCGCGGGCGGAGAACTGGGCGGCCTCCTTGCCGAGCTCGGTGGCCAGGGCCATGCGCAGCGGGGCGTAGCCGGTGAAGCCGATCGCCCGGCAGAACCGGACGACGGACGCGACCGAGGTGCGGCACTCCGTCGCGAGCTCGCTGATCGTCTTGTCGATCACGAGGCTCGGGTTCTCCCGCACGGCGACCGCGACGCGGGCCAGGGACGGGGGCAGGGTCGCAGCGGCGGCTTCGATCGTCGACTGGATGCTCACGGTATCCTCCGGAACGGCGGAACGGGATGGTAAATTCTTTTCAGCGAGTCTACGTGTTGTGTAGTCGCTTTTCTTTCTTTCCGCCGGATCCGAGGAGTGCCGATGAGCGAGACGACCGCCACCGTCGATCTCGGCAAGTCCCGCTGCCGCCTCGTCGTGCACGGCGCGACGGCCGGGGAGCGCTCCGGGATCGGAGCGCCGGGCCTCGCCGCGGCGGGCGGAGTGGAGGCGGCGCTCACCGCGATTCTCCCGCTGCTCGACGATGTCGAGCGCATCGACACGCTCGGCGTGGGGGCGGCCGGCGCCTGGTTCGCCCCGGAGGCGGCCGCGGAACTCGCCGCCGCGCTCGCCGCACGGACCGGAGCGCGCGTGGCCGTGGCGTCGGACGTGGTCACCGCCCATGCGGGCGCCCTCGACGGCGCGGCCGGCGTGCTGCTCATCGCCGGCACCGGAGCCGTGGCGCTGGGCGTCGACCCCTCCGGTGCGCGTCTGGTCGACGGCTGGGGCCCCGAGCTGGGCGACTTCGGCAGCGGATCCTGGCTCGGCCGCGAGGCGTTGCGTGCCGTGCTCCGTGCCCACGACGGGCTGGCCGCGCCCACCGCCCTCACCGCGGCGCTCGCCGCCCCCGTCGGCCCGCCCTCGGCCGTGCAGGCCTGGCTCGCCGCCGACGGACCCCTCGCCCGCCGTCTCGCGACCCTCGCGCCCCTCGTGCTCGCCGCCGCGGCAGACGACGACGCCGTCGCCCGCGGGATCGTCGACGAGGCTGCCCGGCTCCTCGCGGCGACGACTGCTGCGGCCGCCGGGGCGACCGAGGACGTCGCGCTGCACGGTGGCCTCACCGACCACGACGGCTTCCGCGCCGCCCTGACCCGCGCTCTGGACGCGCGCGGCCACCGCGTCGTCCCCGCGCGCGGCGGCGCCATGGACGGGGCCCTGCTGCTGACCCGTCGCCTCGATCTCCCCCATGAAAGGTTCGTGCACCGTGCCGAATGACTCCCGTCTGACCACTCTCCTCGCCGAGCTCGCGGGCCTCGATACCGAGGCCTCCACCACCGAGCGCGGCGACCTCGACCTGCTGAGTACGACTGAGCTCGTCGAGCGCATGAACGCCGAGGACCGGCGTGTGCCCGAGGCCGTGGCCGGACGCACGGCGGAGATCGCGGCGGCGTTGGACGGCATCACGGAGCGGTTCCGCCGCGGCGGTCGGCTCATCTACATCGGCGCGGGCACGGCCGGACGCATCGGCGTGCTCGATGCGAGCGAGTGCCCGCCCACCTTCGGCACCGACCCGTCGATGGTCGTGGGGCTCATCGCGGGCGGGGAGACGGCCATCCGCTCGGCGGTGGAGAACGCGGAGGACGACGACGAGGCCGCGGCCGTGGCTCTGCGCGACCTGGACCTCACCGGCCTGGACACGGTGGTGGGGATCTCGGCATCCGGCCGCACGCCCTACGTCATCGGCGGGCTGCGGTACGCCCGGGGCCTCGGTGCGCTCACGGTGGCGATCGCCTCGAACGCCGGGTCGGCGATCGGCGCGGAGGCCGAGATCGCGATCGAGGTCGTCACGGGGCCGGAGTTCATCTCGGGCTCCACGCGGCTGAAGTCCGGCACGGCGCAGAAGCTCGTCGTGAACATGCTGACGACGCTCTCGATGATCAAACTCGGCAAGACGTACCGCGGGGTCATGGTCGACCTGCTGGCGACGAACGAGAAGCTGCACGCCCGCTCGATCCGCACGGTGTCGCAGCTCGCCGGCGTCGACGTCGACGCCGCGTCCGCCGCGCTGGAGGCCGCGGACGGTTCCGTTAAGCTCGCTCTGCTCCTGCTCGCGACCGGAGCGTCCGCCGAGACCGCCGCGGCGGCACTGGCGGCGTCCGACGGCATCCTCCGCGACGCGATCGCCGCCCTCACCTGAGCCGGTCGTCGCTCTCCCCGCGGTGCGGGATGCGAAAAGCTCCGGACGGGAGCCATCGGGGCACCCTTTCGCACCCGCGACGGGCCGCCCGCTAGCGTGAGGGCATGCCCCTCGTTCTCGTCACCGGCGCCGCGCGCGCGAACAGCATCGCCGCCGGCATCGTCCGGCGGCTCCGTGCCGACGGCTGGACCGTCGTCACCAGCGACCTCCACGACGCCGATCACCCCGCCGACCTCTCCACCGCGGACGGGCCGGAGCGCCTGATCGCCGAGGTCGCGGAGGCACACGGTCCGATCTCCGCGCTCGTCCTCAGCCACGCGCACGACGTCGAGTCCGGCGTGCTCGACACCACGGCGGAGAGCTTCGACCGGCACGTCGCCGTGAATGCGCGGGCGAGCCTGCTCCTCATCGCGGCCTTCGCCCGGCAGGCCGAGGACGGCGGCGCGATCGTGGCTCTCACGAGCGATCACGTCACCGGGAACCTGCCGTACGGGGCGTCCAAGGGTGCGCTCGACCGGCTGGTCATCTCCGCCGCGCGCGAGCTCGGTCCGCGCGGCATCTCCGCCAACGTCCTGAACCCCGGCCCCATCGACACCGGATGGATGGACGACGAGACGCGCGCCGGCCTCGCCGGGATGACGCCGCTCGGGCGCCTCGGCACCCCGGGCGATATCGCCGCCGTCGTCTCGTTCCTCGTCTCGGACGAGGGGCGCTGGATCTCCGGGCAGCTCCTCCAGGCCGACGGGGCCTTCTCCGCCCGCTACTGATCGCGCGGCGGAGCGAGCCCGGGCGCGCTCAGTGGCCGCAGGCGCAGGAGTCGCCGCCGCAGCAGGAGGCCGTCGCCGCCGCGCCGCCGTGCGCCTGGGAGGACTCCGGCACGTCCATGGCCGGGTTCTGGTCGAGGAAGCCGTAGGGCTTGAACCAGAATCCCGCGTAGTCCACGGGCATGATCGGCCAGTCCTCCGGGCGGGGGAAGTGCGTGAGCCCGAAGGTGTGCCACAGCACGATGTCCTCGCCGTCGATCCGGCGATCGTCGGCCGTGTACTCCGGGAGGCCGGCGCCGCCCTGGTGCGCGTTGGGATAGCGCCCGGCCGGCCAGATCTGACCGTGCTCGTATCGCGTCGCCCAGAGGTGCTTCGTGGCGAAGGCCGCGCGCGCCGCGACGGACGACGCGGGGTCGGCCATCAGTAGAGCGGTCGGCTCCGGCACGAGGTGATAGGCGGTCGGGCGGCCGACGTGGTTCGTCCGCGAGGCACTCTGCACCTCCCACACCCGGGCGACCGAGGAGTCGGCCTCGCGCCGGGCGGCGTGCTCGGTCTCCAGCACCGTCTCCGACCAGGTGAAGGCGTTGCCGAACGGGTTGTCCGGCCCCAGGGGCACCCGCTGCGCGTCCACCTCCACGAGACGGTTGTCCTGGCCGTCGATCGCCACATCGAGGCGCGCGCAGAACAGGTGCTGGTGGACCGGGGCGAAGACGCCGGGAGCGAGTTCGGTGGCGTGCTTCTGGCGGACACCCGGCTCTCCGGCGGCGGCGAACACGATGCCCGTGGCCTTGGCGACGACCTCGATCGAGCCGTCCAGGCCGAAGTTCCAGTAGAAGCCGTAGTCGTAGTTGCCGATGGTGGAGAAGTACGAGACGACGAAGCGCCGCGAGCGCCGCACGTCGGAGCGCCCGGAGAGGTCGGTGTGCTTCCAGAGGATGCCGTAGTCCTCCTCGTGCATGCAGATCACGTTGGGGATGCGGACCGGGTGGCCGTGGTCGTCGGCGACGTAGCCGTCGAGGTACCGGATCACGCCGAGGCAGTCGCAGCCGAGCTCCAGGTGGTTGGCGTTCTTGCCGAGGAGATACTCGCCCGCGTCGAAGTAGCTGATCCAGTAGCGCCCGGGGGCAGTGTCGCCGTAGGGCACGACCATCTCCGGCACGCTCGCCCGGTGCAGCACGGAGCGCCCCTGGAACGACACGTCGTGCAGCACGAGGCCTTCGCGGGCATTGAAGCCCACGCGCATCGACCAGCCCTCCCACTCGACGAGCGATCCGGAGACGGCGAAGCTCGGCCCCTCCGGCTGGGTGATCTCGATGGGCTTCAGCGTCGTCCGCGCCGCGCCCTGCACCTCCGGGTAGTAGTTGCGGTGTCCGGCCGGGACCGGCACGTCGCCCTCGTCCTCGACGCGGATCACGCTGTCCGTGGTGAGGTCGATGTGCACGATCAGCCCCTCGACGGGGTGGGCCCACGGGGAATCCTGCTCGTCGTCCCGGAGGAAGGTGAGGGATCGGATCACGCGGCGGCCGACCTCGTCGGCCCGGCCCGTGTAGCCCGGGGCCAGGGGGGAGCAGAAGGCGAGGGCCATGTGGTCCGCCAGGCCGCGGCGGCGCATGGCCGCCTGCCATTCCGGGGACGCCTTGGCGATGGCCTCGGCCCGCTCGTACTCCTCGAAGAGGTACTGCGGCTGGCCGTAGGGCGGGGCGTCGTTGGGCACCCGCTCCTGGCGCACGACCTCGCCGCGGGTGATCGAGACGATCACCTCGGTCGCGACGCCGGTGGCCGTGTCGAGCAGGGTGACGTCCACCCGGCGGTCGATGGGGGAGCCGGGGCGCCAGGCCGCGAGCTCCTCCTTCGTGGCTTCGTCGGGGAGCAGCATCGGCACGCGGGTGGTCGCCGTCAGCAGGCCGGCCGCGTCGAGCACCGCGCGGGCGGCGGCGATCTCGGCGCCGGTGAGCGGATCGAGCGGATGGGGAGCGGCGATGGGCTCGAGGGAGACGGGTTGGGGGGAGTGCGGGGACATCGTTGACCTCACTATTTTCGAGCAAGCGCTCAAGAAACGGGTTGGCACGATGATACGACGGCGGGCGCGGGCGCACAACCGTGGCGTGTGGGCGCCGTCGAGGTCAGCGTCGCCAGGGGGCGAGGATGCTGTCGAGGACCGCGAAGTGCGCCGCCGGCGTCTGCGGCTCGGTGACCTCGACGACCTGCTGACCGTAGGTGATCGAGCGCAGGAGGGCGAGGAGGTCGCCGGTGGGGGTGTCGGGGCGCAGCTCTCCGTCGGTCGCCGCCTCGTCCAGGGCCTCCCGGATGCTGTCCTGCCACGTCGCGAGGGTCGGCGCTCCGGCGTCGGGAGCCGGGGCGAGAGTGGCCAGGCGCCCCCAGAAGCCGACGACCACGTGCGCCTCGGTGCGGGTGCGCTCGTCGACGGGGAGCACCTCGCCCATCAGGGCCCGCAGGCGGGCGAGGCCACGCAGTCCGTTGGTCGCGGCGGTGATGCGCTCGTCGGTGCGGCGGGTGACCTCGGCCGCCGCGGCGCGGACGACGTCGTCGAAGCCGTCGAAGTAGTGCCACAGGGAGCCGGTCGCGACGCCGAGCTCCTTCGCGACCGCCCGCGAGGACACGCTCTCGTGCCCGTCCCTGGCGGCGACGACGAGCAGCGCGTCGGCGATCTGACGGCGACGCTCATCATGGTCGACGATGCGGGGCACGTGCTCATTGTGTCGCATCGCGACGGGGTCTCGCTTTTTTGAGCGATCGATCAATATACTTCGGCTGTGGACTTCCTGCTCCCGGCAGCATCGTGGCTGATGGCGGCGGCGGGGCTCGTGTCGGCCGGCGCGTGCCTCGCCGCGCGTCGTGCTGTGCCGTGGCAGGGGCGCCAGGCCGCGGTGGTGATGGCGGTGGGGATGCTGCTGATGGCGACGGGCGGCGCGGGAGCGCTGGGCGCGCTGCTGCTCGGTGCCCTGATGCTCGCGTCCGGCATGATCGGCACGATGGGCGTCCGCGGGGCGGCATCGGCGGCCGGCTGCTGCCACCGCGCTCTCGGGGCGCTCGTGATGGCGATTTGCGCCTTCCACGGTGCCGCCGGAGCGGGCGGTCAGGACGTGACGTCCGCGGGGCACACGGGGCACAGCGTCGGCGGTGCGCTCGGTGCGCTCATCGTGCTCGGCACCCTCGCCATCGTCGGGTGGACGCTCGCCGCGGCCCTGCGTCGGGCGGGGCATCGGGGGCGCACCGCCCGGCTGCTCGCAGTGGAATCCTGGGCGATGGCGATCGGGGTCGTCGCGATGAGCATCGTGGGCTGACCGTGCGGTGCGACGGCCGACCTCACTCCCGCGCGGCGGGGCGGACGAAGGCCCAGGCGGCGATCGCCGCGACGGCGGCGGCCAGGGTCATGGTGACCGCCATCGTGACGGCGTTCGTGCCCCCGATCCCGGCGGCGACCGGGGCGAGCACCGGGCCGAACAGGAACGACGACATGCCGAGCAGGGCGGACGCCGTCCCCGCCCTGGCGCCGTGATGCGCGAGGGCGAGCGTCTGGCCGTTCGGGCCGCCGAGGCCCGCGCACAGCATGAACCCGACGAGTGCCGCCACCACGCCCGCCACCCCCGTCCCGCTGAGGGCCAGGACGAGGAAGGTCGCGGTCGCGACGAGCGTCGCCGTGACTCCGCCGAGGTAGACGCGGAGGGGGCCGAACCGGCGCACGACAAGGCGGCTCGACTGGCTGCCGACGATGCTCGCCAGGGCGCCGGCGGCGAAGGCGAGACTGAAGCTCTGCGGGCTGAGGCCGAACTCGTCCTGCAGGACGAACGACGACATCGACAGATAGGTGAAGAACGCCACGCCCGCACCGGCGGAGGCGCACAGGACCGCGGCGAAGAGCCGGTCGCCCAGCACGGCGCCGGCGTGCGCCCGCAGCACGCGGAGGCCTCCGCCGTGGCGCGCCTCCGGTCGCAGCGTCTCCGGCAGGAGGAAGACGACCACGAGCAGTAGGACGACGCCGATCCCGGCCAGCACGCCGAAGATCCCGCGCCAGTCCATGATGCGGGCGAGCTGGCCGCCCACCACCGGCGCGATGATCGGCGCGGTGCCCGAGACGAGGAACAGCAGTGAGAGCATGCGGGAGAGCTCGACCCCCTCGAACTGGTCGCGGGCGATCGCCAGGCAGATCACGATGCCCGCCGATCCCGCCAGCCCCTGCAGGAAGCGCGCGACGAGCAGCAGCTCGATGTTCGGAGCGACGGCGCACACCGCGGAGAGCACCGCGAACGCCGCGACGCCGACCAGCAGTGGCAGGCGTCTGCCCAGCCGGTCGCTGAGAGGACCGGCCACGAGCTGCCCCAGGCCGAGGCCGATCATGCATGCCGACATCGTCACCTGCGCCAGGGCCTCGGTCGTGCCGAGCGACGCCGCGAGCTGGGGAAGCTGCGGGAGGTAGAGGTCCATCGACAGCGGACCGAAGGCTTCCAGCATGCCGAGCACGAGCACCGCCCGCAGCGTGCCCATCCGTGCGGGCTCACCGCGCGCCGGGAGACTCATCCGCCCAGGCGAAGCACGCGGCGCAGCCAGCTCTCCCGCGCGGCCACCGCGGCCCGCGAGACCTCGGCATCGGGGGAGAAACCGGAGAAGCCGTGGTAGCCGCCCGCCCAGACGTGCAGTTCGGCCTGCCCGCCCGTGGCCCAGATCCGCGACGCGTAGGCGACGGCCTCGTCGCGGAAGGTCTCCGCGGCGCCCACCTCGATGAACGCCGGAGCGAGTCCTGCCAGATCCGTGGCCCGGGCCGGTGCCGTGTACGGCGACACGCGATCGGTGAACCGGTCGGCCCCGGCGATCGCGTCCCACGCGGTGTCGTTGTTGTTCCGGTCCCAGGCGCCGAAGCCGTCGTACTGGCGGGTCGACGGGGTCTCGTTGCGGTCGTCGAGCATCGGGCAGCCGAGGAGCTGCCCGGCCAGCCGGGGCCCGCCGCGGTCGCGGGAGAGCAGCGCGACCGCCGCCGAGAGCCCGCCCCCGGCGCTCTGCCCGGAGGCGATGATGCGGGAGGTGTCGATGCCGAGCTCGTCGGCGTGGGCGACCATCCACTCCAGCGCCGCGTAGCAGTCCTCCGCCTGCGCCGGTCCGGGGTGCTCGGGGGCGAGGCGGTACTCGACCGCGACGCCGACGACGCCGTGCCGCTCCGCGAGGTCGATGAGCTCGGCGGTGCCGAAGAAGCGCGTGCCGAGCACCATGCCGCCGCCGTGGATCGACAGCACCGCCGGGGCCGGGTCCGACGGCGCCTGCGCCGGGCGCACGACGGTGATCTCGAGGTCCGGAGCCCCGACGGGGCCGGGGATGACCCGGTCCTCCCAGGTCACGGCGCGGCCCTCGGCCTGCACGGCCATCGGCGGGATGATCGTGGCGAAGTGGTCGCGGTTGGTGTGGATCGTGTCCGCGCGCAGCGGGATGACCTCCACGAGGTCGACGAAGGCGTCGAGTCCGGCGACGAGCTCCGGGTCGTAGGGCACCGGCTCCGGCGTGCTCATGCGGCGGCCCGCCAGATCCGTCGCAGCCAGGAGGCACGGGCGGCGAGGGCGGCGCGGGTGATCTCGGCCTCCGGCATGTACATGTCGAAGCCGTGGGCGCCGCCGCCCCACACGTGCAGCTCGGCCTGTCCGCCGGTCTCCCAGATCCGGAGGGCGTACGCGGTGTCCTCGTCGCGGAACATCTCCGCCTCGCCGACCTCGATGTACGCGGGCGGGAGGCCGGAGACATCCGTCGCGCGGCTCGGCGCGGCGTAGGCCGGGGCCTCGGCGCTGAACGCGAGCTCCTCGCCGAGGACGCATGACCAGGCGAGGAGGTTCATGTCGCGCTGCCAGGTGCCGATGCCGTCGTACTGCCGACTGGCGACCGTGGTGTTGGTGTTGTCGATCATGGGGCACAGCAGCAGCTGCCCGGCCATGACAGGGCCCCGCCGATCGCGCGCCAGCAGGGCGACGGCCGCGGTGAGACCGCCGCCCGCGCTGCCTCCGCCCACGACGATGCGCGCGGGGTCGATGCCGAGCTCCGCGGCGTGGGCGTGCGTCCACACGAAGGCCGCGTAGCAGTCCTCCACGCCCGCGGGGTACGGGTCCTCCGGTGCGAGGCGGTACTCGACGTTCACGGCCACGACGCCGTGCTCCGCGACGATGTCGACGACCCGCGCCGTCTCCCACGAGCGGTGGCCGACGATCATGCCGCCGCCGTGGATGTTCACGAAGCCCGGGAGCGTCGAGGTCTCGGAACCCGCGGGTCGGAAGATCGTGACCTCGATGTCCGGGGCTCCGGGCGGGCCGGGGATGACGCGGTCCTCCCACGTGATGTCCCGGCCGGCGATCACGGTGTCGTTGTCCGGGAACATCCGGTCGACGCCGTCGCGCGGCAGGGTCTCGCGGGTGAGCGCGGGCTGCGGGTTCTTCGCGATCTCGTCGAGCACGGCCTGCACGTCGGGATCGAAGGGGACGGGGATGGTCATGGTTCTCCTCGGGTGGGACGGCGTCAGGGGCCTTCGGGGTCGACGACCCCGCGGTCGGCCCAGAAGGGCTCGACGAGACGGCGCAGCTCGGCGGCGCCGATGCGGTCGACGAGGGCGGCCGCGTCGAGGTTCGCCCGCAGCTGCGCGACGCGGGAGGCGCCGAACAGGGTCGTCGTCAGGGCGGGGTGGGTGAGGGTGAAGGCGATACCGAGCTGGGCGGGGGTCACGCCGAGGTCCTCCGCGACCGCGGTGAACGCGGGGACGTCGGCGATGATCCGCTCCCGGATGTCGCCGGGGTCGCGCCCGATCTGCCGGCCGCCGTTCACCGTCCCGGCGAGGATCCCGCCCTCCAGGCAGTCCGAGGCCTGGAGCGTGAGGCCCTGCTCCCAGAGGCGCGCGAACGGCTCGCCGTCCGGGATCGACCGCCGCGAGACGCTGTACTTGAGCTGTGCGATCTGCGGGCCGGGCACGCCTTCCGCGGCGGCGAGGTCGATCAGGGCCTGGATGCTCCCCGCCGACCAGTTGTTCACGCCCCACGCGCGGATGAGCCCGGCGTCGGTGAGGGCGGCGAGGTCGAGCACGAGGTCGCGCAGGTCGAGGTCGTCGCGGCGCAGGTCGCCGAGGATCACGAGGTCGGCGTGCTCGGTGCCCACCCGCATCAGGGCGTTCTCGAGCTGCGGGCGGAAGCCGTCGGCACCGAAGGCCTCCAACCAGAGCTTCGACGACAGCAGCCACTCCTCTCGGCGCAGCCCCGCCGCGCGCACCATCGCCGAGAAGATCACGTCGGTGAAGACCGGCGGGGCGCCGGGTGCGGAGTACACGCCCACGTCGAAGAGGTTCACGCCGCGGTCGGTGGCCTCGCGGAGGAGCGCGACCGCGTCGGCGAAGTCCATGCGGTCGTAGGTGTGCCACGAGCCCAGGGAGAACAGGGAGGCATGCAGGCCGCTGCGGCCGATCTCGCGAAGGGGGAGGGGGGTGGTCATGATGCTCCTCAGAGGCTCGGGTCGATGACGGCCTTGACCTCATCGAGGTGGTGCATGTGCGCGATCTTCGCGGAGGCGTCGGCGAGCCCGACCGGGGCGCTGAACAGGTCGTCCCAGGGGAAGCGGTCGGCGAACGCCGTGAAGAAGTCGATCGCGCGGGCGTAGTCGGAGATGTCGCCGTTGAGCGACCCGACCACCGTGAGCTCCTTGCCCATGATCGTGCTGAGGGCGAAGCCGTCCCCGGCAGGGCCGGTCGAGCCGACGATCGCGACGGTGCCGCGCTGGGCGGCCATGCCGACGGCGTCCGGTCCGACGCTCGGGGCGCCCGCGAAGTCGAACACGTGGTCCGCCCCCTGGCCTCCGGTCAGCGCTAGGACCTGGTCGACGACGGGACCGTCGCGGAAGTCGACGACGGCGTCGGCGCCGAAGCGGGCGGCGAGTTCCAGGCGGGCCGCGGGAGCGCCGACGGTGATGACCTGCCCGGCACCCGCGATGGTCGCGACTGCCGTGGCGAAGATGCCGAGGGCGCCCGAGCCCTGCACCACCACGCGGGAGCCGGGGCGGATACGACCGGCCCGCTCGAACGCGCGGAGGACGGTCTTCGCGGCGCAGCCCGCCATCGAGGCCCAGGTGTCCTTGACCGCGGCCGGGAGCAGGAGCTTGGCGGCACCCGGGGTGACGTACGCGTACTCGGAGAGCCCGGCCGTCGCGAACGGCGGCACGTCCGCGCGCTGGAGGAAGCCGTAGCCGCGGCGGGAGCAGGCGACCGGTTCCCGGAGCACGACGCAGCCGTGGCACTCGCCGCAGGTGGACTCCGACCAGCCGATCCGGTCGCCGGCGGAGAGCGGGCGGCCGAGCGCGTCGCGGGTGTCGGGTCCGGTGGCCACGATCTCGCCGACCATCTCGTGGCCGAGGACCAGGGGCAGCATGCCGGGGAACGACATCCTCCCCTCCCAGATCTCGATGTCCGTGCCGCACAGCGTGGTGCAGGCGATGCGGACGAGGGCGGCGCCGGGTTCGATCTCGGCGGGCAGCGGGAGGTCCTGCAGGGTGAGCGGCTCGCCGTGCGCGGTGAGCACCGCGGCGCGGGTGGTGGTGGGGAGGGTCATGGTTCTCCAGTCGCGGGGCGGGTAGCGGGATCGAAAACGGTCCTCCGCGGTGCCCGGGAGGGGCGGAATCGATCCCGCACGGAGGGGGACGCGGTCAGACGAGGAGCTGGCCGCCATCGACGGGGACCGAGACCCCGGTGATGTGGCTGGCAGCACTGCTCGCGAGGAACAGCACGAGCGGGGTGACCTGGTCGACCTCGGCGATGGTGCCGAGCGGGATGCGCGACTCCCACGCGGCGCGGGCATCCGGGTTCGAGGCGAAGTCGGCGGTCAGGGGCGTGAGCACGGGGCCGGGGGCGACAGCGTTGACCCGCACCCCGGAGCCGGCGAGCTCGATGGCCGCGGTCCGGGTGAGCGCGTCGACCGCGGCCTTCGTGGCCTCGTAGTGCCCGAGGCCGGGGGTGGGCTGCCGGGCGCCGATCGAGGAGATGTTGACGATGGCCCCGTGGCCGGCCGTGGCGAGCAGCCCGCCGAAGACCCGCAGCATGAGGAACGTGCCGCGGACGTTGACGCGCAGAGCCGCATCGACCGCGTCGACCGCGACCTCCTGGAGTGTTCCGCCGCCGGCGACGACGCCGGCGTTGTTGACGAGGACGTCGAGTCCGCCGGCCGCGTGGATCCGTTCGGCCGCCGCCTGCACCGACGCTTCGTCGCCGATGTCGAGGGGGAGGGCGGTGGCTCCGATCTCGGTGGCGACGGCCCGGGCGGCATCGAGATCCACGTCGCCGAGGAAGACATCATCCCCGGCGGCGCGGAAGGCGGTGGCGATGCCGCGGCCGAGCCCGGAGGCTCCTCCGGTGACGAGGATACGGCGCGGGGAAGCGGTCATGGTCGTCCTCACTGACGGTGTTGCGATGGGATTCCTCCGTTATATTCTACAACCATAGAAAAACACAACCCCGTGCTGGAGACGGCGAAGGAGCCCTCATGTCCGATGTGATCTATCCCCGCAAGCCGCTGTCCCCGGGAGGCGCGACGGTGCCGCCGCTCGCCCTCGGATCGTGGAACACCTGGGATCGCATGGAGTTCGACGACGCCGTGCAGCTCATCCACCGGGCGGTCGAGCTCGACGCCGGATTCTTCGACATCGCGTACTACAACATGGGACCGCACGCCGAGAACTCCCGGACCGACATCCTCTTCGGAGAGGCCTTCCGGGCGAGCGGGGTGGACCGTTCCGACGTCGTGCTGTGCGGCAAGCTCTGGCTCTGGGACTGGCCGAACCAGGGCTTCCGCGGGCAGATCGAGGAGTCGCTGGAGCGGGCCGGCCTCGACCGTTTCGACACCCTCGTGGTGGGGGACTACCTCGACGCCCCGGACATGCCGCGACTCGTCGCCGACGTGAACGCTCTCCTCGCAGACGGCCTGGTCGACTCGTGGGGGATCAACAACTGGCGGATCGCGGACACCGGGGCGGCGCTCGCCGAGGCGGATGCGCAGGGGCTGATCGGCCCCTCGTTCGCGCAGCTCAAGTACGGCATCGCCCGACGGGCCATGGCGGAGGGTGACGCGTACGGCCCGCTGTTCGCCGACGGAACCCTCGCGCTGCAGGCCTCGGACGTGTTCGAGGGCGGGATCCTCGCCACCGGACGGATGCCCCAGCGCAAGATCGGTGCCGACGTCGGAGGTATCCGCGAGCGGATCCTCGCCGTGTACCCCGAGGTCGCACGGGTCGCGGGGGAGTTCGGGGTGACCCCGGCCGCCCTCGGCATCGCCTTCTGTCTGGCGAACCCCGCGACGGCCACCGTGCTCTTCGGTGCCTCCCGCGTCGCGCAGCTCGAGGAGAACCACGCCGCCCTCGCCCTCGCCCGCGACCACGGAGCCGAGGTACGCGCCGCCCTCGCCGACTGCCGCGTCGACCATGCCGTCCGCCCCGACGGCACCTGGTGACCCCCGTATCTCCCCCGGCTTCTCCCCTCCGGCGTGCGGGATCACTTCCGCACCTCCCGCGCGTCCCGCAGGCACGTTCCTGATCCCGCTTCGCTCGCCCCCGCGTCCCACTCCGCTCGCGGGATCAGTTCCGCACCTCGCAGGCACCCCACGGGCCCGTTTCTGATCCCGCACGGCGTGACGTTCCCCGCGCCGATTCGAAAACGCGCCACGCAGGGAGGGCGTGCGGCCGAATCTGATCCCGCTTCTGGTGGTGACTGTTTGTCCATCACCGGGCCCGCCGCTCGTGCGGGACCGGACCGCTCTCCGGAGCCCGGATCAGAAGGGCTCCTCGCCTCCGTGCTGGATCGGAAGTGCCCCGCGCACGCGCCGGATCAGAAATGCTCCTGGGGCCCGGGTGGGCGGTGCGTTCTTGATCCCGGGAAGGGGCACGGTGGCCCGCGGGGGTGCCCGCGTGGCCCGTTCGCGCCGTCGCTCACCCCGGTGCGGGATGAAAGGGGTGCCGAAAAGGCATCACCGAGGGGCGTTTCTGATCCGGCTGGAGGGGTGGGCGCGGTGGCGGGATCAGAAATGGGCCGCGCGGGGAGGGTGGGGGTGCGGTATTGATCCCGGTACCGGCACCGGCACCCGCGGGGGTGTGCGCGGGGGAGCAAGGTGCGTGCGCGCTGAGGCATCGGTCCGCGCGGCCGGGGGCGGAAACACGCTTGCGCTCTTTTTCCACGCATGTAGACTAACCAGCACGACACATCGAAGTGGCGTCGGTCCCGGTCTCCGGTCAGCGGCTCTTCGAACCTTCTTCACCACCCCCTGCACCCGAGAGAAGGAACCATGAAACGAATGCCCCTCGCGGTCGCCGCCGCCGTCGCCGCGACCCTCGCGCTCGCCGGCTGCAGCGGCGGCGGAACGCCCTCGCCGTCCGACGGCGGTGGCGCCGAAGGCCCCGACGCCCTCAACATCGGCAACTTCCTCGATGTCACGTCCTGGGATCCGTCCCTCGCCGACATCGGCTTCGACGGCCCCTACCTGTCCGCGGTGTACGACGCCCTGATCGCCCTCGACGCCGACGGCACCCCGATCCCGTCGCTCGCGACGAAGTGGACCGTGGCCGACGACGACCTCAGCATCGACCTCGACATCCGCACCGACGCCGTGTTCAGCGACGGCACCCCGGTCGATGCCGACGCCGTCGTCGCGAGCCTCGAGTACCTCAAGGCCGGCGCCCGGTCCGGTGAGGCCTACGTCAACGCGAAGGGCTTCGAGAAGGTCGACGACGACACCGTCCGCATCGCCCTCACGCAGCGCGACGACACGATCCTCTACCTGATGGGCCTCGGCCGCAGCTACGTCATGCCCCCGGCCTCCATCGAGGCGGGCACGCTCGGCAGCGACCCGGTCGGCTCCGGCCCCTACGTGCTCGACAGCGACACCAGCGTCGCGGGCGCCGAGTACCACTTCACCAAGACCGAGGACCACTGGGACGCGAAGACGTACCCGTTCGCCGAACTCGCGATCTACCCGATCACCGACGCGACCGCCCGTCACAACGCGATGCTCAGCGGCCAGATCAACGTGCAGTATGGCGACGTGGCCAACCTCGACCAGGCCGAGCAGCAGGGCTGGAACACCGCCCAGCGGGTCTCCGGGTGGGCCGGCCTCGTCATCACCGACCACACCGGCGCGAAGAGCGAGCCCCTCGGCACGCTCGAGGTCCGTCAGGCGCTGAACTACGCGTTCGACGGTGCGGCCGTCCTCGCGGCGGTCGGCAGTGGTGCGGGGGTGGCCACCAACCAGGTGTTCCCGGACGGCGGCGACATCAACGACCCCGACCTCAACGACGCCTACGCGTTCAACATGGACAAGGCGAAGGAGCTCCTGGCCGACGCCGGCTACCCGGACGGTTTCGACATCTCGATGCCGATGTCCCCGATCTTCGAGATGTGGAAGCCGTCGGCCGAGCAGGCCCTCAACGAGCTCGGCATCACCGTCACCTGGGACAACATGCAGATGCCGGACTACCAGCTCAACGCACCCAACTACCCGATGTTCATCTCCTTCCTCGCGATGGACGGCAACGACGTGGCCACCGTCTCCCGGCAGCTGACGAGCGTGCAGTGGTTCAACCCGGAGCCCGACTACGCGAAGAACGAGGTCATCGCCCCGCTCGTCGAGAAGGTGCAGACGGAGCGCGGCGACGCGCAGACCGCCGCCATCAAGGAGCTCAACCAGGCCCTCGTCGACCAGGCCTGGTGGTCGGTCTGGTACCAGGCGAACAACATCTACTACACGGCGCCCGGCATCCAGCTGCAGCCCGTCGTGGGGATGATGTTCCCGACGCTGCGGTACATCACGCAGGGCTGAACGCCCGCCGGGGCGGTCGCCACGCGGCCGCCCCGGCACCCCTTCCCCTCCTCCTCACCCTCGAGAGGCCCCCATGCTCCTCTTCACGGCGAAGCGGGTGCTGTCCGGCATCCTCCTGCTCGTCGCGGTCTCGATCGGCACGTTCTTCCTCGCCCACCTCGCGATCAGCGATCCGACCGCCTCGCTCCTCGGGACCACGGCGAGTCCTGCGCAGCAGGAGGCGCTGGCGGCGAAGATCGGTCTCGACCGTCCCCTGATCGTGCAGTTCTGGGACTGGTTCTCCCACGCCGTGCTGCTCGACTTCGGCGTCTCGTGGCGCAACTTCCAGCCGGTCGGCGCGCAGCTCGCGGTCAAGGTCCCCGTCACGCTCTCCGTCGTGACCCTCGCGACCCTCATCACCGCGGTCATCGGCGTCGCGTTCGGCATGATCACCGGACTCCGCCCCGGCACCTGGTTCGACCGGATCATCAAGGGGATCTCCGTCGTCCTCTTCGCGCTCCCCGGGTTCTGGGTGAGCCTGGTCCTGGTGATGTGGCTGGCCGTGCAGCTCAAATGGTTCCCCGCCGTCGGCTACGTCCCGCCGACCCAGTCCGTCGAAGGATGGCTGCGCTCGATCACGCTGCCGGCGATCTCCCTCGCCCTGGGCGGCATCGTCGCCGTGTCGGAGCAGCTGCGCAATGCCGTGATCGCCCAGAGCCGCCAGGACTGGGTGCGCACGCTCCGCAGCCGCGGCCTGTCCGCCGCCCGGGTGAACCTGCACATCCTCCGCAACGCCTCGCCCGCCGCGCTCACGGTGATCGCCCTGATGTTCGTGGGCCTGCTCTCCGGCGCCATCGTGGTGGAGCAGATCTTCAGCCTCCCCGGTCTGGGGCAGCTCACGAACCAGTCGTCGCAGAACGGCGACATCCCCATGCTGCTCGGGATCACGGTGGTCTCCATCGTCTTCGTCGTCCTCATCAACCTCCTGCTCGACCTCGTGCTCGGCTGGATCAACCCGAAGGTGCGCGTCGCATGACCACGACAGACATCCGCGTCGCCTTCGACCGGGCCGCCCAGAAGCGCCGGTCGAGCCTGTTCCGACGCTTCCTCCGTCATCCCGGCGGCTCCATCCCGCTCGCGATCTTCGTGCTCATCGTGCTCGTCGGGGTGTTCGCGCCGCTGCTGGCGCCGATGGACCCGAACCTCGTCGACCTCGCAGCCGCGAAGGCCCCGCCCTCGCCGGAGCACCTCCTCGGCGGCGACTCCACCGGCCGCGACATCCTCAGCCGCCTCATCTACGGAACGAGGACGACGCTGTGGGGTGCGCTCATCACGATCGTCACGGCGCTCGTCATCGGCGTCCCGTCGGGTGTCGCGGCTGGGTACTTCGGCGGCGTCTTCGACCGGGTCGCGACCTGGATCAGCGACGCCCTCCAGTCGATCCCCGGGATGATCATCCTGCTCGTGGTCGCCGCCGGCAGCCGCAACAACTTCGAGCTGCTGATGGTCACCGTCGGCGTCTTCATGGTGCCGGGCTACTTCCGCATCGCGCGGTCGCAGACGCTCGCCGTCCGCGGCGAGGCGTACATCGACGCCGCCCGCGTGTCGGGGCTGTCGGACGGGCGCATCATCTTCCGCCACGTCATCACGGCCGTCTACCCGCCGGTCATCATCCAGACCGCTCTCACGGCGGGCATCGCGATGGGCATGCAGGCGGGGCTCCAGTTCCTCGGCATCGGCGATTCGAACGTGCCGAGCTGGGGAGCGATGATGCTCGAGGGCTTCCGGCTCATGCTGACCTACCCCCTCATGCTGCTGTGGCCCTCCGCGGCGCTCGGTCTCACGATCGCCGTCCTCGCGATCATGGGCTCCACGCTCGCCGAGCTCGTGCAGGTGCGCACGCCGCGCGCGGCCCGACGGCGGCGGCGCGGAGTGCTCGAGACCGCGGACGAGGTCGCCGCGGCTCCCGCCACGGGCAGCGTCCGCCACGAGGCTCCGGCATCGGCCCTCCGCGTCGAGAACCTGCACGTCGTCCACGCGACGCCGATGGGGGAGACCGAGGTCGTGCACGGCGTGACCCTCGACGTCGCCCCAGGGGAGGTCGTCGGGATCGTCGGCGAGTCCGGGTCGGGCAAGTCGCAGACCGTGTTCTCGGTGCTCGACCTGCTCCCCGCGACCGGCCGGGCGACCGCCGACGCGATCTGGGTCGGTGGCGCGGAGGTCACCCACGCGACGCCGAAGGAGCGCCAGGCCCTGCTCGGACGCACCATCGGCTATGTGCCGCAGGAGCCGATGAGCAACCTCGACCCCTCGTACACGATCGGGCATCAGCTCATCGAGCCGCTGCGCCGGACGCACGGGCTCGCGAAGGCCGCCGCCCGGCAGCGCGCGCGGGAGGTGCTCCTGCGGGTGGGGCTGTCCGACCCCGACCGCGTGATGCGCAGCTACCCGCATCAGGTGTCCGGCGGCATGGCCCAGCGCGTGCTCATCGCCGGTGCGATCGCCGGTCGGCCGTCGCTCCTCGTCGCCGACGAGCCCACCACCGCCCTCGACGTCACCGTGCAGGCCGAGGTCCTCGAACTGCTGCGGGAGCTGCAGGCCGAGTACGGCATGGCGCTGCTCATCGTGACGCACAACTTCGGCGTCGTCGCCGACATCTGCGACCGCGTGATCGTCATGCGCGGCGGCGACATCGTGGAGTCGGGGCCCGTGGACGAGCTCTTCGCCGCGCCCACCCAGGAGTACACGCGCGAGCTCATCGCCGCGTCGCTCGACGAAGCCGAGGGCCGCGCCGCGCTCGACGGCCGGCGGACGGAGATCCCCGCATGAACACCGCTCCGGTGAACCCCCTGCTGCAGGTGGACGACCTCGTGGTCGAGTACGGCCGGGGTCGGCACGCCTTCCGCGCGCTGCACGGCGTCTCCCTCGACATCGCCCCCGGTGAGTGCCTGGGCCTGGTCGGCGAGTCCGGATCCGGGAAGTCGACGCTCGGCAAGGCCATCCTCGGCCTCGCCCCGGTGACGGCGGGGCGCATCCGCTTCGACGGCCAGGACATCGGCCGGCTCGGCGGCCGGGCCCGGCGGGCGCTCGCCGACGACGTGCAGGTCGTGTTCCAGGACCCGTACGGCTCCCTCAACCCGGCACTGACCATCGGCGACATCCTCGCCGAGCCGCTGCTGACGACGGGCATCGGGGCGAAGGCCGCCGAGAAGCGCGTGCGCGACATGCTCGACCGGGTGCGGCTGCCCTCCGCGAGCATGGACCGGTACCCGAGCGAGTTCTCCGGCGGGCAGCGGCAGCGCATCGCGATCGCCCGCGCCCTCGTCCGCGGTCCGCGGCTGATCGTGTGCGACGAGCCGGTCAGCGCGCTCGACCTCACCACGCAGGCCACCATCCTCGACCTCTTCATCGAACTGCAGCGCGACACCGGCGTGGCCTACCTGTTCGTCTCGCACGACCTCGGCGTCGTCCGGCGGGTCTGCCACCGGGTCGCCGTGATGTACCGGGGGGAGATCGTCGAGATCGGAGACGGGGAGCAGGTCACGCGCGCGCCGCGTCACCCGTACGCCGAGCGCCTGCGGCTGGCCTCGCCCGTCGCGGACCCGGTGGCTCAGCGGGTACGCCGGGCGCAGTGGCTCGCTCTGCGGGAGGTGCCCGGTGCGGCGGTACGGTAGCTCCAGGCCGGAACACGCCACACCCCGGACTCGGCCGGAAGGACGCCATGCCGAAGATCATCGACCACGACCAGCGGCGACGGGACATCGTCGAGGTGGCCAAGAGCATCATCCTGAAGGGTGGGTTCGAGGCGGCGACCATGCGCAGCATCGCCGCGGAGGCGGGCTTCGCGAACGGTGCGCTGAAGCACTACTTCCCCGGGAAGGAGAGCATCGTCGCGGCGACGTTCGAGACCATCCTGCAGCAGATGTCCGAGGGCGTGGAGGCTGCGGGGCAGGAACCGGTGGCGGCGGACGACGCGCTGCGCGGCTTCCTGCAGGCCACCGTGCCGCGCGACCCGGAGCAGATCGCCGCGGGCCGGGTGCTCCTGGCGCTCTGGGAGTACGCGATGGCGAACGAGTCGCTGGCCGAGCTCTACCGCGGACACCTGGGCTCGTGGCGAGCCTCGCTCATCGCGCGCATGGAGGCGGCCCGCGACGAGGGCTCGATCCGCGACCAGGACTACGGCCCGCTGGCGGACGAGTACATCTCCGCGGCGGTCGGCGCGACGGTCATCAACCTCATGTACCCGGACGGCGACCGCATCGCCGACTACGAGAACTACATCGACCGGTTCCTCGCGCGGCTGCGCTGAGGGCGAGGGGCCGGTCCCGAGAGGACGGCCCGTCATGACCCTTCCCCCCGAACGACCCGTGGTGTTCCTGCACGGCCTCGCCTCGCGCGGCACCCAGGACTGGCCGGACAGCGAGTGGACGGCGGTGCTCGGCGACCGGCCGCGCCGGGTCCTCGATCTGCCGGCGCACGGCGACGCCCCCGGGCTCGGAGTCGTGCCGACCTCCGCGGTGCTCGACGCGCTCGCCGAAGCGATCGGCCCGGACGAGGTCGACCTCGTCGGCTACTCGCTCGGTGCCCGGCTCGCGTGGGATCTCGCCCGGCGCCCGGGTGTCGCGGTGCGGCGTCTCGTGCTCGGCGGCCTCAGCGCGGGGGAGCCCTTCGCGCTCGTCGACCTCTCCGCCGCGCGGGCTGCGCTCGCCGGCGGACCGGCTCCCGTCGATCCGCTGACCGGGATGATCGTGCACATGGTGAGCCTGCCCGGCAACCGACCGTGCGATCTGCTCGACCTCATCGAGGGGCTCGCGACCGAGCCTTTCGCGCCCGAGGCCGGAGCGCCGGCGGTGCCGGTGCTGCTCCTGGGCGGCGAGGACGACCCGATGGCCGCGGGCATCGACGAGCTCGCCGCGCGGCTGCCGGACGTCCGCGTGCGCCGCGTCCCCGGCGATCACCTCGTGGCGCTGCACACCCCCGCGTTCCGCGACGCCGTGCGCGAGTTCCTCGCGGACTGACCCGCCGATACGCGCCTGGCGTCCTCCCGTCCTTTATTTCCCACGTTCGTAGACATACCGAAAGGCATTCGCCATGACCGACACCCCCACCCCAGACGCCGCCCGCATCCTCGACATCGCCACCGGCTACATGGCCGCGAAGCAGCTCTTCCAGGCCAGCCGCATCGGGCTGTTCGCCGCCGTCGCCGCGGGCGCGGACACCGCCACGGCGATCGCCGAGCGCTGCGGGGTGAGCGAGCGGATCGCCCGGCTGCTCGCCGACGCCCTCGCCGCGAAGGGTCTCCTCGTCCGGGCGGAGGGGCGCTACGCCCTGGCGTCCGACGCCTCGGCCTACCTCACGGGGGAGGACGCGGTGATCGACCTCGCTCCGTTCCTCACGTTCCTCGACGAGATCAGCTACCCGCACTGGCTGCAGTTCGCGCACACGGTCGACACGACCGAGCCCGGCGACCTGCAGATGGACGACGCGCGGTGGGGCACGTTCATGGCCGGCGTCATGACGTACAACCGCCTGCACGCGCAGGAGTTCGGCCGGCTCGTCGACCTCGCCGGCGCGACGAAGGCCCTCGACTTCGGCGGTCTGTCCGCCGAGTTCGCCCTCGCCGTCATGGCGCGCAACCCCGAGCTGCACACCACGTTCGTCTACGCCCCGGGGTTCGAGGACGGCGTGGCCGCGGCGGTCGCGGCCGCAGGCGTCGCCGACCGGGCTGCCGTCGAGGTGGGGGACACGGCGACCGCGGCCCCCGAGGGTGCCTATGACGCGGTGTTCGCCAACCACGTCATCCACCGCTTCTCTGCGGAGGAGAACGCGCAGATCTTCCGTCGGCTCCGTGCCGCAGCGGTCGACGGCGCGACGCTGACGGTGCTCGACTTCTTCCTCGACGACGACGACGAGCAGCGTGCGCTGGACGCCCTGCACGCGGGGGAGTATCTCGTGATCGACGGCACCGTCGTGTACCCCGAGTCGCAGGTCCGCGGCTGGCTGACGGACGCGGGATGGGCGGTGCGCGACACCGTCGCCCTGCCGGGGAGCCCGCGCGTGCTCCTGGCCACCGCGGTCTGACGACCGCGGTTCGAGACTGGTCCGAGGGGGATCAGAGGCGGGGGGCGTGCGTGAAAAAACCCCCCGCCCGTTTTCTGGGGGGGGGGGGGGGCCGGGCGCGGGGGGGGGGGG
>NZ_DLNJ01000017.1:25229-100871 GCF_002478345.1 Microbacterium sp. UBA7513
GTGTGAACATGCCGCCCGCCGTTTTCGTGGTGCGGGTGGTCAGCCGCGCGCGAACACCGTGCGGCCGTCGACGATCGTGCGCTCGACCTGGAGGGCGGCGAACGGGCGCCCCGGGCTGCACGGATCCTCGTCGAGCACCGTGATGTCGGCGACCTTGCCGGGCTCGAGGGTGCCCTTCCAGCTCGCGGCGCCGTCCTGGATCGCGGCGTCGGCCGTCATGGTGCGCAGCAGCCGGCGCCGCGTCGCGGCGTCGTCCGCGCGGCCGTCGGCGGCGAGGAGGGCGAGGGACGCATCGAGGCTCGGGCGCCAGTCCGGCGTGGCGATCGGGGCGTCGCTGGTCACGGTGGTCAGCGCCCCGGAGGAGAGCATCTCGGCCAGCGGCCACGCGGCGGCGACGCGGGCCTCGCCGAGCTGCACTGCCGCCCAGGAGTGCGTGTGCGCGGCGATGAGGGGCTGCACGGCGAAGCCGACGCCGAGGCGTTCCGCGCGCCGGATCTGCGCGGGGGTCGCGAGGTCGCCGTGCACGATGTGGTGGGGTCCTGGCGGCGGGGGTGTCTGGCCGTGCCGTTCCAGCGCGATCAGGAACTCCTCGATCGAGCGGTCGCCGGTGGCGTGCACCGCGATCTGGAGACCGCGACCGGCAGCCAGCGCGATCATCTGCTGGAAGGCGCTGAGCGGATCGGCGTCGCCACGCGTGAGCAGGTGCCCGGACGTCCCGTCGGGGTAGGGCTCCGACGTCCAGGCGGTGGCCATCGGCGGGATGCCGTCGGCGAAGATCTTCACGCCGGGGATCGCGAGCCAGCGGGGATCGGTCGACGGCGGCGGCACCGGGAGTCCGGCGGCGAAGTCGTCCAGGGAGCTCTCGCCGTCGATCGTCCCGAAGAGGCGCAGCAGCGTGACGCGCGAGGTCTGCGCGCCCTCCCTGTGCAGCTCCACGTACGCGTCGAGCATGTCGGTGCCGAAGCAGCCGGTCTCGCCGTGGTCCTCGCCGGGGCCGATGCCCGGCTCCGTGTAGCTCGTGACGCCGAGTTCCGCGAGCAGCGCCCACGCCCGACGCAGGGCCCCGCGTCGCTCGTCGGCCGTGGTCACGAGGCGGCCGGTCGGCTGCTCCTCGGGCGGGGTGTCGGAGAAGAACAGGTGCGGCCAGCGCGCGCCCAGCCAGGCGGCGTGGAGATGGGCGTCGTTGAGGCCGGGGATCGCGGTGCGACCGTCGAGCTGCACCACCTCGCGGGCCGGGAGGGCTTCGGCGGCGGCGTCGGTGGCGACGATCACCCCGTCCCGGACGGCGATCGCGGTGGCGACGGAATCGGTGGCGTCGACGGTGTGGATGCGGCCGCCGCGGACGAGGAGGTCGGCGTCGTCGCCGAGGAGTGCGCTGCTCATTATTCCACCAGTGTAGACGTAAAACTCGCGCGCACGGGAGGTCCTGCGCCGGCCGATTCGGCGCGTTGTTCCGCGGCTTGTACCCTGGAGTCATCCCCCGAACACCCCGGCAACCTCATGCGCGCCGGCGACCTCGGCGCGCGCTCACACATGCAAGGACGCAGATGAACGATTCCGCGGCACACCGCGACGAATGGACGGCGAGCGAAGAGCTGGCGGAGCGGATGATCCCGCTCATCGGGGCTCTCAAGCGCGAGCGCGACGTGGTCACCTCGTTGCACGGTCATCGCCTGCTCGGCCTCTCGGCCACCGGCCTCGTCGAGGTGCACGAGCGCGTGGCCCAGCTCGGACACGAGCGCCTGGCGGTCGAGGACAGCCTGGCGGTGCTCGAGGGCATCCACGCCCTGGCCCCCGGAGCCTCGTCGATCGACGTGGCCCGCCTCGTGGAAGGGCACGCGGAGAGCGGCCGCCCGCTCGAGGAGTACCTGGCCGAGACCCTGGCCCCGGCCGTCGGCGCGGTCCCGGCACCGCCGACCGACGTCGTGCTCTACGGCTTCGGCCGCATCGGCCGCCTGCTGTCCCGCATCCTCATCGCGCACACCGGCGGCGGGAGCGGGCTCCGGCTCCGCGCCATCGTCGTGCGCCGCGGCTCCGAGAACGACCTCGTCAAGCGCGCGTCGCTGCTGCTGCGCGACTCGGTGCACGGCCGCTTCGCGGGCTCGGTCACGGTGGACGAGGACGCCGAGCAGATCATCGCCAACGGCACGCGCATCCAGGTCATCTACTCCGACGACCCGGCCGCCGTCGACTACACGGCCTACGGCATCGACGACGCGATCGTCGTCGACAACACCGGCCGCTGGCGTGACGAGGCGGGGCTCTCCCAGCACCTCCGCGCGAAGGGCGTCGCCCGCGTGCTGCTGACCGCGCCCGGCAAGGGCCCGCTGAAGAACATCGTGCAGGGCATCAACGACGACACGATCACCGACGAGGACCGCATCGTCTCGGCGGCGTCGTGCACGACCAACGCCATCACCCCGGTGCTCGCCGCGATCGACGAGGCGTTCGGTGTGGTGAAGGGCCACGTCGAGACCGTGCACTCGTTCACGAACGACCAGAACCTCATCGACAACTTCCACAAGGGCGACCGCCGCGGACGCTCCGCCGTGCTGAACATGGTCATCACCGAGACCGGGGCGGCGAAGGCCGTGGCCAAGGCCCTGCCGCAGCTGGAGGGCAAGCTCACGGGCAGCGCGATCCGCGTCCCCACGCCGGACGTCTCACTCGCGGTGCTGCACCTCACGCTGGAGCGCCCCGCCACCAAGGACCAGGTCAACGACTACCTGCGCCGGGTGTCGCTGCACTCGAAGCTCCGGCAGCAGATCGACTACGTGGAGAGCCCCGAGGTGGTCTCCACGGACTTCGTCGGCTCGCACCGCGCGGGCATCGTCGACGGCCTGGCCACGATCGCCGACGAGGACACCCTCATCCTCTACGTCTGGTATGACAACGAGTTCGGCTACTCCTGCCAGGTGATCCGGGTGCTGGAGACCATGGCGGGGTCGCACCCCGTCGTCCTCCCCACCCGCCGCGAAGTCACCCTCTGACTCCCGACCCACCCCCTTCCGCTCGACCCGGCCCCCTGCGCGCGCACGCAACGGGCCGGGGCGCACGAAAGGGGGTGGGTCGCGGCATGATGAGGGGCATGAAGACCTCACAGTGGCGGGAGGAGCGGCTGCGGTGGCAGGGGCTGACCGCGCCGGAGGCGGACGTGGCGGGAGCGGCGGCGCGGCTGCTCGCGGTGCAGAGCCAGGATTTCACGGCCGGACGGTGGGCGCTGGCCGTGCGGACGAAGGGCGACGCACGCCTCCGCGACGTCGACGCCGCATTCGACCGTGGCGACATCGTCCGGGCCTGGACCATGCGGGGGACGCTGCACACGATCCCCGCGCGCGACCTCGGCTGGGTGCTGGAGATCACGGCCGCACGACAGCAGCAGCAGGCGGCCTCCCGACAGCGGCAGCTCGGCATCGACGACGCCATGATCGACGCGGTCGTCCGGGAGCTCACGCCGCGGCTCCGCGACGGCGGCCTCACCAGGGGCGAGATCTTCCCGGTGCTCGAGGGCATCGGCATCGACCCCTCAGGGCAGCGCGGCATCCACCTGCTGTTCGCGCTGACGGTCTCCGGCGTGCTCGTGCAGGGGCCGGTCGTGCCGCGGGAGGGCATCACGCGGGAGCAGCGGTTCGTGCTCGCGGCGGACCACATCCGCGATCACCCCCGCCCGGAGGACCCGCTGGCCGAGCTGTTCGTCCGCTACGTCGAGGGTCACGGGCCCGCGGGGGTCGCAGACTTCGCGTGGTGGTCGGGGCTGACGCTCGGGCGGTCTCGGGAGGCGGCGGAGCGCGCGGCGACCCGGGTGACCGAGGTCGAGGACGGGGTCTTCGTCGGCCGCACCCCACCCCGGCGCGCGGCGGGCCGTCCGTCCGTGTTCGCCCTCGGCGCCTTCGACGAGTACTACATCTCCTACGCCGACCGCACCGTCGTCTGCGCTCCGGAGCACCTCCCCGTCGTCGGACCGGGGAAGAACGGGATGGTGAGGGCGACCGTGGTGGAGAACGGCCGCGTGATCGGCTGCTGGACCCACGCCGCCGTCGCCCACACCACCCCTCCCACGCTCTTCGAGCCCCCCGAAGATCCCGCCGCCGTCCCCGCCGCCCTAGCCCGCTTCGCCGCCTTCCTCGCTTGACCCTGCCTGCCTCCTGTCGTCGACCCACCCCTTTTCGCGCCTCCCGGCCCCTTACGCCCGCGCGTAACGGGCCGGGGCGCACGCAAGGGGGTGGGTCGGCGGGTCACTCACTCGCGTGGCGGCCCAGGAAGTTGTAGACCTCGTTGTCGTCCACGCCGGGGAACATGCCGCGGGGGAGCGGCGAGAACATGTGGGTGTGCACGCGGGCGCTCGGCCACGCCCGGCCCTTCCAGCGCTCCGTGAGCTCGGCCGACGGACGACGGCAGCACGCCTCGTCGGGGCAGGTCGACCCGGCCCTGTCGTTCGTCTCGCGTCCCCGCCACCACCGGGCGTCGTCGAACGGCACGCCGACCGTGACGGAGAACTCGCCCTCGCTCGACGAGCCGGTCTGCGTGGAGCACCAGAATGTGCCGGACGGGGTGTCCGTGTACTGGTGGTGCTCGACGGTGCGGTTCTGCTCCGTGAAGGCGGAGCGAGCCTGGAACTTCCGGCACACCCGCTGTCCCTCCACCGCTCCCGTCACGTCCATCGGCAGCGGCAGGTCATCGTTCTCGTAGACCCGCGTGATGGCGCCGGTCGAGTCGACGCGCAGGAAGTGCAGCGACATGCCGAGGTGCTGCGTGAGGAGGTTGGTCATGCGCATGCCGGCGGCCTCGTGCGTCACGCCGAAGCCGTCGCGGAAGTCCTCCACCGCGAGGTTGCGATCCTTCTTCGCCTGCTGCAGGAAGGCCACCGCGGCGGTCTCCGGCATCAGGCAGCACGCCGCGAAGTAGTTGATCTCCAGGCGCTGCTGCAGGAAGTCGGCGTAGTCGGTCGGCGGCGTGTGCCCGAGCAGACGGTGCGCCATCGCCTGCAGCGCCATGGACCGCAGGCCGTGTCCGCCGGGGATGGACGCCGGGGGCAGGTAGATGCGGCCGTTCTCGAGGTCCGTGACCGAGCGCGTCGAGTGCGGCAGATCGTTGACGTAGATGAGCTCGAAGCCGAGCTTCTCGGCCATGATGCTCACCGTGCGGTGGGTCAGGGCGCCCTGCGAATGGCCGGCCGCCTTGAGCTGCTTCTCCGCGAGCTTCTCGATGTCCGGGAGGTAGTTGTTCTGCGCGCGCATCCGCAGGCGCAGCTCCGTGTTGGCGCGACGGGCCTCCTCCGGGGTCGCGATGGCCTCGCGCTCGCGGCGCTGCAGCTCGCGGTGCAGCCCGAGGATCGACTCGATGGTCTCGTCGCTCATGCCCTTCGTGACGCGGACGGGAGAGACCCCGAGCTGACGGAACACCGGACTCTCCTGCGCCCGCTCCAGCTCGATCTCCAGGGCCGCGCGGCGGTTCGGCGGCTCGCCGGAGATGAGATCGGTCACCTCCGTGCCGGTGGCCTGCGCGATCGCCTGGAGGAGCGACAGCTTGGGCTCGCGCTTGCCGTTCTCGATGAGGCTGAGCTGGGAGCCGGCGACCCCGACGAGGGCCCCCAGCTCGTCGAGCGTGTAGCCCTTCTCCAGGCGGCGGTGCCGGATGCGGTGGCCGAGGGTCGTGAGGTGGATGCCGGAGGACGCCATAGTTTGAGTCTAGCGAAAGAACCGCGATTCTTACTGCTCGATTTAGCCGAAAGTCCGAGTCAAGGGCGAAGAAGATGGAAGCAACGCCCCACACTTCGAAGGAGCAGTCATGGCCATGGCCGAAGTTCTCACCCCTCGCACGTCCCCTGTCGCCCCGACGCGCACGTTCGGCACCGCTCCCTCCTACGACACCCCCGCGATGGCGGAGCTCGCCGCCTGGGTCGAGGAGATCCGCGCGCTGACGCAGCCGGACGCCGTGCACTGGGTGGACGGTTCGCGCGCCGAGAACGACTGGCTGCTGCGCGGACTCGTCGATGAGGGCAAGCTCATCAAGCTGAACCCCGAGTGGCGTCCCGGCTCGTACCTGGCGCGCTCGCACCCCAGCGACGTCGCCCGCACCGAGGCCCGCACCTTCATCGCCTCGGAGCGCGAGGAGGACGCCGGCCCCACCAACAACTGGGCCGACCCCGCCGAGATGCACGCGAAGATGGACGAGATCTTCGAGGGCTCGATGCGCGGCCGCACGATGTACGTCGTGCCGTTCTCGATGGGTCGCGTCGGCGGACCACTGTCGCACATCGGCGTGCAGATCACCGACAGCGCCTACGCGGTCGCGTCGATCGGCATCATGACCCGCGTGGGGGACGAGGTCACCCGCCAGATCGCCGAGGGCGCGCCCTGGGTCAAGACGGTGCACTCCGTCGGCGCTCCGCTGGAGGCGGGCGAGCCGGACGTCGAGTGGCCCTGCAACGACGACAAGTACATCGTGCACTTCCCCGAGACGCTCGAGGTCTACTCGTACGGCTCGGGCTACGGCGGCAATGCGATCCTCGCGAAGAAGTGCTTCGCGCTGCGCATCGCGTCGGTGATCGCCCGGGACGAGGGCTGGCTCGCCGAGCACATGCTCCTCATCCGCGTGATCGACCCGCAGGGCAAGGCGTACCACGTGGCCGCCGCGTTCCCGTCGGCCTGCGGCAAGACGAACCTCGCGATGCTCCGCCCGACGATCCCGGGCTGGAAGGTCGAGACCCTCGGCGACGACATCGCCTGGATCCGTCCCGGCGAGGACGGACGGCTCTGGGCGATCAACCCGGAGGCCGGCTTCTTCGGCGTCGCGCCCGGCACGGGTGAGTCGACCAACGTCACCGCGGTCGAGACGCTGTGGGGCAACACGATCTTCACCAACGTCGCGCTCCGCCCCGACGGCGACGTGTGGTGGGAGGGCCTGACCGACGAGGCGCCCGCGAGCCTCGTCGACTGGGAGGGCAACGACTGGACGCCCGACTCCGGCCGTCCCGCGGCGCACCCCAACTCGCGCTTCACGGTGTCGGCGGCCCAGTGCCCGCAGATCTCCGAGGACTGGGAGGAGGCCGTGCCGCTCGACGTCATCCTGTTCGGCGGGCGCCGCGCGAGCAACGTGCCGCTCGTGGTCGAGGCCACCGACTGGACCCACGGCGTGTTCCTGGGCTCGAACATCTCCTCCGAGCGCACGGCGGCGGCCGAGGGCACGCTCGGCGAGCTGCGCCGCGACCCCTTCGCGATGCTGCCGTTCTGCGGCTACAACATGGCCGACTACTTCGGTCACTGGCTCAAGGTCGGTCGCGGCCTGCGGTTCGACCGTGCGCCGCGCATCTTCCAGGTGAACTGGTTCCGCCGTGGTGCGGACGGCCGGTTCCTCTGGCCCGGCTTCGGCGACAACTCCCGCGTCGTCGACTGGATCATCCGCCGCGTGGCCGGCGACGTGCCGGCGGTGGACACCCCCATCGGACGCCTGCCGCGCGTGGAGGACCTCAACCTCGACGGCCTCGACATCCCCGCGGAAGACCTCGACGAGCTCTTCTCGGTCGACCCCGAGGCGTGGAAGGCCGAGGCCGACCTCACGGAGGAGTTCTACGACACGTTCGGCGACCGGGTGCCCGCAGCTCTGCGCACCGAGCTCGCGTCGCTGCGCTACCGCCTCGCGAAGGCCTAGCCCCCAGACCGGTGCCGGTTCGGGGGAGCCGGCACCCTCGGCCTCCGGGTCGAGATAGACCCGCGAAGGCGGGGCATCAGAGACGAACCCATGGCTGAGTGGTCTCCGACGCCCCGCCTTCGTGGCACTCACTCCCGTCGAGACCCCGGTTTCGCGTCGAGACCCCGCCCCGCATACGCGCGGAAGGCGGGGTCTCGGCGGGAACGCGGGGTCTCGGCGGTGGGGAGGGAGAGGGGGCAGGAGAGTCAGGCGAGGAGCTGGTGGCGGGCGAGGTCGCGGTAGAGCGGGGTCGACTCCACGAGCTCGGCGTGGGTGCCCTGTCCGACCACCACGCCGTCCTGCAGCACCACGATGAGGTCGCTGTCGACGACGGTGGACAGACGGTGCGCGATCACGACGAGCGTGCGATCCGTGGCCACCGCGTCGATGGCCTCGCGCATGCGCTGCTCGTTCACGCCGTCGAGCGACGAGGTCGACTCGTCCAGCAGGAGGATCGGGGCATCCGTGAGGAGTGCCCGGGCGATCGCGAGCCGCTGCCGTTCGCCGCCGGAGAGCATCACGCCGTCCTCGCCGACCGGGGCGTCGACCCCGAGGGGGTTCCGCTCCAGCACGTCGCCGAGGTTCACGGCGCGGAGCACGCGCTCGCAGTCCGCATCGGTGGCGTCGGGGGAGGCGAGCCGCAGGTTCTCGGCGAGGGTGCCGGCGAGAGTCGGGGCGTCCTGCTCGACGTAGCCGAAGTGGGCGCGGAGCTCGTCCCGCGCGTAGGTGCGGGTGTCGTGTCCCTTCAGACGGATGGAGCCGCCCGTCGGGTCGTAGAAGCGCTCGATGAGGGAGAGGATGGTGCTCTTCCCCGCTCCGCTCGGACCGACCAGCGCCACCCGTGCCCCCCGAGGGACCGCGAACGAGACCCCGCGGAGCACCTCGTGGTCCTGCGGGTCGGGGGCGGCCTCGGCCTGGTCCAGGTGTGCGTCGGCGAGCAGGGTCTGCGCCTCTCGCGCGGCGGCGCGGCGGGCGGCGACGACGTTCTCCGGGTAGCGGAAGCGCACGTCGCGGAACTCCAGGGCGGGGGCGTCCGCACCGGGCTCGTCGTCACGGGGCAGAGCGGCGGCGGTGGCCGCGTCGTCCTGGGTCTCGGTGGGCAGGTCGAGGACCTCCTGGATGCGGCCGAGCGCGCCGAGGGCCTGGTTGACGGAGGTGATCGCGCCGAACGTCGAGGCGAGGGGCATCACCAGCAGGAAGAGGAACATCACGAACGAGATGAGGGCCGCGATCGAGATGGCTCCGGCGGCGACGCGGAAGCCGCCGACGCCGAGCACGACGAGGAGGGAGAGCTGGAGGGCGATGCCGGCGACCGGCACCACGAGCGAGGAGATCTTGGCGATGCGCACGCCGATTCCGTAGGCCTCGGAGGCCCGCTCCGTCACCGCCGCGGTCTCCCGCTCGGTCGCGCCGGAGGCCCGGATGGTGCGGATGGAGCCGACGGCCCGCTCGACACCCGAGGCCAGCTCGCCGACCTTCTCCTGCTGGGCGGTGGACGCCGTGCGGATCCGGCCGCTGAGGGCGACGACGACCACGACCGACACGCCGATCACCACGACGATGAGCAGCAGCAGCACGGGGTCGATGAGCAGCATCGCGATGAGCGCCCCCGCGAAGAGCACGACGTTGCCGACCGCGTCGGCGAGCCCCTGTGTGAGGACGGCGTAGAGCAGCGTCGTGTCGGTGCCGACGCGGGAGACGAGGTCGCCGGTGCGCCGTGCGTCGAACTCGGACGTCGGCAGGTGCAGGATGCGGGCGATGAGCTTGCGGCGGCTGGAGTACACGACCGCGGTGCCGGTGCGCTGCAGCAGGTAGTGCTGGAAGCCGGAGATGATCGACGACACGATCACGAAGCCGACGAGCAGCCACACGAGCACGCCGATCGTGCCGTCCGATTGCACGGCTTCGATGACCTGTCCGACGAGGAGGGGTTGCACGAGCGAGGTCGCGGCACCGAACACGCTGAGGACGGCGACGACGACGAGGGTGCGCTTGTGCTCGAAGAGGAAGGGCAGGAGCTGGCGGAAGGTGGCGCGGGGCCCGTCGGCCGGTGCGCCCCGTCCGCGTCGGCGTGCTGTCGCCGTGCGGGACATGGGGGACCTCGATCTGGAGATGGTACTTCGACCGTACTCGGGGGACGGTCGTTTCCTATGGGGCGGCTGTATGGGCTCAGGTGCGGCCGAAGCGCCGATGTGCCGCCTGCTTCGTGACGCCGAGGGCGCTCGCGATCGCCTGCCACGAGTAGCCGCTCGTGCGGGCGCGACGGACCTGGGCCTCTTCGGCGCGGGCGAGCTCCTTGCGCAGCGCGGCCAGGCGGTGGAGCTCGGCGAGGGGTTCGCCGCCCTCGGCCGCGGCGATGGTGGTCGGTTGAGACATGGGGACCTCCTTCGCGTCAATATTCGTTGACGCGGCGGGCCCCTGTCAAGAAGTGTTGACGAGCACGTTGACTATGTCGCGCGCGAGCTGGAAGACCTCGTCCGGTACCGCAGCAATGCGCAGGTTCTCGAGGCGTCCCGGGCACGGGCGCGCGCCGCCGGCGTCTCCCTGACGCGTGAGAGCATCCTCACCGCCCGTGATCGCGAACGGGACGAGCGCGAGTGAGCGGGACGTCGGAGGCGGTCGTGCTCGATGCCTCGGCCGCGATCGAGGCACTGCTCGGCGAGGAGGTCTGGACGCACGGCGAGGAGTTCCATGCACACACGGGTCTCGACATCGAAGTCCTGTCCGTGCTGCGCCGACTCACGATGCTGTCCTCGATGCCGGCACACGCTGCCCGCGAGGCCCTCGATGCATTCGGGGCGCTGCAGATCACCCGCCATCCGCTGCGCCGGCTCATCCCGCGGATCTGGTCGCTGCGCGAGGACGTCTCCGCGTACGACGCCGGTTATGTCGCGCTCGCGGAGGCCCTCGACGTCCCGCTGCTCACGGCCGATCGCCGGCTGGCGAAGACGGCGGGGCGGTACTGCGACGTCGTGGTGCTGTGAGCGTCTGGCCAGGAAGACGAGAACGGCTGCACCCCGCGGGAGTGCAGCCGTTCGTTTCGTCGTTCGGTCGGCCTAGAGCTCGACCGCGGAGGCCAGACCGAGGTCGTCCTCGTAGTCGTGGTCCTTCGTCTCCGGGGTGAAGATGAGCGCGATGAACGTCAGCACCGCCATCGACGACAGGTACAGTCCCACGAGCCACGGCTCGCCGCCGACAGCCGCCCACAGGGCCACCGCGATGAACGGCGCCACGGCCGCACCGAGGATCGACGACACGTTGTACGCGATCGCGGAGCCGGAGTAGCGCACGTTCGTCGGGAAGAGCTCCGGCAGGAGGGCCCCCATCGGCCCGAACGTCGTGCCCATGAGCATGAAGCCGAACACGAGGAAGGCCTGGGTGAGGGCCCCGGTGAACTTCGGGTCCGCCTGCGGGAGCAGGAAGATGTTGAACGACAGGCCGAAGACGACGATGAGTCCGGTGACCCACAGCAGCAGCTTGCGGCGTCCGATCGCGTCGGCGATCGGCCCGGACAGCAGCGTGAAGATGCCGAAGAACACGACGCCGATGATCTGCATGAGCACGAAGTCCGTGTAGCCGAAGCCGAGGCCCGGATAGAACTGCGCCGCGAACGCGCTCGGGTCGAAGTCTTTTCCGGTCGCTTCCGCCGCAGCACGGGCGGCGGCCGAGGCGGTCTCGAGGTCGGCGGCCTTCGTGCCGTAGGTGAGCGTGAAGTTCGTCATCAGGTAGAACAGCACGTAGGTCGCCAGCATGATGAACGTGCCGAGGATGAGCTGCTTCCAGTGGTGCCGGAACACGGTCGCGAGCGGGAGCTTGCGGATGGCCCCGGTCTTCTCCGCCTTCTTGAACGTGTCCGACTCGACGAGCCGGAGCCGCACCCACAGGCCGATGATGACCATGACGGCGGAGAACAGGAACGGCACGCGCCAGCCCCAGGAGAGGAAGGCCTCCGACTTCAGCGCCGGGTCCTCCGGGTGGGGGAGCGCGAAGTTGATGGCGAGGAAGATGCCGTTCGCGATGATGAAGCCGAGCGGCGCGCCCAGCTGCGGGAACGAGCCGTACCAGGCGCGCTTGCCCTTCGGGGCGTTCTCGGTGGCCACCAGCGCCGCGCCCGACCACTCGCCGCCCAGCGCGAAGCCCTGGGCGAGACGGAGGATCAGCAGGAGCAGCGGGGCGACCCAGCCGATCTGCTGGAAGGTGGGCAGGAGGCCGATCACGAAGGTCGCGATGCCCATGGTGAGGAGCGATGCGACGAGGGTCGCCTTGCGCCCGAACTTGTCGCCGAAGTGCCCGAAGATCACGGCACCGATCGGGCGGGCGACCATCGCCGCGCCGAAGACCGCGAACGACGACAGCAGCGACGCGGTGTCGTTCGTGCTCGGGAAGAAGAGTGTGGGGAAGACGAGCACGGCTGCCGTCGCGTAGACGTAGAAGTCGTAGAACTCGATGGTGGTGCCGACGAGGCTCGCGGTGATGACGCGCGAGCGGGGGTTCGCGGGTGTGGTGGCGGTGCTCAAGGGGTCTCCGATCCTCCGCCGGTATACCAGCGGACTCGGGCGAGTCTACGCCTTCCTGAGAGTTGGCTGGACGTTCATGACGCGATGGTGCCGAGCGCGTCGGTGCCGCCGCGTAGAGTCGGGGAAGACCGGCCGGAGGGGGACCATGACCACGCGGATGCTGCTCCTCGCCGACACGCACGTCCCGAAGCGGGCGAAGCGGCTGCCGGACGCGGTGCTCCAGGCGATCGACGAGGCCGACGTCGTCGTGCACGCGGGGGACTGGGTCGATCTCGCCACCGTCGAGCTGCTCCAGGCCCGCGCGCGCGTGCTCCACGGCGTGCACGGCAACAACGACGGCCCCGAGATCCGCCGGGTGCTGCCGGAGATCGCGCGGTTCACCGTGGAGGACACCGCCGTCGCCATCGTCCATGAGACGGGCGCCGCGACCGGGCGCGAGAAGCGGATGGACCTGGCCTTCCCCGACGCCGGCCTGCTGGTCTTCGGGCACTCGCACATCCCCTGGGACACCGTGACGCCGAACGGGCTGCGCCTGCTCAACCCGGGCTCTCCCACCGACCGGCGACGGCAGCCGGTGCACACGATGATGCACGTCGTGGTCGACGGGCGCGATGTCGAGGCGACCCTGGTGCCGCTCCGATGACGGACGACGGAGCCGACGGGCCGATCGCCTACCGGGCGCCGATGCGCTCGCGCGACGACGCCGTCGCCCCGGGGGTCGCGGTCGAGCGGGCGCTCGCCGGCGGGGTGTGCGGCATGGGCGGGCGGCTCGACCGCGAGCCCCGCTCCCTGACCGCGGCGCTCGCGGCCGTCGATGCCCGTCATGGCGAGCGAGCGGCGCGGCGGCTGGAGCGGTTCGCGGCGCTTCCGACGGGAACCCTCGTCTGGACGCGGGACGTCGACGGGTACTTCTGGCTCGGGACGCTGACGGGGCCGTGGCGCTACGACGACGATCCGGCGGCGGTGGCGGCAGACCTCGTGCACGTGCGCGACTGCACCTGGTCCTCGCGCCCGGTGGCAACCGCCGACGTCCCGCCGGGCGTCACGGCCACGTTCGCCCGCGGCGGACGCAACGGCCAGCGCATCCGGACGGCCGGGGCCGCGGAGCAGTCAGCCGCACTCTGGGAGCGCGGCGTCCGCTGATCCGCGCCTCAGCGCCAGATCGCGGCGATGGCCGCGTTGACCGCGGTGAGGATGCCCACGAGCCAGAAGATCGCCGGCGGCACCACCTGGTCGCGCTTCTGGCGCGCCGTCCCGATCCCGAGCAGGGCGCCGATGGCAAGGAGGATGACGAGCTTCGTGCCGATCTTGGCGTAGTTCATCTCGACGCCTTCGGGGAGGCCCCACGGGGCGGCGAGGGCGAGGCCGGCGACTGCGGCGATCGTCATGCCGATGGTCATCAGACGCGTGAACACCCGCTTGCCGCCGAACGCCTGCGCCGCCCAAGCTCCGAAGAGCACGGCGAAGCCGATGAGGTGGACGAAGAGCACGATGTGGCGCAGGGTCTCCATGCCCTCACCGTACGAGAGTGCGGCGTTCCGCGCCACCAAGGCACGCCTGACCTCGCGCCCGCGATCGGGCGCGAGGTGGAGGGAGTCAGCCGCGCAGCTCGCGGATCACGAGGGCGGTGCGCAGCGCCGCGTCCGCGGCCTCCGCGCCCTTGTCCTCCTTCGAGCCCTCCAGGCCCGCGCGGTCCAGTCCCTGCTTCTCGTCGTCGAGCGTGAGCAGCCCGAACCCGACCGGCTTGCCGGCATCGAGGGAGACCCGGGTGAGGCCGTCCGTCGCCGCCGCCGAGACGTACTCGAAGTGCGGCGTGCCGCCACGGATGATGACCCCGAGGGCGACCACCGCGTCCGCACCGCCGGCGAAGGCGGCCTGTGCGGCCACGGCGAGCTCGAACGAACCGGGCACCCGCACGAGGCGATGCGTCGCCCCCGCCTCGTCGAGTACCCGCTGCGCACCGGCGATCAGGCCGTTCGAGATCACCTCGTGCCAGGTGCCGGCGATCACGACGACCTCCAGCCCCCGCCCGTCGATGTTCCCCGTCTTCGGTGCTCCGGCGCCGCTCATTCCTCGTCCTTTCCTGCCGCGAGAGCCTCGGCGAGCTCTGCCTCGCCGATGATGTGGCCCATGCGGTCGCGCTTGGTCTCCAGATACTGATGGTTGTTCGGGCCCACGCCCACGATCAGCGGCACCTGCTCGACGACGTCGAGGCCGAGCTCGCGCAGCTTGTTCACCTTGTCGGTGTTGTTGGTGAGCAGCCGGACCTTCGAGACGCCGAGGTCGGTGAGGATCCCGGCCGCTGCCGCGTAGTCGCGGGCGTCCGCCGGGAGGCCCAGCGCCAGGTTCGCGTCGACGGTGTCCAGGCCGTCCTCCTGCAGGCTGTAGGCGCGCAGTTTGTTGATGAGCCCGATGCCCCGACCCTCGTGCCCGCGCATGTAGATGACGATGCCGCCCTCGCGGTCGATCGCGTCCAGCGCGGCGTCGAGCTGCGGCCCGCACTCGCACTTCTGGGAGCCGAATGCCTCGCCGGTCAGGCACTCGGAGTGCACGCGGACGAGCGCGGTCTCGGTCGGCTCGCCGGACACGACCGCGATGTGGTCGGTGCCGGTGACGCGGTCCTTATAGGCGAGGAAGCGGAACGTGCCGTGGTCGGTGGGCACGGTGGCGTCGGCACGGAGGCTCACGCGGCGTCCGCGCTGGGCGGCCGGTGTCGCTCCGTCTGGGTCGATCTCGTTGAGATGCGCGATGAGCTGCTCGATCGTGATGACCGGCACACCGTCGCGGGCGCCCAGTTCGAGGAGCCCGGGAAGCCGCATCATGCTGCCGTCCTCGGCGACGACCTCGGCGATGGCGCCGACGGGCCGGAGGCCGGCGAGCTTCATGAGCTCGACCGCGGCCTCGGTGTGGCCGCTCCGCTCGCGAACGCCGCCGTCGACGGCCCGCAGTGGCAGCACGTGGCCGGGGCGGATGAGGCTCGCAGGGGTCGAGTCGGGGTTCGCGAGCACGGTGAGGGTGCGGGCGCGGTCGCTCGCGCTGATCCCGGTCGTCACGCCCTCCGCGGCGTCGACGCTCACGGTGTAGGCGGTGGAGCGGGCGTCCTCGCTGGCCGCGACCATCGGCGGGAGGTTGAGGCTGTCCGCGAGGTCGGTGGGCATCGGCGCGCAGAGGAAGCCGGACGACCAGCGCACCGTCCACGCCACCCATTCGGGGGTGGCGAGCTCGGCGGAGAGGACGACGTCCCCCTCGTTCTCGCGGTTCTCGTCGTCGGCCACGAGCACGGGCCGGCCGGCGCGCAGCGCCTCCAGGGCCTCAGGGATGGTTGCCAGGCTCATCGCGAGCCCCCTTCCGGTGCGGCGCGGAACGCGAGCAGCCGCTCGACGTGCCGCGCGAGGATGTCGGTCTCCAGGTTCACGCGGTCGCCGATCGCGCGGGTGCCGAGGGTGGTCGCCGCCAGGGTCTCCGGGATGAGCGACACCTCGAACCAGTGCCCGCCCCGGGACCCTGAGCCGTCCGGGGTCCCTGAGCCTGTCGAAGGGGTCGCAGGGCTCACCGCGCTCACGGTCAGCGAAGTGCCGTCGACCGAGATGGAGCCCTTGTCGACGACGAGCGGCGCGAGGTCGTCCGGAAGGCTGATGCGGAGCACGCTCCACTGCGCGCCCGGGCGCACCTCGAGCACGACACCGGTCCCGTCGACGTGGCCCTGCACGATATGCCCGCCGAGCCGCGCACCGACGGGCATCGCCTTCTCGATGTTGACTCTCGTGCCGACGGTCGCCGTGCCGAGGGCCGCGACGTCGAGCGTCTGCTTCATGACGTCGGCGTCGAAGGTCTCCGCGGTGGAGCCGACGACGGTCAGGCAGACGCCGGAGACCGCGATCGACTCCCCGTGCACGGCGTCGGCGGCCGCCTTCGGGGCGCGGACCGTGAGCCGCCAGCCGTCGCCCGCCTCGGCGATGGCGGTGATCTCGCCGATCTCCTCGATGATTCCGGTGAACATCAGAGGCTTCCCTCCTTCTCCGGGCCCGTGTGGTCCGGGTCGTCCGCGTCCGCAGGATGCGCGATCGCGAGCAGGTCTGCGCCCAACGGCAGCCACTCGTCCACGACGAGGCGACGTGCCTGGTCGATCGAACGGACACCGATGTCGGTCACGGCCAGGCGGCTCCCGCCCAGGAGGACCGGGGCGACGTAGGCGAGCACACGGTCCGCGAGTCCGGCGGCGAGGAACGCGCTGGCGAGCGTCGGGCCGCCCTCCACGAACAGCGTCTGGATGCCGCGCCCGTGCAGCGCGGCGAGGACCGCCGACAGGTCGTGCGTGTCGAAGAACACCGGCGTGTGCGGATGGCGGTGCACCGCCGCATCCGCAGGGGTGGGCCGGGCGCCGATCACGACCGGGACGGGCTGATGCGGGAGGAGCTCGTCGCCGGCGCGGGCGGTGAGCGCAGGGTCGTCGGCGAGCACGGTGCCGGTGCCGACCGCGATGGCGTCGGCCTCGGCGCGTCGCCGGTGCACGTCGGCACGCGCCTCCGGACCGGTGATCCACTGGCTGGTGCCGTCGTCCGCCGCGGCCCTGCCGTCGAGGCTCTGCGCCCACTTCACGGTGACGTGCGGACGGCCGCGCCGCGCCGCGAAGAGCCAGTCGCCGATCAGCGCCCGCGCCTCCTCGGCCCGTTCCCTGGCTTCGACGCTGACGCCCGCGGCGCGCAGCCGCTCTGCGCCGCCGCCGGAGACCTCACCCGGGTCGTCGAGGGCGTAGACGACCCTGGCCACCCCGGCCTCGATGAGCGCGAGCGCGCACGGACCGGTGCGACCGGTGTGGTTGCACGGTTCGAGGGTGACGACCGCGGTCGCGCCGCGTGCAGCGCCAGGGGCGAGCTTCGACAGCGCGTCGACCTCGGCGTGCGGAGTGCCGGAGCCCCGGTGCCAGCCCTCGGCCAGCACCTCGCCGTCGGGGGAGAGGAGCACGGCGCCCACCTGCGGATTGACTCCGCGGGGGCCTCGGGTCGCGAGGGCGAGCGCGCGATCCATCGCGCGGCGCTCTGTCGCGGTCACTGCCATCCGTCGTCCTCTCTGCGGCCTCGGGGTCGCTGCAGGGTGGCGGAACGGACGCACGCGCGTGCGCCTCGTGCTGCCTCCCTTCCGGACTAGCGAGGTGTCCCTCGCATCACCGTCGGTTCCGGAATTCCACCGGATCGGCATCCCGATCACTCGGAACGCTCGCGGACTGTCACCGCCGGTTCGGATTCCCACCGACCCCGGAGCACGTTGCTGCTCTGAGTGTACTCAACGCGTCCGCGCCCGTTTCATTCCGTGGCAGGGGGGCGGTCCCCGCCCCTCACTTGAGCAGGCGGGAGAGCCGCCGGTCGGCGAGCACCTTGCCGCCGGTCTGACAGGTGGGGCAGTACTCCAGGGAGCGGTCCGCGAAGAAGACGCTGCGCACCTCATCGCCGCAGACCGGACACGCCTCGCCCCGGCGGGCGTGCACCCGCATGCCGCGGCGCTTGGCGTCCTTGAGGTCAGCCGGAGGTTTGCCCGCGGCGGCCGCGACGGCCTCGGCGAGGGTCTCCTGCATCGCCGCGAACAGGCGGTCGATCTCGGCGTCGTCCAGCGTGCCGGCGATCGCATACGGCGACATGCGGGCCGCGTGCAGGATCTCGTCCGAGTAGGCGTTGCCGATGCCCGCGATCACGCCCTGGTCGCGCAGCAGACCCTTGATCTGCATCCGCCGGTCGTCCAGCAGCGCGGCGAAGGCGTCGCGCGTGAAGGACGGATCGAGCGGGTCGGGGCCGAGCCGCGCGATGCCGGGCACCTCGGCGGGGTCGCGGACCACGTACACGGCCAGCGACTTCTTCGTCCCGGCCTCGGTCAGGTCGAAGCCGCTGCCGTCGTCGAGAGCGATCCGCAGCGCGATGGGCGACTTGCCCGGCTTGAGGAGCGTGGTCGGCAGGGTGTCGTACCAGCGCAGCCATCCGGCCTTCGCCAGGTGGAAGACGAGGTGCAGCTCGGACCCGCAGGAGAGCACCACGAACTTGCCGCGACGCTCCGCCCCGGTGATCGCCGCGCCTTCCAGCGCCGAGATCGGCGGGTCGTAGGTCTTCAGCGCGGCGATCGCGGCCACGGAGGCACGGGTGATCGTGCGTCCGGTGGTGCGCTCGCCGAGGAACGCGACGAGTCCTTCGACCTCCGGCATCTCAGGCATGCAGCCATCCTGTCACCGGGGTCCGACGCTGTCACGCGTCGGTCGTCCGTTCAGAGCACCGGCCACTCGACCGGCGTCCGGTCGTCGTCGCGCAGCAGCCCGGCGAGCCAGCCGTCGTCCCGTCCGCGCTGGCTGGTGAGTCCCTGACGCATGGTGCCCTCGAAGCGGAAGCCGAGGGCGCGGGCCGCGCGGGCGGAGGGGATGTTGCCCACGACGGCCTGCCAGCGGATGCGGGCGAGGCCGAGCTCCGCGAAGCCCCAGTCGAGCACGGCCCGCGCGGCCTCGACGAGGTAGCCGCGGCCGCGGGCATCGGCGACGACCCAGTAGCCGAGCTCGGCGTGGCCGCCGGCCGCGTGCTCGACGATGTGGTGGAGCCCCACCATGCCCACGAGCGCGCCGTCGGCGTAGACGCCCCAGACGGTCTGCGAGCCGTCCTCCCACCACTGCTCGACGAGGGCGACGAAGTCCTCCGCGTCCTGCCGGAAGTAGGGGGAGGGCACCGTCGTCCACCGCGCGATCTCCGGGTCCTGGCAGGCCTCGGTGATCGCGTCGACATCCGCCTCCGTCGGGGCATGGAGGACGAGTCGTGCGGTGGTGAGGGTGACCGGAAGCATCCCTCCAGCCTAAGACGCTCGACCCGGCCCCTTCGGTTCGCCCCGGCCCCTTCCGCGCGTCCGTAACGGGGTGGGAGGCACGGAAAGGGGTGGGAGGGGAGGAAGCCGACCGCAGTGTCCGTGGGCGCGATTAGGCTTGTCCGGTGACTGTTCCGGGGATTCTGCGCGCCTTGGAAGAGGCGTCTCTGTATCGTGACGCTCTCGCCTGGGCGCACACCGACGCCGACCTCGGCCTGGTCGACGGGCTCGACGCGCCCGTGCTCGCCGGCCTGCTCGCCCAACGCGCGGCGGCCGGCCACCCGGCGGCGCTGCTGGCCGTCGTGCCAACGGGGCGCCGGGCGGAATCGGTGGCGCAGGCCCTGGAGACGTACGTCCCGGACGCCGAGGTGCTCACCTTCCCCGCCTGGGAGACGCTGCCGCACGAGCGCCTCAGCCCGAGTCCGGACACGGTCGGCCTGCGACTGCAGACCCTGCGGCGCGTCGCCGAATGGTCCGGGGAGCGCCCTCTCGTGGTCGTGGCCTCCGTGCGCGCCGCGCTCCAGCCCATCGCTGGTAACCTCGGCGACATCGTGCCGCTGGAGCTGACGGTGGGCAGCCGCGGCAAAGAGCTCGACCACGTCGCCGAGCAGCTCGTCGAACGGGCCTACTCCCGCGTCGACATGGTGTCGCGACGAGGCGAGTTCGCGGTCCGCGGCGGCATCCTCGACGTCTTCCCTCCCACGTCGGAGCACCCCTACCGCGTGGAGTTCTTCGGCGACGAGATCGATCAGATCCGCGCGTTCTCCGTGGCGGACCAGCGCTCGCTCCCCGGCGACGTGCCGCGCGTCGACCTCCCGCCCAGCCGCGAGCTCCTGCTCACGGCCGAGGTGCGGGAGCGCGCCAGGGCGCTCATCGGGGGCTTCCCGGCCATCAGCGGCATGCTCGAGAAGATGGCCGAGGGCATCCCGGTCGAGGGCATGGAGTCGCTGCTGCCCGCGGTCGCCGGCCCGCTCAAGTCGCTCGTCGAGTACCTGCCCGAGGGCACGGCGACCGCCGTCATCGACCCGGAGCGCTCGACCGCCCGCGCCCTCACCCTCGGCGAGACGAACCGCGAGTTCCTCGACGCCGCCTGGAGCGCGGCGACCTCTGGGGCCTCGGCCCCCATCGACCTCGGCGCCGGCGACTTCCTCACCATCGCCGACCTGCGCGAGGTCGTCCGCGACCGCGGCGGCGTGTGGTGGCGCCTGAGCCCGTTCGGGATCGGCGACGCGACCGTGGAGAGCGTCGAGGCGGCCACCGTCATCCCCTCCTTCCACGGCAACGTCGACGGCGCGATCGCCTTCGTCGACGCGAAGGTCGCCGAGGGCTGGAGGGTGGTCGTGCTCGCGACCGGACACGGCCTCGTCGACCGCGCCCGCGACGTGCTGTCCGACCGCGGCATCGCGGCCCGGGTCGTCGAGACCATCGCGGACGCGCCGGACGCGGGGGTCGCGACCCTCACCGTCGGCGGCGTCGAGGCCGGCTTCCAGGTGCCGGAGGCGAAGCTCGCCGTCCTCACCGACAACGAGTTCTACGGCCGCACGATCGGCGGCGACCAGCGCGTCGTCAAGAAGCTCGCCTCCCGTCGGAAGAACGTCGTCGACCCGCTGCAGCTCAAGCAGGGCGACTTCGTCGTGCATGCGACGCACGGCATCGGCCGGTTCGTCGAGATGACCCAGCGCGAGGTCTCCACCGGCGGCCGCAACGCGGCGAAGTCCGTCCGCGACTACCTCGTGCTGGAGTATGCGCCGTCGAAGCGCGGCTACCCCGGGGACAAGCTGTTCGTCCCCACCGACCAGCTCGACCTCCTGTCGAAGTACGTCGGTGGCGAGGCCCCGACCCTGTCGAAGATGGGCGGCAGCGACTGGGCGCAGGCCAAGGGCAAGGCGCGCAAGGCGGTCCGCGACATCGCCGTCGAGCTCGTCAAGCTCTACTCCGCCCGGATGAGCGCGAAGGGGTACGCCTTCGGCCCGGACACCCCCTGGCAGCGTGAGCTGGAGGAGGCGTTCCCGTTCGCGGAGACGCAGGACCAGCTGCAGACCATCGACGAGATCAAGGCCGACATGGAGCGGCCGATCCCGATGGACCGGCTGCTCTCCGGCGACGTCGGCTTCGGCAAGACCGAGGTCGCCGTCCGCGCGGCGTTCAAGGCCATCCAGGACGGCAAGCAGGTGGCGATGCTCGTGCCGACGACCCTGCTCGTCAAGCAGCACCTCGAGACGTTCACCGAGCGCTTCGCCGGGTTCCCGGTCAAGGTGCGGCCGCTGTCCCGGTTCCAGACCGACAAGGAGGCGCAGCTCACACTGCAGGGCCTCCTCGACGGCTCGGTGGACATGGTGATCGGCACGCACCGCATCCTCACGGACCAGGTGCTGTTCAAGGACCTCGGCCTCATGATCATCGACGAGGAGCAGCGCTTCGGGGTCGAGCACAAGGACGCGCTGAAGAAGATGAAGACCAACGTCGACATCCTCGCCATGAGCGCCACCCCGATCCCGCGCACCCTGGAGATGGCGGTCACCGGCATCCGCGAGATGTCGACGCTCGCCACGCCCCCGGAGGACCGGCACCCGATCCTCTCGTTCGTCGGACCCCGCAGCGACAAGCAGATCGCCGCCGCCATCCGTCGCGAGATCCTCCGCGAGGGGCAGGTCTTCTTCGTGCACAACCGCGTGCAGTCGATCCAGCGGGTCGCGGCCGAGCTCGCCGAGCTGGTCCCCGAGGCGCGGATCGCCGTGGCGCACGGTCAGATGGGGGAGCACGCGCTGGAGCAGGTCGTCGACGACTTCTGGGAGCGCAAGTTCGACGTCCTGGTCTCGACCACGATCATCGAGACCGGCCTCGACATCTCCAACGCGAACACGATCATCATCGACCGCGCCGACAAGTACGGCCTCAGCCAGCTCCACCAGCTCCGCGGACGCGTGGGCCGCGGACGCGAGCGCGCCTACGCGTACTTCCTCTACGACGACATGAAGCCGCTGAGCGAGACCGCGGCCGACCGGCTGCAGACCATCGCGGTCAACAACGACCTCGGTTCCGGTATGCAGGTCGCCCTCAAGGACCTCGAGCTGCGCGGTGCCGGAAACCTCCTCGGCGCTGAACAGGCCGGGCACATCGCCGGGGTCGGCTTCGACCTGTATCTGCGCATGATCGGCGAGGCCGTCGCGACCTTCCGCGGCGAGGAGGTCGAGACCGGGCAGGAGCTCCGGCTCGAGCTGCCGCTCGACGCCCGCATCCCCGAGGACTACATCGACAGCGAGCGCCTCCGGCTCGAGGCCTACCAGAAGCTCTCCGCCGCCTCGGCCGCGACCGCGAAGGACGACGCCATCGACCTCGTGGTGGAGGAGCTCGTCGACCGGTACGGCACGCCGCCGGAGGAGGTCACCGGACTCGTGTCGATCGCGCGACTGCGGCGCCGGGCGGCCAGGGCCGGGCTCACCGACGTCGTGGCCATGGGGTCGAACCTGCGCCTCGCGCCCGCCCGCCTCGAGGACTCGATCAAGGTCCGGCTGCAGCGGCTGTATCCGAAGGCGAAGCTCGTCTCCGGCGGGGAGGCTCTCGTCGTGCCGATGCCCACCGTGCCCGCGGCGGTCGGCGTGGGCGTGGAGCCGCTGCCCGACGCGGAGCTGCTCGCCTGGGTCGACCAGCTGTTCACCGCCATCTTCCCCGAGCCCGCCAAGCCCGAGTGACCCGGTGGTGATGATCTCCGAAGTCGTGCACGCCGCAGACGCCGCGGGCTAGTCTGGCCGCATGTTGTACGAGCACCTCGGGGCTCGCCCCCGCATCCACGACACCGCCGTCGTCGCTCCCACCGCCGTCATCTCCGGCGACGTGGAGCTCGGACCGGGCTGCCAGGTGCTGCACGGCGCCGTGATCACCGCGGAGGGCGGCCCGATCACGCTCGGCGCGCACGTCATCGTGATGGAGAACGCGCTGATCCGGGCGACCGCGGCCAACGCCGTCCACATCGGGGCGCACACCCTCGTCGGGACACTGGCCAGCATCGCCGGGGCGACCGTGGGCGAGGAGGTGTTCTTCGCGTCCGGAGCCCGGGTCTTCAACGGGGCCCTCGTCGGGGACCGCTGCGAGGTGCGTGTCAACGCCATCGTGCATCGCCGGGCCGTGCTGCCCTCGGGGACGGTGGTGCCGATCGGGTGGGTCGCGGTCGGCGATCCGGTGCAGCTGCTCTCACCCGACCGGGACGCCGAGATCGCGGCCGCGCAGCCCGAGCTCGACTTCCCCGGACACGTCTTCGGCGTCGACCGGGACACTCCCGACCTCATGGTGCAGCTCACGGAGCGCTACGGCAGCTCCCTCGCACGGCACGCCGACGACCGCCAGGTCTGACCCCCACCCTTCGAATCGCCCGAATGGTCCCATCTCGGCCGGATGTGGGACCATTCAGGCGATTCGAACGGGTTAGATGACGCCCTGGGCGAGCATCGCCGCAGCGACGCGCTCGAAGCCGGCGATGTTGGCCCCCGCGACGTAGTCGCCGGGGACGCCGTGGCGCTCCGCGGCCTCGAAGGCGGCGCGATGGATGTCGCCCATGATCTCGCGGAGCTTGTTCTCGCTGTCGCCGAAGCTCCAGCGCTGCCGCGACGCGTTCTGGCTCATCTCCAGGGCCGAGGTCGCGACACCGCCGGCGTTCGCGGCCTTGCCAGGGGCGAACAGCACTCCGGCCTTCTGGAAGGCCTCGACGGCCTCGGGGACGCACGGCATGTTGGCACCCTCGGACACGGCACGCACGCCGTTCGCGATCAGGGCCTCCGCATCGGCGAGGCTGACCTCGTTCTGGGTAGCGGAGGGCACCGCGATGTCGACGGGCACCTCCCACACGCTGCCGCTCTCCACGAACCGGGCGCTCGGGCGGCGGTTCGCGTACTCGACGATGCGGGCGCGCTCGACCTCCTTGAGCTGACGCAGCAGGTCGAGGTCGATGCCCGCGTCGTCGACGACGTAGCCGGAGGAGTCGGACGCCGTCACCGCGGTCGCGCCGAGCTGGGCGGCCTTCTGGATCGCGTAGATCGCCACGTTGCCGGAGCCCGAGATGCCGACGCGCTTGCCGTCGAGGGAGTCGCCGTGCACGCCGAGCATCTCCTGCGCGAAGAACACGGCGCCGTAGCCGGTGGCCTCGGTCCGCACCTCGGCGCCGCCCCAGCCGGTGCCCTTGCCCGTGAACATGCCGGACTCGTGCCGGTTGGTGACCTTGCGGTACTGGCCGAACAGGTAGCCGATCTCGCGGCCGCCGACGCCGATGTCGCCCGCGGGGACGTCGGTGTGCTCGCCGAGGTGCCGGTAGAGCTCGTTCATGAACGACTGGCAGAACCGCATGACCTCGGCGTCGGACTTGCCGTGCGGGTCGAAGTCGGAGCCGCCCTTGCCGCCGCCGATGCCCTGACCGGTGAGGGCGTTCTTGAAGATCTGCTCGAACCCGAGGAACTTGATGATCGACAGGTTGACCGAGGGGTGGAACCGCAGGCCGCCCTTGTAGGGACCGAGCACGGAGGAGAACTGGATGCGGTAGCCGCGGTTGACCTGCAGCTTCCCGGCGTCGTCGACCCACGGCACGCGGAACATGATCTGCCGTTCCGGCTCGACCAGGCGCTCCAGGATCCCGCCGTCCACGTATTCCGGGTGGCGCTCCAGCACCGGGGCGATGGAGTGCAGCACCTCGTGGACAGCCTGGTGGAACTCCGGCTCGTGCGGGCTGCGGGCCAGCACCGTGTCGAAGACGGGCTGCACGGAGTCGGCGAGCGGGTGGAAGTCGGTGGGGGTGGTGACGGTCACGCGGGAGGGCTTTCTGATGGGGGATGGGGTGCGGGCGATCGTGTCGCGCGCGAAAGCAGAGCCGGGTGAGGCGGAGGTTTCACTCTAGCGTCGGCGACGAGGGCCTCCGCGCACACGGTGGAGCGGCCGGGGTCACCCGGTGTTCTGCAGGCCGGCGGCGACCCCGCTAACGGAGAGGAGGAGCAGGCGCTGCTGTTCGGCGTCGGCTCCCGAGCCCTCCGGCTGCTCCGGTGCCGACCGGAGCGCGCGGAGCGCCCGCAGCTGCAGGAGCGAGAGGGCGTCGACGTACGGGCTGCGCAGCTGCACGGCGCGCTGCAGCACGGGCTTGTTCTCCAGCAGGCCCTCGCCTCCGGTGAGACGGATGACCCAGCGCCGCGTGAGCGCGAGCTCGTCGAGCACCAGGGCAGCGAGGTCGTCGCGGTCGCCGAGGGCGAGGTACTGCCGGGCGATGCGCTCGTCGGTCTTGGCGAGGCTCATCGCGACGTTGTCGACCATCGTGCGCAGCAGCGGCCACTCGCGGTAGGCCTCCGTGAGCAGTTCCTCGTCGCCGACGGCCTCGAGCGCGGTGCCGAGGCCGAACCAGCCGGCGAGGTTGATGCGGGCCTGCGTCCAGGCGAACACCCAGGGGATGGCCCTGAGGTCTTCCAGCGACTCCACCGAGAGGCCGCGGCGGGCGGGACGCGAGCCGAGCGCGAGCAGGCCGATCTCCTCCATCGGGGTCACGGTGGCGAACCACGGGGCGAAGCCCTCGGCCTTGACGAGCGCGAAGAACCGCTCGCGGGAGGCGGCGTCCATGGTCGCGGCGACGTCGGCGTAGCGGGTGGCCGCGCGGCTCGTGCGCTCCTCGACCGTGGGGGAGGAGGCCAGCAGCGTCGCGGCGGCGACCTGGTCGATGTGCCGCATCGCGATCGCGGGCTCGCCGTAGCGGGCGAAGATGACCTCGCCCTGCTCGGTGAGCTTGAACCGACCGTCGACGGAGTGCGGGGGCTGCGCGAGGATCGCGGAGTTGGCGGGGCCGCCGCCACGGCCGAGCGCACCGCCGCGGCCGTGGAAGAGGGTCAGCTCGATGCCGGACTCCTGCGCCCAGCGGGCGATCTTCTCCTGCGCCGTGTACAGCGCGAGGTTCGCGGCGACGGGCCCGACGTCCTTGGAGGAGTCGGAGTAGCCGAGCATGACCTCCAGTCGGTTGCCGGTCGCGGCCATCCGCTCGCGGAACTCCGGGAAGGTCACGGCCTCGGCGAGGATCCCCGGGGCGGCCTGGAGGTCGGCGAAGGTCTCGAACAGGGGCACGACGTCGAGCACCGGGGCGTCGTCGCCGAGCGCATGACGGGCCAGCTCGTACACGTTCGCGAGGTCGGAGGCCGCCTGCGTGAAGGAGACGACGTAGCGACCCGCGGCGCGGAGACCGCGGTCGCGCTGGATGTCCGCGATCGCGCGGAACACCTCCAGCACCTCCTCGGTCTGCGTGCTGATCGGACCGCCGGCCTCGAGCTCGGCCAGGGCCTTCGCGTGCACCTGGGAGTGCTGACGGACCTCGAGCTCCGTGAGGTGGAAGCCGTAGGTCTCGACCTGCCAGATCAGATGCTGCACGCCGCCGAACGCGTGACGGCGGGCTCCGGCGGCGACGAGGGAGGACTGCACGGCGCGCAGCTCCGCGAGCAGCTCCTCCGGGCCCGTGTACCCCTCCTCGTCTCCGCGGCGCGTGGCCGCCACGCGGCGGGCCATGACGAGGACGACCCGGCGGTGCGGCTCGTCAGGGGAGCGGGCCGCGAGCTCGTCGGCGGCCGTCGGCTCCGTAGCGGCGAAACGCTCCCAGAGCGCGGTGACCTCGGCGCTGGGCGGCGTGTCGTCCGCGGCGAGCGTGAGGGTGCGGCCGATCCGGTCGAGCGCCCGCTCGAGGCCGCGGAGCACGTGGTCGGAGGCGATCTGCGACGCCTCGCGGGTGACCGCGGCGGTGACGAACGGGTTGCCGTCGCGGTCGCCGCCGACCCAGGAGCCGATCCGCACGAACGCCGGGACGACCGGGGCGCTGGCGCCGGACTCCTCGCCGCGGAGGGCGTCGTCGATCCGGCGGTAGACGTGGGGGACGGTGGTGAACAGCGTCTCGTCGAAGACGCCCATGACGGTGCGGACCTCGTCGGTCGGGGAGGGCTTCTGCGCGCGCAGCGGCGCCGTGCGCCACAGGGTGTCGATCTCCTCGAGCATCCGGCGGCGGGCGCGGTGCTCCTCGGAGCCGCCTGCGCTGGCCGCGTCGTGCTGGGTGAGCAGCTCGGAGAGCCGGCGGATGCTCGACGAGACCGCACGGCGGCGGGCCTCGGTCGGGTGGGCCGTGAAGACGGGGTGGAAGCGCAGGCCGTCCAGACGACGACGGGCCTCGTCGTCGCCGACCTCCTCGCGCAGCCGGGCGTACGCCCCTGCGACCGTGTCCGTCGCCTGGGCCCCTGAGCCTGTCGAAGGGGCCTGCCCCGCCCGCTCCCGGAGCACGCGCACGCGCTGGTGCTCCTCGGCGAGGTTCACGAGGTGGAAGTAGCAGGTGAACGCCCGGGCGACCTCGTCGGCGCGGGCGATCGTGAAGGAGTCGGCGATCGCCGCGGCGCGGTCGAACGCGTCGGAGCTGTGGTCCTCGTAGGCCTGGATGGTCGCGAGGCGCAGGCGCTCGACGTCCTCGAAGAGGTCGTCGCCGCCGGCTTCGCGGAGCACCTGGCCGAGGAGCTGGCCCAGCATCCGCACGTCGGAGCGCATGGCATCGGGGATGCCGCGACCGGCTTCGAAACGACCGATCACGCGGATGGCCTCGGTGGGCGTCGGCTCGGAGAAAGCGGGGGAATCGGGGGTCACCCTCCGAGAGTAGCCGGGTGGATCGGGGTGTCCCGCACGCATGACGACCGTGTGACATCCCGGCCTACGATGGACGGGATGCGCATCACAGCGAACCCCCTCCGCGGGCAGCAGTTCCCCGCCGTCCTCCTGCTCGTGGCCGCCGGTCTCGGCCTCCTCTTCGCGAACCTGCCCACGCACGACGCGATCGCCGGACTGCTGGAGACGCATCTCGCGGTCCCGGGGACGGCGCTGGACCTCTCGATCGCGCACTGGGTGTCGGACGGCCTGCTCGCGATCTTCTTCCTCGTCGTGGCGATCGAGCTGCGGCACGAGCTCACCCACGGCGAGCTCGACTCCCCGCGGAAGGCCGTGCAGCCGGCCATCGCGGCGACCGGCGGCGTGCTCGTGCCGATCCTCGTGTACCTGCTGATCGCGGGAGGGCCGGAGACGGCGTCCGGCTGGCCGATCCCGACCGCCACCGACATCGCCTTCGCGCTCGGCGTGCTGGCGATGTTCGGACGAGGACTCCCGTCCCGGGTGCGGGTGTTCCTGCTGGCCCTCGCGATCCTCGACGACATCATCGGCATCATCTTCATCGCGGTGCTCTTCGCGCACGACGTGCAGTGGCTCCTGTTCGGGCTCGCGATCGTCGGGGTGGCGGTGTTCTGGCTGCTGAGCCGCCTGCTGCACGCCACCGGACACACGCTCGTCGCGGTCGCGATGGCCGTCGTCGGCGTCGTCACGTGGGGCCTCGTCGCCTCGTCCGGCATCCACGCGACCATCGCCGGCGTGATGCTCGGCCTCGTCATGGCGCCGATACCCGCCGGACGCACCCGGCATGCGCTGGAGCCGACCGTGAACGGCGCGATCCTGCCGCTCTTCGCCTTCGTGGCAGCCTTCGTCGTCATCCCCGCCGTCTCGCCGACGGCCCTCTCCCCGGCGTTCTGGGCGATCGTGGTGGCCCTGCCGGTGGGGAAGATCGTCGGTATCTCCCTGTTCGGCTGGCTCGCCATGCGCATCCGTCCGAAGGGAGCCGACCCGGCCCTGCCCTTCGCGGACCTCCTCGCCGCCGGCGCCCTGGGCGGCATCGGATTCACCGTCTCGCTCCTGCTCGCCAACCTCGCTTTCGAGGGCGACGCGGTCATCCGCGACCAGGCGATCCTCGGCGTCCTCGTGGGCTCGCTCCTCGCACTGATCCTCTCCGGCATCGTCGTCACCCTGCGCGCCCGGTGGTACCGTCGCGCTGCGCCCATCCCCGCCTGAGCCGGAGTCCGGAGGAAGCATGACCAGCGATCACCAGCGCCCCGAGGACATCGCCGATCCGCTGCGCGCGGCCGCGGAGACCATGCGTGCGGTGCGGGAGCGGTGCGTGTGGTCGCAACGCATCACTCACCGTGATCTCGTGCCGTACCTCGTCGAGGAGTCGCACGAGGTGATCGACGCGGTCGAGGACGGCTCGCGCGCCGACCTCCGCGAGGAGCTGGGCGATCTGCTGTGGCAGGTGCTGTTCCATGCCGCCATCGCGGCACAGGATCCGGATGACCCGTTCGACATCGACGACGTCGCCCGCACGCTCACCGAGAAGATGGTGCGGCGGCATCCGCACGTGTTCGGCGACGAGGTCGCGGAGACGCCGGAGGAGGTGCTCGTGCACTGGAACGCGGCGAAGGCGGCGGAGAAGCGCACCCGCCGCAGCGTGCTCGACGGGATCCCGCGCGCGATGCCCGCCCTCGCGCGTGCGCAGAAGATGTCGGGTCGTGCCGCCGGTGTCGGCGTGGTGCCCGCGCCGCCGTCCGCCCTGCGCCCGTCGTCGGAGGAGGAGCTCGGCGATGCCCTCCTCGCCCTCGTGGACACCGCTCGGGCCGAGGGCTGGGACGCGGAGCGCGCCCTCCGGGAACGGCTGACGCGCCTGGAGGACGAGGTCCGCGCCGCCGAGGCCGGTTGATACGACACGGGCACCGCCGTCGACCTGGGAAGATGGACGGGTGGCTACCGTGAACGCGCCGCGCGGCATGCGCGACTTCCTCCCCGCCGACAAGGCCCGCCGTGAGCGGGTGCTCTCCGTCATCCGCGACCGCTATCGCGCGCACGGATTCGACGAGATCGAGACCCCCGTGGTCGAGGAGTACGACCGGCTGCATGCCGGCATCGGCGGCGACAACGAGAAGCTGTCGTTCAACATCCTGCGCCGCGGCCTGGATGCGGAGGCCGTCCGCGCCGCCGCCGACGATCCCGCGGAGCTCTCCGACCTCGGCCTGCGCTACGACCTGACGGTGCCTCTCGCCCGCTTCTACGCGAGCAACCGGGGACAGCTCCCCGGCGTCTTCCGGTCCATCCAGATCGGTCCCGTCTGGCGGGCCGAGCGTCCGCAGAAGGGGCGCTACCGCCAGTTCGTCCAGTGCGACATCGACATCATCGGCGACGCGTCCGCTCGCGCCGAGGCCGAGCTGCTGGCCGCCTCGCTCGACGCCGTCGACGCCCTGGGGCTGGAGGGCGCGAGCGTGCGGATCAACGACCGCCGCGTGCTGGAGTGGATGCTGGGGCACTTCGGGTTCACCGAGGATGAGCGCCCGCAGGTGCTGATCACGATCGACAAGCTCGACAAGATCGGGCCCGAGGGCGTGGCCGCCGAGCTCCGCGAGCGCGGGGCCACGACGACCGCGGTCGACGCGTTCCAGGCCTTCCTCGGTCGCCCGCAGACCCTCGAGTACCACCCGTTCGGCGACCGCCAGATCCGCAAGGCGCTCCCGGACGACGCACCCGACGAGCTCGTCGCCCACCTCGTCGGCATCGGCGAGGCGGTCGCGGCGGGCCGCGGGCAGGACGACACCCCGCTCGTGTTCGACCCGTTCCTCGTGCGCGGCATGGGGTATTACACGGGGACGATCTTCGAGCTCGCGCACCCGTCGGTGACGTATTCGCTCGGTGGCGGAGGACGGTACGACGGCATGATCGGCCGGTTCCTCCAGCAGGACGTGCCGGCGGTGGGCTTCTCCCTCGGGTTCGAGCGCCTGGTCGACCTCGTCTCGACGGACCCGGCCACCGCGGCGCAGGCGATCGTGCTCGTCCACGACGCGGCCGTCCCCGTCGCGGAGCTCGTGGCGCACAAGACGGCCCTCGTCGCGAAGGGGGCGCGGGTCCGCCTCGAACAGCGCACGAAGAACCTCAAGGCGCTGCTGGAGCGCTCTGCCGCGGACGGCTACACCCACTTCGCGAGCGTGCGGGCCGGCGACGACGAGCTCGAGGTCAAGACGCTGGCCTGAGTCGCTCCATCGGGACGGGGCGTTCACCGGACGTTCACGGCGGTCGGCTGGAATCGCGCCGTGCGTCGTCTGCCCCTGCTGACCCTGGTCGCGCTCGCCGCCGCGCTCGTCGTGGGCGCCCGCGCGGTGCTCGACCGGCAGGCCGCCGTCGCGCGGCGGCGCATCGGGAAGCCGCTGGGGGAGCAGTCGCTCGACGCGGATCGCGTCTGGCGCCCGGGGCTCGAGGGCGAACCGCTCGACCTCCTGCTCCTGGGCGACTCCCTCGCTGCCGGCCTGGGAGCGGCACGGCGGAAGGAGACCCTCGGGGCGCGGCTCGCGAAGGCGACGGCCCGCCGACTCGGGCGTCCGGTGCGGCTGCGCACCGCCGCGGTCGTGGGCGCGGAGTCGCGGGATCTCGCCGGGCAGCTCTCCCGCCTCCCCGCGGACTATCGCCCGGACGTCGCCGTGGTCGTGGTCGGCGGCAACGACGTCACCCACCGCCTTCCGGCAGCGGAGTCGGCCCGCCACCTGCGCGAGGCCATCGTCCGCCTGCAGGCTCGCGGTGCCCGCGTCGTCGTCGGCACCTGCCCCGACCTCGGCGCCCTGCGCGCGGTGCCGCAGCCCCTGCGCCGCATCGCCTCCGGTCTGTCGCGACGGCTGGCCGAGGTGCAGGCGGAGGCCGCGGACCGCGAAGGAGCGGAGACGGTGGACCTGCGGCGGGCTGTCGGCCCGATGTTCTTCGACGAGCCGGAGGAGATGTTCAGCCTCGACCGCTTCCATCCGAGCGCCCTCGGCTACCGCCGCACCGCGGAGGCGCTGCTGCCGGCCGTCGAGCGGGCCGCCCTGGTCGCGCTCAGCTCTCGGCGTTCTCCGGCGCCGCGCTGAACGAGGCCGCCCACTCCGCGACCCGTCGTGCGCTCTCCTCGTCGGAGAGATCCTCCACGCGGGTCATGATCGACCACCGCACGCCGAACGGGTCGCGGATGCTGGCGTAGCGGTCGCCGGAGACGAACACGGACGGCGCCTCGCGAACGGTCGCCCCCGCCGCGACGGCGCGCGCGACCACGGCGTCCACGTCGGGCACGTACAGGCCCATCGAGTAGCAGTCGTCGTCGCCGGAAGGCGCGGGCACGAGGTGATACTCGGGGCTGGGCTCGCCGAGCTGGAGCCGTCCGAGTCCGAAGTCGAGGTCGGCATGCGCGACGACACCGCCGAACTCCGTGACGTCGACCCCGCGGGCGCCGAAGACGTCCCGGTAGAACTCGACGGCACGGGCGGCGTCGGGGATCGCGAGGAAGGGGGTGAGCGAGGTCGCGCTGTGCGGGCGGCCGTCGGTCGTGTGCGCGCCGGTCACGCCGGCCGGAGGTGTCTGTTCGGTCATGCGGCCACGGTAGACGGGGGAGGGCGCCCGGCGCTTGAAGATCCGCGACACGCCCTCGGGGCCGTGGCGTCGGTGGCGCGTCCTACGCTGGGGCCATGGTCGACCGGACGCGCGGAGTGCTCTATCCCGCGCGGCTGCCCTCGTTCCATCGGCTGCCCCCGCCCGCAGAGGCCGCCGCGCTCGTCTCCTGGTTCTGGATCCCGGAGTGGAGCCTTCCGGAGGGCGAGGTGTCGCGGCAGGAGATCGTCTCGTATCCGGCCGTCAACCTCGTCGTCGCCCCGGAGGGCGTGTCGATCTCGGGCGCCACGACCCGCGCGTCGACGAGGGAGCTGCGGGGTGCGGGCTGGGCCGTCGGCGCGCTGCTGCGCCCTGCCGCCGTCCCCGCGCTCACCGACGCCGCAGCGCAGCTCGTCGACGCGGAGCGCTCCTTCGACGCCCCCGATCTGCACGCGGCGGTGACGACGGCGATGCGGCGCGCAGACGGGCGACGGGAGCGCGCCGTCGCGGTCTTCGCCGCGTGGCTGTCGCAGCGGGTCGGACCGGTGAGCGCGGCGGGGCGGCAGGCGAACGTGATGCTCGACGTCCTCCTGGGGGAGCGGGCGGCGCTGACGCCGGAGGAGGCGGCGACCCGACTCGCGCTCTCGGTGCGCACGCTGCAGCGGCTCACGCACCGCACCGTCGGGCTCTCGCCGGGCGCCATCATCCGCCGCCGCCGGCTGCAGGAGGCGGCGCAGCGCCTCCGCGAGGAGCCGGAGACGGACCTGACGGCGCTCGCCGCCGCGTTGGGGTACGCCGACCACGCCCATCTCACGCGCGATTTCGCGGCCGTCCTCGGTCTGCCGCCGCGGGACTATCGCACCAGGGTCTCCGGCTGAGGCGATCAGGCGCGCTGCTGCTGCCGTCGTATCCGCAGCGCCCGACCGGCGACCCCGAGCAGCACGACGCCCATGCCGACCAGCGAGGCGAGGGCGGGAAGGGTGCTCACGAGCACGAGACAGCCGAGGGCGCCGCCCACCTGCAGTGCCCGGGGGTATCGTCGGGCCGCGCCGCGCTGGCGGAAGGCGGCGGCGTTCGCGATGAGGTAGTACAGCAGCACGCCGAAGGACGAGAACCCGATCACCTCTCGGAGATCCCCGACGAGCACGAGTGCGATCACGATGACCGCGAGGGCGATCTCGGCGCGGCGCGGCACCTGATGGCGCTCGTCGATTCGCGCGAGGAACCGTGGGAGATCGCTCTCTCGCGCCATGGCGAGGGTCGTGCGCCCGATGCCGGTGAGCAGGGCGAGCAGTGCGCCGAGGGACGCGGCGGCCGCGGCGATCCGCACGACGGGGGCGAACGCGGACCAGCCGGCGGCGGTGAGGACGTCGGCCAGGGGCGCGGCCGCTCCGCTGACGGCGCCGCCGAGCACGAGGAGCACGACGACGCCGACGAGCGCGTAGACGACGACGGCACCGCCGAGGGCGAGCACGATGGCGCGCGGGATCGTGCGCGCGGGGTCCACCACCTCCTCGCCCATGGTCGCGATCCGGGCGTAGCCGGCGAAGGCGAAGAACAGCAGTCCGGCGCCCTGGAGCACGCCGTACACGGTCGTGTCGGGGAGGGGCGCGGGGGAGGCGGTCGGCGCGGCGCCGAGGCCGACCGCGACCACGACCGAGAGGCCGAGCAGCGAGCAGGTCACGAGGATCCGGGTCGCCAGCGCCGTCCGTGTCACACCCAGGCAGTTCACGACCGCGAGCGCGGCGACGGCGATCACGGCGACCGGGGTCTGCCACCCCGCGGGAGCGGCGTAGGCGGCGAAGGTCATGGCCATGGCGGCGCAGCTCGCGATCTTGCCGATCACGAAGCTCCAGCCGGCGACGAAGCCCCACCACGGTCCGATCTCCGCTCGCGCATAGGCGTACGTGCCACCGGCGACGGGGTGGACGGCCGCGAGCTGTGCGGAGGCGGTGGCGTTGGCGTAGGCGACCGCGGCGGCGATGACGAGGGCGACGAGCGTCGCGTTCCCGGCGACGTCGACGGCCGGACCCCAGACCGCGAACACGCCGGCGCCGATCATCGATCCGAGGCCGATGGCGACGGCATCCGGCAGCGTCAGGCGGCGGGCGAGGGGCATCCGGTCATCGTCGCACGCCGGGGTGAACGGCCGGTGACGCGTCAGCCGCGGGACGCGGTGACGCGCTTCTTCTCACGGATGTAGACCTCGCGGCGCACCTTCGCCACGACGTCCCCGTCACGATCGGTGATGACGGTCTCGAACCACTCCAGCACCTTCGCGCCGCCGTGGGCGCGCTGCCGGAGCTCCTCCGCCTTCTCCCGCGTCACCTCGAACTCCGCGGTCAGCACCCCGCGACCCGGCTTGAGGAACTCGATCTCGCCACGGGTGTCCCACACGACGTAGTCCCGCCCGAGCTGGTGCATGACGAGCATGAAGAAGTACGGGTCGGTCATCGCCGACATCGACCCCCCGAACGCCGTCTTGACGTAGTTGCGGGTGAGGAGGTTCACATGCAGCTCCACGGTCGCGTGGGTCCAGTCGTCGCTGAACCGGCGGACGCGGATGCCGCTGCACAGGTTGGGGATCCAGAGGCTCATGCCGAGGGCGAGGCGTCGGGGCGTGATGCGCATGAGGTCAGTGTGGAGGATGCGCCGAGTCCCCGCGAAGACGTCTGGAGGGTTGGCACAGTTGTTCTAGTTCACCTAGAATAACTGGGGAAGGGAGGCGTCATGCTCATCCGCGTCGATGTCGACAGCCCGCACGCGCTCTACGACCAGGTCGCCGCCTCGGTGCGCGCCCACATCCTTTACGGAGCCCTCGCGCCGGGCGACCGTCTGCCGGCCGCCCGCGACGTGGCCGCCGCGCTCGACATCAATCAGCACACCGTGCTGCACGCCTACCAGCGCCTCCGCGACGAGGGCCTGGTCGACCTCCGACGGGGAAGGGGCGCCGTGGTCGCCGCCTCCGCCGCGCCGCTCGCCGAGCTCGCGCACGAGATCGACGGGCTGATCCGGCGGGCCGCCGCTTTGGGCGTCTCCGCCGAGACCCTCGCCGGGATCGTCCGCACGCACCGCGCAGAAGCCGAACCTCCCACTCCCGCCGCGACTCCCCAGGAGGCCTCCCATGACGACGCCTGACCCCACCCGCACCCCGCCGGCCACCCTGCGCCGCGCACGACGGGCCTTCGTCCTCGTGGCGCTCGTCCTCCCGGTGCTCATCGTCGCGATCTCCGCTCTCGTGCTCACGGCCTGGCTCCCGTCGTTCCCTGCCGACGTCGCGATCCACTGGGGCGTCGACGGGGCCGACGGGTTCGGCCCGGCCGCCACGTACCTCTGGGCGCTCCTCGGCGTCGGTCTCGGTATCCCGGTGCTCCTGGCCGTCACCACGGTGATCGCCGTCGGGGCGCACTGGGGCGCGACCGCCCGTCTCCTCGGAGCGACGGCGGCCGGCATGTCGGCGTTCGCGGGCGTGATCTGCCTGGGTTCCCTCGCGATCCAGCGCGACCTCCCGCCCTCCGGTGAGGTCCCGGGCATCGCGGGGGTGATGGCGCTGGCCTTCGCGGCTCTCCTGGGGGTGGGCGCGATGGCGTGGTTCGTGCAGCCGCGCGTGCAGTCGGTGCCCGGTGCCGCTCTCGAGCCGCGCCACGACGTGCGGGTCGGTCAGGGCGAGCGGGTCGTCTGGGTGGGCACGACGACCATGCCCACCGGCGCGCTCGTCTTCCTCCTGCTCGTGCTGCTCGGGCTCGTGGCGCTCGCCGTGACGATGCTCGTCACGGGCACCCCGCTGGCCTGGGTCTCGGGCCTGGTCGCCCTCGTCGTCGGGTTCGCGCTGGCGGCGACCGCCTCGTTCCGGGTGCGCGTCACGCCGGACGGCATCGACGCCCGTGCCGTGATCGGGTGGCCGCGGAAGACCATCCCGGTGGCGGAGATCGAGTCGGCCAGGGCCGTGCGCATCTCGCCCTTCGGGGAGTTCGGCGGCTGGGGGTGGCGTCTCGCTCCGGACGGCCGCAGCGGGATCGTGATGCGGCAGGGTCCGGCGATCGAGGTGCATCGCCGCGACCACGGACCGTTCGTCATCACGATCGACGGGGCGGAGGAAGCAGCAGCGCTCCTGCAGGCCTACGTGGACCGATCCGCGGGGTCGGCGCCCTCCGGAGGAACGGAGAGGACGGCACGATGAGCGCTCTGACGCCGACCCGCGTGCCCTGGCGCGCGGTCCTCATCTTCACCCTCACGGCCTGCGGGCTCGCGGCCCTCGTCTGCCTGCCCCTGTGGCTCGGCGACGGCCTCGCCGAACCCTTCGCGGGAGCGCTCCTCCCGGTGATGATGTTCACGCCCGCAGCCGCGGTGCTCGTCGTCACGCTCACCACGGGCGTACCGGAGAAGGGCAGCCGGGCGCGGTTCCTCGGGCTGTGGCCGCCGCGGCCCGCGAAGCGCGTCGTCGGGCTGCTGATCGCGGCCTGGCTCGTGCCGCCGGTGCTCGTCGCCCTCGGCGTCCTCCTCGCGGCCGCTTTCGGGTGGGTGCGGCTCGACCTCACCTTCTCGGCCTTCGCGGATCAGCTCGCCCAGGCGCTTCCCCCGGGGACGCCGGTACCGCCGGTCGGCGTGGTCGTGTTCGCACAGCTCGCCGCGATCCCGGTCGGGGCGCTGGTGAACAGCGTGCTCGCCTTCGGCGAGGAGCTCGGCTGGCGCGGCTGGCTGCTCCCGGCGCTGCGTCCGCTCGGCACCTGGCCGGCGCTCCTGCTCAGCGGGGCGATCTGGGGACTGTGGCACAGCCCCGTCATCCTCCTCGGCTACAACTTCGGCCGGACGGATGTCACCGGCGTGCTGTTCATGATCGGCGGCTGCGTGGCGTGGGGGGTGCTGTTCGGCTGGCTGCGGCTGCGCTCCGGCTCGCTCTGGCCGGCGGTCGTCGCGCACGGGGCCCTCAACGCCGCCGCGGGCCTGGTCCTGGTCGTCGCCGCCATGCAGCCCGACCTCGCCCTCGCCGGACCGCTCGGCGTCGCCGGCTGGATCGTCGCCGCCGTCGTGGTCCTCGTCCTCACCCTCACCGGGCAGTTCCGCCAGCAGCCGGAGCTCGCCGCGCCGCGCACCCCGCCGACACCGCCGACGCTTGACGCCCGGCCGGAGCCGGGGGTTGGCTGAGCACATGGAATCCACTCCCGCCGCCTGGGCCCGCGCCGACACCTTCCTCGCCGACATGCTCGCGGGCACGGATCCGGCTCTGGAGCACGCGCTGGAAGCGCAGCGGGCGGCGGGGCTGCCCGAGATCGAGGTCGCCCCGGTCGCGGGGAAGCTGCTGAACCTCCTCGTGCGGATGAGCGGCGCGCGCCGCGTGCTGGAGATCGGCACCCTCGGCGGCTACTCGACGATCTGGATGGCGCGCGCCGTCGGTCCCGACGGGCAGGTGGTGACGATCGAGGCGGAGGCCGACAACGCCGCCGTCGCCCGTGCGAGCATCGACGCCGCCGGGGTGGGGGACCGGGTCGACATCCGCGTCGGCCGAGGAGCCGATGTGCTCCCGACGCTCGTCGGCGGCTTCGACCTCGTCTTCATCGACGCCGACAAGGAGTCCAACACCGTGTACCTGGACTGGGCCGCGAAGCTCGGTCACCCCGGCACCGTGGTCGTGCTCGACAACATCGGCCGCGACGGCGAGATCGTCCGCGACGACTCGACGGACCCGAAGGTGAACGGCACGCGCGCGGGGCTGCGCATGCTGGGGGAGGACCCGCGCTTCGACGCCACGGCGTTGCAGACCGTCGGTGTCAAGGGATGGGACGGCGTCGCGCTCGCCCTCGTCGTCTGACTCCGGCGCCCCGCCCCGCCAGGGATAGACTGGGCGCGGACCGACGACGCTCCACACACCCTTCCATCCTGAGCAAGGAGCACATCAGTGGCACTGATCGAGGCTGTAGGCGCACGCGAGATTCTCGACTCGCGCGGAAACCCGACCGTCGAGGTGGAGGTGCTCCTCGACGACGGCATCGTGCAGCGCGCCGCCGTCCCCTCCGGTGCCTCGACCGGCGCCTTCGAGGCGTACGAGCTGCGCGACGGCGACAAGAGCCGTTACGGCGGCAAGGGCGTGCTCAAGGCCGTCGAGGCCGTCATCGACGAGCTCGGCCCGGCCATCGAGGGCGTGGACGCGAGCGAGCAGCGCATCGTCGACGAGATCCTCATCGAGGTCGACGGCACCGACAACAAGAAGCGCGTCGGCGCCAACGCCATCCTCGGCGTGAGCCTCGCGGTCGCCAAGGCCGCCGCCGACTCCGCCGATCTCCCGCTGTTCCGCTACCTCGGCGGCCCGAACGCGCACGTGCTGCCGGTGCCGCTGTTCAACGTCATCAACGGCGGAGAGCACGCCGACAACGGCATCGACATGCAGGAGTTCTTCCTCGCACCGATCGGCGCGGAGAGCTACTCCGAGTCGCTGCGCTGGGGCGTGGAGACCTACCACGTGCTGCGCGCTGAGCTGAAGGCCGCGGGCTACGCGACCGGCCTCGGCGACGAGGGCGGCTTCGCTCCCGACCTGCCCAGCAACCGCGAGGGCCTCGACTTCCTGGTGAAGGCGATCGAGAAGGCCGGATTCACGCCGGGCACCGACATCGCCCTCGGCCTCGACGTCGCCGCCACCGAGTTCTTCAACGACGGCGTCTACCGCCTCGACAACAAGGACTGGGACGCCGAGGCGCTCACCGAGTACTACGTCGGGCTCGTCAACGACTTCCCGATCGTCACGATCGAGGACGCGCTCGCCGAGGACGACTGGGACAACTGGAAGCACCTCACCGAGGCTCTGGGCTCGAAGGTGCAGCTGGTCGGCGACGACCTGTTCGTCACCAACCCGCAGCGGCTGGCGGACGGCATCACGCGCGGCGTCGCCAACTCGCTGCTCGTGAAGGTCAACCAGATCGGCACGCTCACCGAGACGTTCGACGCCGTCAGCCTCGCGCAGCGCTCGGGCTACACGGCGATGCTCTCGCACCGTTCGGGTGAGACCGAGGACACGACGATCGCCGACCTCGTGGTCGCCACGAACGCCGGCCAGATCAAGGCGGGTGCCCCGGCGCGCAGCGAGCGCGTCGCGAAGTACAACCAGCTGCTGCGCATCGAGGAGGAGCTGGGCGAGGCGGCGGTCTTCGCCGGCCGTTCCGCCTTCCCGCGCTACCAGGGCTGAGCGCCCGCGACAGCAACGACGCCGCATCCGCGGCATGACCGCGCCGCCCGGCGGCGACAGAGACGAAGGAGGAGCCGTGGCACGACGACCGGCTCCTCCTTCGTCGTCTCCCGCGTCCGCCGCGCCGGGCCGCGCCGCGTCGACATCGCGGCAGCCGCGGGGTGGCGCGACGGCCGCCCCTCGCGTGGACGTGCGCGAGTGGGCATCGGGCATCCGGCTCTCCGCCTTCTCGGTGATCATGCTCTCCCTCGTCGTGCTGGGGGCCTGGGTGCTCGTGCCCACGCTCGGCACCTTCATCGACCAGCGGCAGAAGATCGCGGCGCTGGAGCAGTCCGTGCAGGTGAGCGAGGACGAGATCGCGGCGCTGACCGCGGAGCGCGAACGGTGGGAAGACCCTGCGTACATCACCACGCAGGCCCGTGAGCGCCTCTACTACGTGAAGCCGGGCGAGGTCGTGTATCTGATCGACAACGACCTCGATCCGTCCACCCTCCCGCGCGAGCAGGAGCCGGTGAGCGACACCCTCGAGGAGAAGCCCGCCGACTGGATGCCGCAGCTGCTGCGCACCCTCGTGTCCGCAGGCTTGAGCGACACGGCCGCCGCCCCCGGCTGAACGCTCGTTCCGAGCATCCTCCCGGACGGCTCCCCTACGCTGGTGGGGTGACCACCCCGCCGTTCCCCGCGCCCACGTCCGCCGAGCTCGCCGTCGTCTCGACCCAGCTCGGACGACCCGCTCGCGGCGTCGTCGGCATCGCCGCGCGCTGCCGCTGTGGCAACCCCACGGTGGTGGCCACCACTCCGCGGCTGCCGGACGGGACGCCGTTCCCCACGTTCTACTACCTCACGCATCCGGCGGCGACCGCGGCGATGTCGACGCTCGAGGCCACCCAGGTCATGCCCGAGCTCGCGGCGCTGCTCGCCGAGGACGAGACGGTGGCCGCAGCCTATCGGTCCGCCCATGAGGCCTACCTCGCGGACCGGGCGCAGTTCGGCGAGGTGCCCGAGATCGACGGGATCTCCGCTGGGGGCATGCCGACGCGAGTGAAGTGCCTGCACGCCCTCGCCGGGCACGCCCTGGCGGCGGGTGCCGGCGTGAACCCGATCGGCGACGCCGCTCTCGCTCGCAGCTCCTGGTCACCCGAGGTCTGCCGTTGCGAGGAGCCCGGCGCCGCCCTCCGCGACGATCCGGCACGCTCGGCATGACGCGGCGACGGATGCTGCGCGGCGCCGTCGCCCTCGTGGCGGTGGCGGCATCCGTCCTGCTCCTCGGGTCGACCCCGTCCCCGACCCCGACGCCGCCGGTCGCCGACGATCCCGCGGACCCGGTCCGTGCGGCGGAGTACTGGCTGGATGGCGCAGGGATCAGGGATGCATGGCAGACGACGCGCGGAGAAGGCGTCACCATCGCCGTCATCGACACCGGTATCGGCAAGGTCCCGGAGGTCTTCGGGGACGCGGTGGTCGGCGGGACCGACGTCTCCGGTGCCGGCACCCCGGACGGTCGCACGCCGCTGGGCGCTGTGGACGGCAACCACGGATCCTGGGTGGCTTCCCTCGCGGCGGGGCGCGGTAAGGCTGACGGCACGGGCATGATCGGCGTCGCGCCGGAGGCCGACCTGCTGTCGGTCTCGGTGGGCTTCGGCGCCGCGGCAGCCGTGCCGTTCACCGAGCAGGTCGCCAAGGGCATCCGGTGGGCGGTCGATCACGGTGCCGACATCATCAATCTGTCGTTCACGACGAACACCCTCGACTGGGACGAGAGCTGGGACGACGCGTTCCTGTACGCCTTCGAGCACGATGTCGTCGTGGTCGTCGCCGCCGGCAACCGGGGGAGCGGCACGAACATCATCGGAGCGCCCGCCACAATTCCCGGCGTGCTCACGGTCGGCGGTGTCGACCAGACCGGCACGGCCAGCATCGAGGCATCGACGCAGGGCATCACCATCGGGATCTCGGCGCCGAGTGAGGGGCTGCTCGGGGTGTCGGCGGACGGCGAGGTCGTCTCGTGGAGCGGAACCAGTGGTGCGGCTCCGATCGTGGCCGGTGTCGCGGCGCTGATCCGCTCGGCGCATCCCGACATCTCGGCGAACGACGTCATCAACCGCATCATCAAGACGGCCATGCCGGTGGCCGACGCACAGAAGCCGCGAGATCCGCTCTACGGCTTCGGGCTCGTGGACGCGGACGCGGCGATCTCGGCGAACATCCCCTCCGTGAGCGAGAACCCGATGGGAGATCTGGCGGAATGGGTGCGGCTGTTCCGCCGTGCGGACAGTGTGCCCACGCCGGAACCGTCTCTTGGCCCGGTGGACATCCCACCGCTGCCGGACGCGGACGCCCCGACCGAGGCCGGTTCACCGCTGCTTCCCAGCGCCGATTCCCTGCGCTACGGTACCCTGCCGCTCATCGCCCTCACCGTCCCTGGTATCCTGGTAGCGCTTGGCGTCACCGCAGCTGCCCGGCGCATCCGATCGGCGCGCGTTCCCGTACGCCACAATCCCGACTCCGAGGAGTAGTTCTTCTGTGCCTCAGAACAGCACTGTGCCCAAGATCCTGATCGTCGGCGGAGGGTACGCAGGTTTCTACACCGCGTGGAAGCTCGAGAAGCATCTGCGCAAGGGCGAGGCCGACGTGACCATGGTCGACCCGCTGCCGTACATGACGTACCAGCCGTTCCTCCCCGAGGTCGCCGCGGGCTCCATCGAGGCCCGTCACTCGGTGGTCGCGCACCGTCGTCACCTCAAGCGCACCCACGTTCTCACCGCCAAGGTGACCAACATCAACCACGCGCAGAAGGTCGCCACCATCACGCCGCCCGTCGGTGAGCCGTACGAGTTCGCGTACGACCAGATCGTCGTCACCGCGGGCGCCGTCTCGCGCACCTTCCCGATCCCCGGCATCGCCGACAACGCCATCGGGCTCAAGACCATCGAAGAGGCCGTCGCGATCCGTGACAAGGTCATGTCGAACTTCGACAAGGCCGCGTCCCTCCCCGCCGGTCCCGAGCGCGACCGTCTGCTCACCGTCGTCGTCGTCGGCGGCGGCTTTGCCGGCATCGAGGTCTTCGCGGAGCTCCGCTCCCTCGCGTCCTCGCTGGTGAGCAAGTACCCGCAGCTGAGCTTCGAGGACACGCACTTCCACCTCATCGAGGCGATGGGCCGCATCATGCCCGAGGTCTCGCTGAAGACGAGCGAGTGGGTGCTGAAGGACCTCGCCAAGCGCGGAGCCAACGTCCACCTCGACACGCAGGTCACGGGTGCCATCGACGGCAACGTCGAGCTCTCCACCGGCGAGGTCATCCCGACGGACGTCATCGTGTGGACCGCTGGTGTCATGGCCAACCCGACCGTCGTGCGCGGCGGTGATCTGCCGGTGGAGGAGCGCGGTCGCATCCAGACCCGCGCCGACCTCCGCGTCGGCACGCCCGAGGCGTTCGTCGAGGGTGCCTGGGCCGCGGGCGACGTCTCGGCCGTTCCCGACCTCTCCGGTGGCGGCGTCGGCGGATTCTGCGTCCCGAACGCACAGCACGCCGTTCGTCAGGCGAAGCTCCTGGCCAAGAACGTCGTCGCCGTGCTCCGCGGCGAGGAGCCCAAGGAGTACTTCCACAAGAACCTCGGCGCGGTCGCAGGTCTCGGCCTGTACAACGGCGTCTTCCAGTCCGGCAAGATCGCGCTGAAGGGCTTCATCGCCTGGCTCGCCCACCGTGGCTACCACGGTCTCGCCATGCCGACGTGGGAGCGCAAGTGGCGCGTGCTCTGGGGCTGGTGGAACAACCTCTGGCTGGGCCGCGACCTCGTGAACCTGCAGACGGTGCAGAACCCGCGGTACGTCTTCGAGGAGTTCGCCGCTCGCCCGCGTCCCGCGGCACCTGCGGACGCGGCTCCCGCGTCGGCCGCTCCGGCCGCGAAGGCGCCGGCTGCCGAGAAGCCGGCTGCTGCGCCGGCGGCGGAGACACCGGCGGAGATCAAGAAGCCCGCGGCCAAGAAGCCGGCGGCCAGGAAGCCCGCTGCCAAGAAGGCTCCGGCCGCGTCGGCGGATGACTCGGTGGAGACCGCCGCGGTGAAGTGACCGCACGGTTCTGAGAGGAGGGCCCCGAGCGCACGAGCGCCGGGGCCTTCTTCGTTCCCGCGCGCAGCGCGAGTTGGCGACGTAACATCTCACATTGTACGCTCGCAGAGTGCTCGGGAGGGGCGTCTACCACGCGACCCCGGACGACGCTGGGAGGAGGTCCGGTGAGCGCGCAGGGGGGAGAGCCGCCGACGGTCAGTGTGTCGATCCGGGCGACTCCGGGCCAGGAAGGTCGCGCAGAGCAGCTCGCGGAGCGACTCGACGGCGCTTTCGTCCGCATCTGCCGAACGGGTGTGGGGACGGATGCCGGAGCCTTCACCGAGGCGTGGCAGCCATGGACCCGGCGGGCGACCCACCACATGGTCCTGGACGCCGCAGTGCGCCCGCACCCGAGCCTCGTCGCGCAGGTGCACGACGCCGTGGGAGGGCGGCCCCGGGCCGCCCTGCGGTTCTTCACTCCCGGAGACGGCTATGCCTCGCACGCCCTCCGGGTGGCGGCGTTCGCCGGCCATCCGTGGCTCGTGCCGCCTGGAGCCGATCCGACGTCGATCGCCGTGGTGCTGCCGACTCCCGAGGCGGCTGAGTTCGCCCGTTCCGTCCCGGCGGGCGACGACCCTCCTGAGGGCGTGCTGCTCCAGCGGTTCGCGGAGGAGCGGGGACTCGCCCTGCTCGCGAGCACTGCCGATCTCGTGCAACGCGACGAGCCGGGGGCGCACGCTCCGGCCACCGCCTTCCTGCCCGCCGAGGTCGCTCCCGCGGAGTGGTGGCGACGGGACACGCTCCAGGCACCGCCGCTGATCCCTGTGGTGCATCTGCGAGACGGGCAGCCGCTGTCGTACGAGGCTGTGCCGGGTACGTCGGACGGCTGGCGTCTTCGCGCGCGCCGAGATGTGCCGACACCGCACGCCCGCCGGTTCGCGCGGGTGATGCACGACCGGCTTCTGGGCACCGAGGTCGCTCGCGGTCACCTCCGGGCGGCGGCTGTACTCCTCGGCGTGGCGGGAGTGCTGCGCGACCAGCTCCTCCTCGCAGCGGCGTGGGGGCGGCCGTCCGATGCGTTCGGCGTGGCCGTGGCCCGGGAAGCGGCGGCGACGCTCGCACTCGGGACCTTGGCGGAGGCCGTTCCGGCAGCACGTCGTCCGGACGGTGCGGCGGAGCTCCGCGAGACGTTCGAGGCGCTGTACGAGGAGATGACCGCCATCCTCCGCGGGTCGCCCCGGCCGGAGCATGGAGCCGATCCATAGGCCGCCTCACTAGCGTGTCGAGGGCAAGGGGAGTACTCCCGTCTGCAGCGACGTCGTCATGACGGGCATGTCATCGTGCCCCGGCCCGCTGGCCCGTGAGGGTGGAGGAGACCTTGGCACCCGCATCGCGGGCTGCCCGGAACCTTGCGTCGACCGACGTCGCGGAGAACGGCGGCCCGTCTCACGAACGGACCCTCATGTCGAAACTCTCCCGCCTGATCCGCCTCGCCACCGACGCCCTCGACGCGAAGGGCGCGAGCCCCGCCGCGAGGGGCGGGGAGGGCTCTCGTTCTTCGACGGATTGGAGCGGGATGATCCGTGGCGCCGTGGATGCCGTCCGTGGTCCCGGTACCGAGGGGCCGCGCCCGGACACCCCGTCTCCCGCCTCGTCGTCGGCCGGCGGCCCTGCCGCGGGACGACCGTCGACCTCGTACGCGCCGCCGCCTGCCCCCGGTGCCGGTGGTCGGCCGGACGCCTCCGCGGCGGACCGTGCGGCCATCGCCCGGTACGACTACCTTCTGCAGACGGCGGACCCGCACCGCGTCGAGCAGATCCATCGCGAGGCCTTCGCGCGTCTCACGCCGTCGCAGCGGGAGCAGGTCGAGGCCCGCATGCGGGCCGAGCTCCCGGCGGAGGAGCGACCGCGCTCCTCCTCCGCGGGTGACCTCGCCCGCGCGGCGGGCCGCGCCGAGGCGATGCAGCCGGGCCGTCTGCGCGGCCTCCTCTCCCGGGTCCGGGGCGCCGGCGCGGGTGGGGCGGCGGTCGCCGCCGGCGGTGCGGCGGTCGGCCTGTTGGGTGTGGTGGCCGGCGGGGCCGTCCTGAGCACCGTGGCGGCACCCCTCCTGGAACAGGCCGCAGGCCTCGGAGTGGACTTCGACGCCTGGGCGCAGGGCATCGACATCGACGCCCTCGCCTCCGGCGTCGACGTCGATGCGCTGGCCGGTGGCGCCGACGAGATGCTCGGCTCGGCCGGGGAGGCCGTCTCGGGACTCGGCGAGACCGCGACCGGCTGGGGAGAGCGGCTCGGCGATCTCGGCCTCCCGGGGATCGGCGACATCCTCGGCCGCTGACGGGTGCCCCCGCTGGGACTCGAACCCAGACTGAAGCGATTTTAAGTCGCCTGCCTCTGCCATTGGGCTACGGGGGCCGTGCCGCCAGCCTATCGTCGGCGGGGTCGTGACCCGGGCGGGGCTCAGGCCGTAGGGTGGGGGAGTGCTCGACCTCACCGACGAACTGAGCCCCGTCCCGGGTGGCCCCGCGGTCGCCCCCGAATGGGAGGACCCGGGCCGCTACTGGCCGCGCTTGTCGGCCGCGACCGGGCACCTTCCGGCCCCGGTCGCCGTCATCGATCGGGAGGCGCTGCGCTACAACGCCATGGATCTGCTCGTCCGTGCAGGCGGTCTGCCGATCCGGGTGGCGTCGAAATCGGTGCGGGTGCGTGCCGTCCTCGATGCCGTGCTCCGCGTCCCCGGCTTCCGCGGCATCCTCGCGTTCACGCTCGAGGAAGCGCTCTGGCTCGCCGAGACGCACGACGACATCGTGTTGGGCTATCCGACCGTGGACCGGGCCGCCCTCGAACGGCTCTGCGCCGACGAAGAGGCCGCGCAGCGCATCACCCTCATGATCGACGATCCCGTGCACCTCGACCTCGTCGACAGTGTGGTGGCCCCCGCAGCGCGCCCCGAGCTCCGGGTGGCGATCGACGTCGATGCATCCTGGCGATCGGCGCTGCTCGGGCACATCGGCGTCCGCCGGTCAGCTCTCTTCTCCGCCGGCGAGGTCGCGGCGTTCGCCCGGAAGGTCGTGGCTCGCCCCGGCTTCCGCCTCGTGGGGCTGCAGATGTACGACGCGCAGATCGCCGGACAGGGTGACGCCGGCCCCGATGGGCCGCTGATCCGCCGCGTTCAGGCCCGCTCGCGCGACGAGCTGCGGGAGCGGCGGGCGCAGATCGTCGCCGCAGTCAGTGCCGTGACCTCCCTCGAGTTCCTCAACGGCGGGGGCACCGGCTCCCTCGAGTTCAGCGGCAGCGACGAGTCCCTCACCGAGGCCAGCGCGGGTAGCGGCCTGCTCGGAGGGCACCTGTTCGACGGGTACCGGTCCTTCCACCCGGCACCGGCTGCGGCTTTCGCCTTCGACGTCGTGCGCCGTCCTGCGGCCGACATCGCAACGGTGCTGGGCGGCGGCTGGATCGCCTCCGGTCCCGCGGTCGCCTCCCGACAGCCGCGCCCGGTGTGGCCGGCGAATCTCCGCACGCTTCCGCGGGAGGCGGCAGGCGAGGTGCAGACGCCGCTGCAGGGGCCGAGCGCCGCGACGCTCGGCGTCGGCGATCGCGTCTGGTTCCGTCATGCGAAGAGCGGCGAACCGGCCGAGCGCATCGCCGCCTACCATCTCGTGTCCGGCGACGAGGTCATCGACGAGCTGCCGACGTACCGCGGCGAGGGGAAGGCGTTCCTGTGACGAGAATCGGCGGCACCTGGCAGAACTGGGGCCGGTCGGCGTCGGTGCGCCCGGTCCGAGTCGAGCGGCCGCGCAGTCCCGAGGGCGTACAGCGTGCCGTGCGGGCAGCGGTGCGACAGGGACTCACGGTCAAGGCGGTCGGCGCCGGTCACAGCTTCACCGGGATCGCCGTCGCTCCCGGTGTCCTCCTGGAGCTCGACGACCTGCAGGGACTCGTATCCGCGGACGCCGTAAGCGGGCGCGTCACGCTCCTCGCCGGCACCCGGCTGCACCGCATCCCCGGGCTGCTGGCGCGCTACGGACTCGCGATGGAGAATCTCGGCGACATCGACCGGCAGTCCATCGCCGGGGCGATCTCCACGGGCACCCACGGGACCGGCGCCGGCTTCGGCGGTCTCGCCACCCAGGTGGTCGGGGTGACTCTGATCACCGCGGACGGCGAGTTCCTCCGCATCGACGAAGCCCACAGCCCCGAGCTGCTGCCCGCGGTCGCCGTGGGGCTGGGAGCGCTCGGCATCATCGTCGAGGTGACGTTGCAGTGCGTGCCGACGTTCGTGATGCATGCGATCGACGAACCCGTGCCGATGGAGGAAGTCCTTTCGACGATCGATGAGCGCGTCGCGGCGGCCGATCACTTCGAGTTCTACTGGTTCCCGCACACCGACGTCGCGCTGACCAAGCGCCAAGCGCGTCTGCCGGAGTCGACGCGACGCCGGCCCCTTCCTCCCGTGGGCCGATGGGTGGACGAGACGCTGCTCGCGAACGGCGTGTACCGCGTCGTCTGCGCGGCGGGACAGGCTGTTCCGGCGATCACCCCTCGGTTCAACCGGCTCGCCGTGCGACTCACCGGGGACCGCGAGTACACCGACCTGTCGAACCGCGTGCTCACCCAGAGCAGGACGGTGCGATTCCGTGAGATGGAGTACGCGCTCCCGGCGGCGGACGTCGTGCCCGCGTTCCGCGCTCTCCAGGATCTCATCGACCAGCGCGGCTGGCGGGTCGAGTTCCCGGTGGAGGTGCGGTTCGCGGCAGCCGACGACCGCTGGCTCTCGACCGCATACGGTCGCGAGACCGCCTACATCGCGGTCCACCGGTACTGGCGGGCGGACCCGACCGAGTACTTCGGCGCGGTGGAGGAGATCATGAGCGCGCACGACGGTCGCCCGCATTGGGGGAAGCTGCACACGCTCACGCACGACACGCTGCGGGGGCGGTATCCGCGCTTCGAGGACTTCGTGGCGCTGCGCGACCGCCTCGATCCGGACCGCCGATTCTCGAACCGTTACCTGGAACGCGTGCTCGGGCGCTGATCGAGTCGGGCCGGAGACTCTCGTCCCCAGTCCACGTGCAGGCACCGCGTCTAGGATGAGAGAAATACGGGAAAGGGTGGGGCACTGATGGAATGGCTCGTGCCGGTACTGATCGTCGTCGGGGTGATCCTGCTCGTCGGCGTGTATCTCTGGGCGACATACAACTCGCTGGTGCAGCTGAACGTCCGTGTGGACGAAGCCTGGAGCGGCATCACGGTACAGCTCAAGCGTCGAGCCGACCTCATCCCGAACCTCATCGAGACGGTCAAGGGCTATGCCGCGCACGAGAAAGCCGTGTTCGAGAACGTCACCCGCGCCCGTGCCGAGACTCTCTCTGCCGGCAGTCCCGGTGAGGCGGGGATCGCTGAAGGCCACCTGCAGCAGGCGCTGCGCAGCCTCTTCGCCGTCGCCGAGGCCTACCCGCAGCTGCAGGCCAGCCAGAACTTCCTCCAGCTGCAGCAGGCCCTCGTCGACACCGAGGACAAGATCCAGGCGGCGCGACGCTTCTACAACGGCGGCGTGCGCGAGCTGAACACGAAGATCAAGGTGTTCCCCAACAACCTCTTCGCCAAGGGACTCGGCTTCACCGAGCGCGAGTTCTTCGAGGTCGCCGACAGCGGCGCCATCTCGGAGCCGCCGCGCGTGCAGTTCTGATCCTCGCCCTCACCACACCGTGAGGGCGAGTTCGTCTGCGGTGACGTCCACGCCTCCGCGCACGCTCCACGCGGTGCTGCGATAGGTGACCGTGCGCGCGGCGCCGTCCTGGCCGGTGCCGGTCACGGTCGCTTCGAGGATGCCGTCGTCCGCGGTGAACGCCGTCGGGGTGAGCAGCACCGCGGGGAACCGCTCGACACGGAACGCGATGTCGGAGATCTCTCGGAATTCCGTCCCCCACGGGATCCGCACGCCGCAGTTCTCGGGGACCACGGTGCCGTCGGCGGTGCAGCTCGTCAGGTAGGCCTCCAGCTGGGTCTGCGCAGCCTCCGTCGCCTCGGGCCGGAGCTCGGCGGTCACGCCCGCGGTGGCGTCATCCCCGGGGAGCACGACAACCTCGGCCGTACCCGTCAGCAGCGTCCGAGGTGCGGCCGTCACGGGGTACACGCCAGGGAGCAGCGCGGCGTCTTGCTCCACCGGGAGGACCGCATCGCCGACCTGCACCGCCGTCCCGATCGTGGTCGTGGAGCGGAGGGCGCCGAGGCCGGAGTCATCGACGACCCACCCGCCGATGCCCGGCGTCAGTCGGAGGTCCGCCTCGTGCTCGTCTCCGTCGAGCCGGAAGCGCACCGTCGCGGACGCGCCACCGTCCCCCTCGCGGACATCGGTGACCTCGGCATCCTGGATGGTCGACGTCGCTCCGGCGAACGCGGTGAGGGCGGCGTCGGACGCCCTGGTCCCGGTCGCCGCGACCGCCTCCGGATCGCCCGACTCCAGCGCGTGGAGATAGGCCAGCGCCGCCTCCTCCGCCGTGGGCGAGCGGAGCGCGGACAGTCCCCACCACACCGCCCCCGCGACAGCGACGGCCGCGACGAGCCCGCCCAGGAGCCACCATCGACGATGGCTCACGCGACGCCCTCCCGGACGTGGACATGGCGACGCACCGTGTCCGGGGCGGTGGCGGTGAGTGCGGTGTGGACGGCGGCGGTCGCATCGCCCCATCCGGAGACCGACACCTGGTCGAGACCCTGCCACCGCGCGGCGCGCAGGAGCTCCGCCGCGATCGCCTCGGCGTCGCCGGGACGCGCCTGCGGCTCCCACCATGCCGACTGCACCTGCAGCGTGGACGTGCCGCGGTCCGCCTTGAGGTCGACCCGCGCCACAATCCGGTCGCCGACGAGCACGGGCAGCGAGTAGTAGCCGTAGCGGCGCTTCGCTGCCGGCACGTAGATCTCGATGCGGTAGTCGAGTTCGAACGCCCGCAGCGCACGTTCCCGGAACCACACCACGGGATCGAACGGGGTCAACAGGGCGGCGGTCTCGACCCGGCGCGGAAGAACCGCGTCGCGATGCCGCCAGGCGGGCAGGGGCCGACCGCCGCGCTCCCAGCCGCGGACGGTCACGGGGTGCACGTCGCCCGCGTCGACGAGATCGGCGATCGCTCCGGTCACCGCGGCACGGTCGCGGAGGCGGTAGTAGTCGGCCAGGTCGGCCGCCGTCCCGACGCCGCTCGACCGCGCGGCGCGCCGGACGAGCTCGCGGATGGCGTCCTCGCGCGGGATCTCACGGGACCGGATGCCGTCGGGGATGACCTGCTCGGCGAGGGCGTAGGTGCGCTCGAATCCCCGGCGCCCGCTCACCGCCACGTCTCCCGTGCGCCACAGATGCTCGAGGGCGAGCTTGACCTCGTCCCAGTCCCACCAGGTGCCGCGCTCGCGTGGGGCGTCGGCACGGAGATCGACCGGGCGGAGCGGTCCCCGCGCACGGAGCTCGTCCTGCACCCACTGCACCGTCCGGGCGTTCGTGCGGAGCCAGGAGTCCTCCGCGGACCAGCGCCGCCGGAAGTCGTCCATGCGGAACCGCCACAGCGGCCAGTCCTCGACGGGGATGAAGGTCGCCTCGTGGGCGAGGTACTCCACATAGTGCGTCGTGCGAGAGAGGAAGAGGCGGTCGAGAAGCGCCGGATCGTAGGCGCCGAGCCGGGAGAACAGGGGAAGGTAGTGCGACCGGGCGAACACGTTGACCGAGTCGATCTGCAGCACGCCGAGCCGCTCCATCACGCGGTGCAGATGGCGACCGGAGACGGTGGCCGGACGGGCGCGGGTGAAGCCCTGGGCAGCGAGGGCGATGCGGCGCGCCTGGGCGGGACTGAGGGTGTCGGTCACGCCGCCAGCGTATCCTCGCTCTCCGACATCGTCGGAGAGCGCAAGATGCGTCGAGCGGCATACGGCATGACCGTAGACTGAGGCGATGAGCGAGGACCAGCGACCCCGGCTGCGCGATCTGTTCCGTCCGCGCCCCGTGGTGACCGATCGGACCGTGACCACCGAAGCCGACGAGGCGGTGCCGCTGCCCCTGCGCATCACGGCGAGCTACGCCTGGCGCCTGCTGCTCATCGCAGCGGCGGCCGGCGTCTTCATCTGGCTGGTGATGCTGCTCAAGCTCCTCGTCATCCCGCTAATGGTGGGCATCCTCATCACCGCCCTGCTGTGGCCGGCGTTCTCCTGGATGCTGCGCCGCGGCTTCCCGCGCTGGCTCGCGATCGCTGTCTCGCTCATCGGCACGATCGCCATCGTCACCGGACTGATGTGGCTCGTGGTCTGGCAGGTGCGCGCCCAGCTCCCGGACGTGCAGCAGCGCACGACCGAGGCCTTCGACCAGTTCCAGGTGTGGCTGCACGACGGTCCGCTGAACCTGTCGGACACGCAGATCGCGAACTACCTGCAGCAGGGCCTCGACTTCATCAGCGAGCAGGCGCAGGTCCTCTGGACGGGGGCCCTCGCGATCGGGACCACCGTCGGGCACGTGGCCACCGGCGCGCTGCTGTCGCTGTTCATCCTCATCTGCCTCCTGGCCGACGGTGCGGGCATCTGGCGCTGGACGCTGCGGATCTTCCCGCGGAAGGCCCGCCCCGCTGTCGACGGCGCCGCGCGCAACGGCTGGACGACGATCGTCAACTACGCCAGGACGCAGCTGTTCGTGGCGACGATCGACGCGATCGGCATCGGCCTCGGCGCGTTCCTGCTCCAGGTCCCGCTCGCGCTGCCCGTCGCCGTGCTCGTCTTCCTCGGCTCGTTCATCCCGATCGTCGGTGCGGTCGTGACCGGTGCCGTGGCCGTCTTCCTCGCCCTGGTCTACAACGGGCCGTGGATCGCCCTCTGGATGCTCGTCGTCGTGCTGGCCGTGCAGCAGATCGAAGGCCACATCCTGCAGCCGATCATGATGGGTTCCGCCGTCAAGGTGCACCCCCTCGCCGTCGTCCTCGTGGTCGCGGGCGGCGCGATGATCGCGGGCATCCCCGGTGCCCTGTTCGCCGTCCCGCTGGCCGCGTTCGTGAACGTGGCGGCGGTGACCATCAGCTCGGGATCCTGGCGCACCGGCGTCGGGCCGAGCGGAGACCTGATCTGGAGCACAGTTCCGCGCGAGCGGAGACGGAGGAATCGATGAGCGCAGTCCCCAGCCTGACCGAGTTCCAGGACGCGGCTCGAAGTCTGGCTGAGGTGATCTCGCACACCCCGACGCTGCCCTCCCGGGCGCTGTCCGACGCGCTCGGCGCCCCGGTGCTGCTGAAGATGGAGAACCTGCAGCGCACGGGTTCCTTCAAGATCCGCGGGGCGACCTACCGGCTCTCCCGTCTCAGCGCGGAGGAGCGCTCCCGCGGGGTCGTGGCGGCCTCGGCCGGCAACCATGCGCAGGGCGTCGCTCTGGCCGCTCAGGCGCTCGGCATCCCGGCGACGATCTTCATGCCGCTCGGGGTCCCCGTGCCGAAACTCCTCGCCACCCGCGGCTACGGGGCCGAGGTGGTGCTCGAGGGGGAGACCGTCGCCACGTCGCTGCGCCTGGCCGCCGAGTTCGCCGAGCGCACCGGCGCCGTGCTCATCCATCCGTTCGACCACCGTGACATCGTGATCGGGCAGGGCACCCTCGGCCTGGAGCTACTGGAGGATGCGCCCGAGATCGACACCGTGGTCCTCGGCATCGGCGGCGGAGGGCTGATTGCCGGCGTCGCCGCCGCGATCAAGGCCAAGGCCGCCGAGCTCGGGCGGACGATCCGCGTGATCGGCGTGCAGGCGGAGAACGCGGCCGCGGTGCCGCCGTCGCTGGCAGCCGGGGAACCGGTCGACATCGTCACGCGCCCCACCATCGCCGACGGCATCCTCGTCGCCCGCCCCGGGGCCGTGCCGTTCGAGATCATCAAGGACCTCGTCGACGAGGTCGTCACCGTCTCCGACGACGACCTCGCGCGCGCCATGCTCGTCCTCCTGGAGCAGGCCAAGGTCGTCGTGGAACCCGCCGGCGCCGCGGGGGTCGCCGCTCTCCTCTCCGGACGCGTGTCGGCGACCGGCACGACGATGGCCGTGCTGTCCGGCGGCAACATCGACCCGCTCCTGCTGCAACGCGTGGTGTCGCACGGCCTCGCCGCCTCCGGACGGTATCTCACGATCCGCATCCCGCTGCCCGATCGCCCCGGTCAGCTCGCCCGCGTGTCCGAACTCATCGCGGAGGCGGGAGCGAACGTCATCGAGGCGATGCACACCCGTCACGGCCACGGACTGCAGATCAGCGAGGTCATCCTCGAGCTCAGTGTCGAGACCCGTGGGGCGGACCACTCGGCCCACACGCTCGACACCCTCCGTCGCGCCGGCTTCGCACCCATCGTCGTCCAGGACTGACCCCCGGACGCGAGACACCCCCTCGACCGTGGCGGTCGAGGGGGTGTCTCGTGAGGGGCGTCAGCCCGTGTAGGTCTCCACCTTCACGATCTCGACGCTGATCGAGCGGCCGTTCGGCGCCTCGTACGACGAGGACTCGCCGACCTTGAGGCCGAGGATCGCCTGGCCCAGCGGGCTGGCCTCGCTGTAGACGTCGAGGTCGCTGCCGGCGGCGGCGATCTCGCGGCTGCCGAGGAGGAAGACCTCTTCGCCGCCCGCGACGATCGCGGTCACGACGGTGCCCGGCTCGACGATGCCCCGGCTGGCAGGGGCCTCGCCGACCTTGGCGGTCTTCAGCAGCGCTTCCAGGGTGCGGATGCGCGCCTCCTGCTTGCCCTGCTCGTCCTTCGCCGCGTGGTAGCCGCCGTTCTCCTTGAGGTCGCCCTCCTCGCGGGCCGCCTCGATGCGCTTGGCGATCTCGTCGCGACCGACGGTGGAGAGGTGTTCCAGCTCGGCGACGAGCCGGTCGTAGGCTTCCTGCGTGAGGAAGGGGACCTGAGCATCGGTGGACATGACGAAGCTCCTTCTATCGGGATCCCGCCGAGATGCCGCGGGGGATATGCCAAGACGCCCCGGCACGGTGCCGGGGCGTCGTCTGTCTGGCATCAGTCTAGGCGACCCAGCAGGTGTTCACCAAACCTGTCGTCGCCTCCGCGACGGTCGGGATGCGCTCCGCGCGGGTGAGCGCATGGGCATCTCCGGCCGGGATCTCCACGATCTTCCAGCCCACGACGCCGAACTCCTCGTCGAGGGCTTCGAGCACGCACACGACGTCCTTGCCCTGGACGCCGGTCACCTGGAAGCGCACGTCGACGGCGTGCTCGTCCACGAGCTCGAAGCCCAGATCATCGGCGTCGACCGCGCTCAGCGACTGGCCGACGATGGACCACGCGAGGGCGGCGAGGAGGAGGAGCGCGACGGCCCCGGCGAGGAACCACGGCCACCGACGGCGTCGGGTGCGGCCGTAGCGTTCGTCGAGCTGGAGGGCGGTCGTCACAGGTGGGGTCTTCCGGTCGTTAGGCTGGTGATACCAGGTTATGCGACCTGCGTACGAAAGGCCGATTCATGCGCTTCCTCTCCGAGACCCCGATGCCGACACCGTCGATGACGGTGGCCCCGGAGTCGGTCACGCCGGGCTTCGCCGGCTTCGCGGTGATCGTCATCGTGCTCGTCGCCGTGATCCTGTTGATCTGGGACATGAACCGCCGGATCCGCCGGGTGCGGTACCGCGAAGAGGTGCGCGAGGAGCTCGACGCGGAGGAGGCCGCCCGCGCCGCCGGAGACGCCCAGGACCAGGGCCGCACCGCACCGGAAGCGCCCGCCGCGCCCGACGAGGAGCCGCGCGAGCGCTGACCGCCGCTCAGGGCGCGCCGAGCGACGGCGACAGCGGGTGCAGGGCGATCAGCAGGCACGCGGTCCAGTGGCAGAGGAAGGCCAGGACCGTGCACACGTGGAAGATCTCGTGGAAGCCGAAGTGTCCCGGCCACGGGTTCGGCTTCTTCAGCGCGTAGACGATGGCGCCGCCCGTGTAGAGCAGACCGCCGACGATCACGAGGACCATCATGGCCACGTTGGCGTCGAGCAGGTCGACGATGTACATCACCGCGGCCCAGCCGAGCAGCAGATACAGCGCGACGTAGAGCCAGCGCGGCGCATGGATCCAGAACACCCGGAAGAGGATGCCGAGCAGGGCTCCGCTCCAGACCAGGGTCAGCAGCAGAACGCCCTTCTCCGGCGGCAGCGCCAGGGTGGCGAGCGGCGTGTACGTGCCGGCGATGAGCAGCAGGATGTTCGCATGGTCGATCCGCTTGAGGATGCCCTTCACCCGGGGGCGCCAGTTGAAGCGGTGGTACACGGCGGAGTTCCCGAACAGCAGCAACGAGGTGGCCATGAAGACCGCCGCCGCCCACTTCGCCGCCGCCCCCTGGGATACGGCGATGAGGACGATGCCTGCGGCGATCGCGACGGGGAACGTGCCGGCGTGGATCCACCCGCGCCAGGTCGGTTTGATCTCGGCCGCCGCGTCGACGGCCGCCGCTTCGAGCAGCGGCAGCTTCGGGAGGTCGGCGCCGGTCTGGTCGGAAGTGCTCACGTGCTCACTCTAGGTGGGAGCGCATGCCCGTCCCCGTACATGTCCCCAGGTTCTGCACCGACGCGGAAGAGCGGGGCAGGGTAGCGTAGGTGGGTGATGTCACGCGAGAGCCCGGGGCGGGGACCGCTGTACCGGCTGTACACCAGCCGGCTGCGCCGCCACCTCGATCCGGCCTCCGTTCCGCACCACGTCGCCATGATGATCGACGGCAACCGCCGATGGGCGCGACAGCTCGGATTCGACACCCCAGCCGAAGGGCACCGTGCAGGCGCCGCCAAGATGCAGGAGTTCCTCGGCTGGTGCGACGAACTCGGGGTGCGTGTGGTCTCGCTCTACCTCCTCTCCAGCGACAACCTCCGCAAACGGGACTCGGCCGAGCTCGCCGACCTCATCGAGATCATCGCGGAGCTCGCCGAGGCGCTGTCCCAGAAGGGGAACTGGCGGGTCAAGCACGTCGGCCGCTCCGACATCCTCCCGGCGGAGCTGGCGCGCGTGCTCGCCGATGCGGAGGAGCGGACGAAGGACCACACCGGGCTGCACGTGAACCTCGCGGTCGGGTACGGCGGCCGGAACGAGATCGTCGACGCGGTGCGCAGCATCATCACCACACACGAGGCGTCGGGCGGCACGCTGGAGGACCTCGCGGCGCAGCTCACTCCGGAGATGATCGGGGAGCACCTCTACACGGGCGGCCAGCCGGATCCCGACCTCGTGATCCGCACGAGCGGCGAGCAGCGGCTCAGCGACTTCCTGCTGTGGCAGAGCGCGCACAGCGAGTTCTACTTCGTCGAGGCGCTGGGACCCGACCTCCGGCAGGTCGACTTCCTCCGTGCGATCCGCGACTACGCCGACCGCGACCGCCGATTCGGACGCTGATCCGAGGGGTGCGGGCGCGTGTCACAATGACGCAGTGAGCACTTTCGACGACTACCTCGGCACCTTCGACGCGGAGCCAGGGTACCTGAACTGGGCGGCATTCGGCCCTGTGTCCCCGTCGGTCCGCGCCGAGGTCTTCGCGGACGCGGACCTCCTCGGCAGTGGCCGGCCGTCGTCCCTGGCGCTCGTGGGAGAGCGGATCGGACAGGCGCAGGAGGTCGTCGCCGAGCTCCTCGGAGCCGATGCCGCGGACGTCACGCTGCAGCCGTCGTCGACCCACGGCCTCATGCACGCGCTCTACGGGATCTCCGGCGCGGTCGTCGCGAGCACCGCGGAGTTCCCGAGCGTGAGCCTCACCCTGGAGCGCGCGGCGGCGGCGTCCGACCACGCGGTCACGCCGCGCTGGATCACGCCCGACGACGGACGGGTCACCCCCGACGCCGTCGCTGCCGTCCTCGACGACGATGTCGTGGCGCTCGCCGTCAGCCACGTCGACTTCCGCACCGGCTATCGGGCCGATCTCGCCGCGCTGCGGGACGTCCTCGGCCCCGACCGTCTCCTCATCGTCGACGCCGTGCAGTCCTTCGGCGTGATCGACGCCGACTACAGCGTCGCGGACGTCGTCGTCGGGCACGGCTACAAATGGCTGCGCGCGGGCCGGGGCACCGGGTTCGCGTGGTTCTCGCCGTACGCACGCGAGCGCATCTCGCCCGTGCTCTCCGGGATCACCGGGACGGCGGCGAGCGGGCTGGTCGTCGACGAGCTGCCCGCCCCGGCACCGGACGCGCGGGCCTACACGATCAGCATGCCGGACACGCTCGCCGCCGGCCGGCTCGCGATCGGCGCTCGGGACGTCAGGGATGCCGGGGTCGCGGCGATCGAGGAGCGGCTGTCCGCGCACGTGGACGCGGTGATCGCCACGGCCGACCGCCACGGGATCGTCGTCGCCTCCCCGCGCGAGCGCACCGAGCGCGCGGGGATCGTCGCCCTCGCACCGGAGGAACCGGCGCGGCTCGCCGCGGCTCTCGCCAACGCCGGACTCGTCGTCACCGCTCGGGGCGGATCCATCCGCATCGCGCCGCACGCCGGAACCGACGCCGAGACGCTCGCCCTGCTCGACGAGACCCTGGGCGCGTTCGACAAGGAATCGTTCATCGTCCCGTAACGAATCGCTGGCGTGTCGAGTCCGTGGAAAACCCCTGAGCGGCCGTACCGTCAAGGCATCGGGCAAGGCGCCCGGTCGGGTCGGCCTCAGGTTCGCGACTCGTGACCCCCTGGTCGACTCGTTCGCATAGCCGGGAATCCCCGGGTCGGGAGTGGGTCGTGACCACACGTACAGCGCAGCAGTCCACCAGCACCGCGCAGCAGTCCACCCGTCAGACGCCGAGTCAGGCCGCGGCCGCAGAACCGGATCAGGATCTGCGCACCTACGTCCTCGACACCTCGGTCCTGCTGAGCGATCCGCAGGCGCTCTTCCGGTTCGCGGAGCATTCCGTGGTGCTCCCGGTGGTCGTCATCACCGAACTCGAGGGCAAGCGGCACGACCCGGAGATCGGGTACTTCGCCCGCCAGGCGCTGCGCCACCTCGACGACCTGCGCGTCGAGCACGGTCGACTCGACTTCCCGGTGGAGGTCGGCGAGGGCGGCACCCTCCGCGTCGAGCTCGGCAACGCCGACCTCTCGGTGCTCCCCGCGGGGATCCGCCTCAGCGACAACGACAGCCGCATCCTCTCGGTGGCCATGCACCTCGCGCAGGACGGCCAGGACGTGACCATCGTGTCGAAGGACCTCCCGATGCGGGTGAAGGCCGCGTCCCTGGGGCTCCGCGCCGAGGAGTACCTCGCCGAGCAGGCCGTGGACTCGGGCTGGACCGGCATCGCCACGCTCGATCTCTCCGGCGACGACATCAGCGACCTCTACGAGAGCGAGGTCGGGCTCAGCGAGGACGTGCACGGGCTTCCCCTCAACACGGGCCTCATCATCCACTCGGAGCGCGGGTCGGCTCTCGGTCGGGTGACCGGCGACGGGGAGTTCCGGCTCGTCCGCGGTGACCGGGACATCTTCGGCATGCACGGGCGCTCCGCCGAGCAGCGCATCGCGATCGACCTGCTCCTCGACCCCGAGGTGGGCATCGTGTCCCTGGGCGGGCGCGCGGGCACCGGCAAGTCGGCGCTCGCACTGTGCGCGGGTCTGGAGGCCGTGCTGGAGCGGCAGCAGCAGAAGAAGATCATCGTCTTCCGTCCGCTGTTCGCCGTAGGTGGCCAGGAGCTCGGATACCTCCCGGGCGACCAGGGCGAGAAGATGAACCCCTGGGGTCAGGCGGTGTACGACACCCTCGGCTCCGTGGTCTCGGGGAACGTCATCGACGAGGTCGTGGAACGCGGACTCCTCGAGGTGATGCCCCTCACCCACATCCGTGGGCGGTCCCTGCACGATGCCTTCGTGATCGTGGACGAGGCGCAGTCCCTGGAGCGGAACGTGCTGCTCACGGTGCTCAGCCGCATGGGGCAGAACTCCCGCGTGATCCTCACCCACGACGTCGGGCAGCGCGACAACCTCCGCGTCGGTCGCCACGATGGCATCGCCAGCGTCATCGAGACCCTCAAAGGACACGGCCTCTTCGGCCACGTCACCCTGACCCGCTCGGAGCGCTCCGCCATCGCCGCCCTCGTCACCGACCTCCTGGAGGGCGGCGAACTCAGCTGACCCGCGCCGGCGGGCCCGGTTGCACGATCCGGGCCCGCCCGCACGACCTCGTCCCGCTGCACGACCGTGCCCCGCCCGCACGACCTCATCCCGCCCGTGGGCCCCACTGGCCGCTCCGATCGTGCATCCGTGTCGGGCTCGTGCATCCGTGCCGCGGGCCCTCGGACGTCGGTAGCGACACCTGCACGATCCTGCACCGTCGGCCGGCCGCTGCGGGCCGAGGGGTCGTGCGGGTGGAACGGAGTCGTGCATGCGGAACCGGGATCGTGAGGGCGGGATCAGACGTCAGATGCGGTCGTGGGCTCGACGGAGGGCGCCTTCGATCGCAGCCTGAACCGTGGGCCAGTCGTGCACGACCTGGGCGTAATCGAAGCGCAGCGTCTCGTACCCGAGTCGCGATGCGACGGCATCACGGGCGAGGTCGCGGTGGCGCATCGCAGGGGCGCCGTGGTGCTCACGTCCGTCGACCTCGATGATGAGGCGGCCGTCGACGACGAAGTCCACGCGGCCGACACCGGGGATCGCGACTTGCGTCGTGAGGCGCACGCCGAGGACATGGAGCCGGAGGCGGAGCAGGGATTCCAGGCCGCTGTCCGCGTCAGGACGAGCGAGGTCCACGAGCCAGCGGGCGGACCGCGGCAGCGCGGCGCGGATCCGGTCTCGCGCTGCCCGCCCGATCAGTCCCTGCCGCCAGGCCGACTCGAAGGACACGAAGAAGGCGTCGTCGCCTTCGCACGCGTGCAGCTGCCGGAGCGCGTCTTCGACGGACACGATGCCGAACCGGGTGCGTCCCTCGAAATGATGCGGGATGCACCGGCACCCGACGTGCGGGTGCGCGCGGCCGTTGCGACCCAGCCACACGTGCGGCGCATCGCTCTCCGAGAGCACCCAGACTCCGTGGGCGCGCAGCGCGGTGCCGCAACTGATGGCTCCACCATGGGCAGCTGCCGTGAGCACGGTCGCGTCGGTGTCGCGGGTGGCGAACACCCCGGAGCGGACCCGACGGATCCGGCCGGCGCGCACCGCGCGCGACAAGGCGGAGCGCGGGATTCCGAAAGCCCCGAGGTCGCGCCCACGGGCGATGCCTCCGAGACGAGTGAGGGTCGAGACAGGATCGAGCATCCGCTGATTCTGCGTCCTCCGGTGTCTCCACGGGGCAGGAGGGGCGTCGTGGGGATGAGTCGGGGTGTCCGGGGACTCGTGGAGGAGGAGTCGCCTGCACGATCCGGAGCCGCGGGCAGTCCTGATCTGAGGATTCCGACGTGCGGGCGGAACGTGGTCGTGCATCCGAGACAGGAACCGCGACGGACGGAGCCCGGATCCTGGCCGAGACGGGGACGGGATCGAGACGGGGACGGGACGGGACGGGGGCTGAGACGACGGATGCCGCGAGGACCGAGGTCCCCGCGGCATCCGTGTCAGGCGTGGATCAGCCCGGTTGGGTCATCGACAGGAGGTCGAGCTTCTCGTCGAGCTGCTCCAGCGTCAGCTCGCCGCGCTCGACGTAGCCGAGGTCGATCACGGCGTCGCGCACCGTGATGCCCTTCGCCACCGAGTGCTTCGCGATCTTGGCTGCGGCCTCGTAGCCGATCAGCTTGTTCAGCGGCGTCACGATCGACGGGCTCATGCCCGCGAAGGCGGCGGCGCGGTCGAGGTTCGCCTGCAGGCCGTCGATCGTCTTGTCGGCGAGCACCCGGGAGGCGTTCGACAGCAGACGGATCGACTCGAGCAGCGCGGTGCCCATGACCGGGATGGCGACGTTCAGCTCGAACGACCCGGAGGCGCCGGCCCAGGCGACCGTGGCGTCGTTGCCGATGACGCGCGCGCACACCATGAGCACGGCCTCGGGAACGACGGGGTTCACCTTGCCCGGCATGATCGAGGAACCGGGCTGCAGGTCGGGGATGTGCAGCTCGCCGAGACCGGTGTTGGGGCCGGAACCCATCCAGCGCAGGTCGTTGTTGATCTTCGTGAGCGACACGGCGATCGTGCGGAGCGCGCCGGAGGCCTCGACGAGACCGTCGCGGTTCGCTTGCGCCTCGAAGTGGTCCTTCGCCTCGGTGATGGGCAGCTCGGTCTCGGCGGCCAGCAGCTCGATGACCTTCTGCGGGAAGCCGAGCGGCGTGTTGATGCCGGTGCCGACAGCGGTGCCGCCCAGCGGTACCTCGGCCACGCGGGGGAGCGCCGACTGCACGCGCTCGATGCCCAGGCGGATCTGACGGGCGTAGCCGCCGAACTCCTGGCCGAGCGTGACGGGCGTCGCATCCATGAGGTGCGTGCGGCCGGACTTGACCGCGTCCTTCCAGAGCTCAGCCTTGGCCTCGAGCGCAACGGCGAGGTGGTCGAGCGCGGGGATCAGGGTGTCGATGAGCGCCTGGGTGACCGCGATGTGCACCGAGGTGGGGAACACGTCGTTCGACGACTGCGAGGCGTTCACGTGGTCGTTGGGGTGCACGGTGGAGCCGAGGATGCGGCTCGCGAGCGTCGCCAGGACCTCGTTCATGTTCATGTTCGACGAGGTGCCGGAGCCGGTCTGGTAGGTGTCGACGGGGAACTCGCCGTCGTGGCTGCCTGCGGCGACCTGGTCGGCGGCCTGGGCGATCGCGTCGGCGATGGCGCCGTCGAGCGTGCCGAGCTCCTTGTTCGCCAGCGCGGCGGCCTTCTTGATGCGCGCGAGTGCGGCGATCTGCGTCGACTCCAGGCCCTTGCCGGAGATCGGGAAGTTCTCCACGGCGCGCTGCGTCTGCGCCCCGTAGAGCGCGTTCACGGGCACTCGCACCTCACCCATGGTGTCGTGTTCGATGCGGTACTCGGTGTCGGTCATTCCGAACCCTCCTTGGTTGCGGGGTCGATCCCCTCGGCTTCGATGCCGACCGTGATGACGGGCGCTGCCTCACCCTCGGCCAGACGGTAGTTGGCGCCGACGATGCCGAGACGGCCTTCGGCGACGGCGTTGCTGATGATCTCGGACGACTGCAGCAGGTCGTTGACGGTGTTGCGAAGGTGCTCGCGTCCGACGAGCTCCGCATCGATGTCGGCCACCGTGCCGCCGCCGCTCTCCGCGAGCACCTTGCGGGCGGCCGGGACGATCGGCGCGATGAGCTTCCAGATGTGCGGGGGGAGCGGGTCCGCGTCGATGGCGGTGCCGTCGATGGCGGCGCGCACCGCACCACAGGAGTCGTGCGCGAGGACCACGATGAGCGGCACCTCGAGAACGGCGACCGCGTACTCCAGGCTCGCCACGATGGACTCGCCGATCACCTGCCCGGCGTTGCGCACGACGAAGAGGTCGCCGAGACCGAGGTCGAAGATGATCTCGGCGGCCAGGCGGGAGTCCGAGCAGCCGAACAGCGTCGCGACGGGGTGCTGGGCCGCGGTGAGGTCCTTGCGGCGGTCGACGTTCTGGTTCGGGTGCTGGGGCTCGTCGCGGACGAAGCGACGGTTGCCGTCCTGCATCTGCTTCCAGGCGGCGGCGGGGGTCAGCGGGTGGGTCATCGGGCCTCCGAGACGGTGCGGATCTGGGGGATGAGCGACTCCGCGAGCTCGGCGGTGGAGTCGGCCGAGCGGGAGCCGTAGAGAAGCACGTAGTCGTCGCCGGCCTGGGTGCCGAGGGCGTAGGTGACGTTCGCCTCCGCGCCGGCGGACCCGGGCCGATAGACGTCCCACTCCAGACCGCCGATACGCACGGTGTCGGTCGGGGCGACGCCGTTCAGCCGCTGCGGGGCCCAGGAGGCATCGGCATCGAAGGCCTGGGCGAGCTTGATGAACCCGCGCTCGTCCTGTGCCGCAGGCGCGAGGGTGACCTCCCAGACCACGGGGGCTCCGCTCTGGAGCTCGGCCGCGTTCACTCGCCAGAACTCGTCCGTGTCGGGGACGATCGCCGGGCTGCCCATGGACGACTCCACGTCCGCGGCGATGGCGGCCACGTCGATCGGCTTCGCGGCGACCGGCTCGCCCCGGGGGACGAGCGCGATGATGACGACGACGACCGCGAGGGTCACCACGAGCGCGGCGACGAGGTTGCGGACCGTCTGGCTCGACCGGTAGGCCTTGCTCGACGCGGCCTTGCGTGCCGCGGTCTCGTCCGGCGTCTCCGGTCGACCGAGGTCGGCATTGATCGCGGGACCCTTGCTCATGACGCGTCGCTCTCGTCGGGGGTGGCGGTGCGTGCAGCCTCGAGACGACGCTTCGCGCCGAGCAGCCACTCCTCGCAGCGGGCGGCCAGGGCCTCGCCACGCTCCCAGAGCGCCAGCGAGTGCTCGAGGGTGGGCGCCCCCTGTTCGAGCTCGGCGACGACCCGGACGAGCTCGTCACGGGCCGCCTCGAACGACAGCGTGTCCACGGGGGTGTCGTTCACGGCGCTCACTCCTCCATCCTACGTCGTGCCCCGGACGCCGCCCGCTCAGGCGCCTTCCGCGATCTCGCCCTCCGAGCGAACCGCGAGCGACCCTCGGTCCACCGTGAGGGTGAGCGCGCTGCCCGCAGGGGCGTCCGCCGCGTCGCGGAGGATCACGCCGCCTTCGAGGTGGGCGATGGCGTAGCCGCGGGCCAGAGTGGCGGCGGGGGAGAGGGCGCGTAGCGAGGCGCGCAGTTCGCTCGTCCGCCGGCCGGCGTCGTCGAGCTGCCGGGTGACCGCGTCGCGACCGCGGGCGAGAAGCAGGAAGGTCTCCTGCGCGCGGCTGTCGATGATCGGATCGGGCGAGCGCAGCACCGGCCGGGACCGCAGCTGCTCGAGCTGGGCCATGTCGTGTGTGAGGCGCTGCGTGAGGCGGGTGGTGGCCCGGGACCGAAGCTGCGCGATGAGTGCGCGCTGCTCCCCGACGTCGGGGACGACACGCTTGGCGGCATCGGTCGGCGTCGAGGCGCGCAGGTCGGCGACGTCGTCGAGGAGGGGGTGGTCGTTCTCATGGCCGATGGCGCTGACCACCGGTGTGGAGGCGGCGGCCACGGCTCGGACGAGGCGTTCGTCGCTGAAGCCGAGGAGTGTCTGCGGGTCGCCGCCGCCGCGCGCGATGATGATGACGTCGACCTCGGGATCGGCGTCCAAGCGGGCGAGAGCCGCCAAGGTGTCCGGCACGCAGCGATCGCCCTGCACCGCGGCGTACGCGGTCTTGAATCGCACCTGCGGCCAGCGCAGCTCGGCGTTGCGGTGGACGTCCTTCTCGGCGTCGGAGCGCTCGCCGGTGATGAGGCCGATGACGTGGGGGAGGAACGGCAGCCGCTTCTTGCGGGCGGGATCGAAGAGGCCCTCCTGGCGGAGCTGCACGCGCAGCCGTTCCAACCGTTCGAGCTGGTCGCCCAGTCCGACATGCTTCATGGCCGAGACCGCGAAGCTGAAGTCTCCGGAGCGCACGAAGTAGTCGGCCTTGACGGCGGCGACGACGTGATCGCCCACGCCCAGGTCGGCGGGGATGCGGCCGCGCACGCTCGACCAGACCCGGATGGAGATCTGTGCATCGGAGCGGGTGTCCTTGAGGCGGGCGAAGACGTTGCCGGCGCGGACGTTCCAGGAGGTGATCTCGCCCTCGACCCACACCGTGTTCCACCGTGCGACGAAGTCGCGGATGGTGGCGTTCAGCCGCGCGACCGAGGTCGGCGCCTGCGCCGTGGAGTCGCGCGGGGCGACGGCATCCGCCGGCGGCGTCTCTCCCGGTCCCGTCGTCGCTTCGAAGACTGTCATCTGCTCCCGTTCCTGCCCGCGCACTCTCCGGCCCCGTCCAGCCGGGCGACGGTAGAATCGAGGGGTGACTTCGACTGCCGTTCATCTTCCCGCTCCTCGCATCCCACGAGTGCGCGCCGCGGCCGGGCGGCTTCAGGATAACCCGGTGCCCGGACACAAGCGCGTCCTGCTCGCCGCCCCCCGCGGATACTGTGCGGGGGTGGACCGTGCGGTGGTCGCCGTGGAGAAGGCGCTGGAGCGCTACGGCGCCCCCGTCTACGTCCGCAAGCAGATCGTGCACAACATCCACGTCGTGACGGAGCTCGAGGCCAAGGGCGCGATCTTCGTCGAGGAGGTCGACGAGGTGCCGGAGGGCGCGCACGTCGTCTTCAGCGCGCACGGCGTCTCCCCGGCGGTCGTGAACGCCGCCTCCGACCGTGGCCTGCACGCCATCGACGCCACCTGCCCGCTCGTCACCAAGGTCCACCGCGAGGCCGTGCGGTTCGCGCGGGACGACTTCGAGATCCTGCTCATCGGCCACGACGGACATGAGGAGGTCGAGGGCACCGCGGGAGAGGCGCCCGATCACGTCACGGTCGTCAACTCTCCGCAAGAAGCCGACACCGTGCAGGTGAAGGACCCGTCCAAGGTGGTGTGGCTGTCGCAGACGACGCTCTCCGTCGACGAGACGATGGAGACGGTGAACCGGCTCCGCACCCGGTTCCCCGAGCTGCACAACCCGCCGTCCGACGACATCTGCTACGCCACCCAGAACCGGCAGGTCGCCATCAAGAAGGTCGCTCAGGGCGCTGATCTCGTGATCGTGGTCGGCTCCGCCAACTCCTCCAACAGCGTGCGGCTCGTCGAGGTCGCCCTCGAGTACGGCGCCAAGGCCGCCTACCGCGTGGACTACGCCGAGGAGATCCGCCAGGAGTGGCTCGACGGCGTGGAGACGGTGGGCGTCACCAGCGGCGCTTCCGTCCCCGAGGTGCTCGTGCGCGAGGTGCTCGACGCGATCGGCGATGCCGGGTATCGCGACGTGGAAGAGGTCAAGACGGCGGAGGAGGACCTCATGTTCTCCCTGCCGAAGGAGCTCCGTCAGGACGCCACGGGCCAGCGCGACGCGCGCGCCCTCGGCGGCCGCGCCTCCGCAGGAGGGGGTGCATAGCGGTGAACGCCGCGGAGGCGGAGCCGACCCTCATCGGGTCCGTGCAACGCGCGCTCCGCCTGGTCGACATCGTCGCGAACTCCCCGCGTCCGCTTCCGGCCAAGATGCTCTCATCGATCACGGGGCTCACTCCGGGAACGACCTACAACCTCGTCCGCACGCTCGTGCACGAGGGGTACCTCAGCGCCGAACCGGACGGGCTCGTGCTGGGCGGACGCTTCCCCGCGTTCCAGCAGCAGATCGACTCTCGTGGGGTGTTCCTGGCTCGGGTGCGCGCCGCTCTGCGCGCAGTGACGGAGGACGTGGGCGCCACGGCCTACCTCTCCCGATATGCGGACGGGGAGATGCATCTCGTCGACATCGTGGACGCCGTACGGAATCCGCGCATCGAGCTCTGGGTCGGGCTGCACGCCAGCGCCCACGCGACTGCGCTGGGCAAGCAGATCCTCGCGGCGCTCTCCGAGGAGGACCGCCTGGACTACCTCTCCCGGCACCGGCTCGAGGAGCTCACGCCTCGGACGGTCAGCGACCGCCGGACGCTCCTCACCCAGCTCGAGCAGACGCCGGGGTGGGCGATCGACCGGGAGGAGTATGCGATCGGAGCCACCTGTGTTGCGGTTCCGGTCATCGCCCCCGGGGTGACGGCGTCGCTGGCCGTCTCCCTGCCCGCGGACCGGGCGGTGGTCAACCGTCGTCTCGTGTCGAACCTGCAGCGCACGGCGCGGCGGCTCTCCCTGCAGCTCGGCGCGGACGCCCTGGACACCGACGGCCCGGACGCCGAGTTCACCATCTGAATTCGGGGCCCTGGTGTGGGCATCGAGGGTTCCCTATGATCGAAGGCGTAGTGGCTGACAACGCCCTACTGATCGCCTACGGCGTCCCCAGCGCCGGCGACCAACGGGATGAGGAGCGTCCCCAGCGCTCCACGTCCGCGGCCCCGAGAAGTCCCCACTTCTCCGGGGCCGCTATCGGTTGGGGGTCCGACTTCTCTGAACGAGCGAGCTGAGCCTCGGCCGATACGATGGCGGGATGACCGACCAGCGCCCCCGATACGGGGAACTCGCCACACCAGAGGAGCAGCGGAGGGCAGCGGGGCTGCCGCCCGTGGCAGAGGTGATCGCCCCGTCGGCTCCCGTCTCGGACCCCGCGCCCGCGGCTCCTGCTCCGGCGCGCCCCTCCTCAGTGGATCGGTTCGCGACGATCGCGCTGCTCGCCTACGGCCTCGTGAACGTCATCGTCACCGGCCTGTCCTACCTCGACATCGTCCCGGTGATGAACCAGACCATGGGCATGCTGGGCATCGAGGGGGAGTTCACCAACTACGCCGCGGGGCGCACGTGGGGGACGATCGCCGCCGTCGTGCTGGCAGTCGGCTGGTGCGTCACGGCGGCCCTGTCGATCCGTCGCCTGCGTCGTGGCCGCCTCACCTGGTGGCTCCCGCTCGTCGGAGCCGTCATCACGCTGGGCATCGCCTCGTTCTGCCTCGTCGTGCCGATGATGGGCGACCCGGCCTTCATCGCCTACCTCGACCAGGCGACCGGGGCGCGCTGACGCCGACACGCAGACGAAAGGGGCCCGGCAAGACGCCGGGCCCCTTTCGTGTGTCTGGTGGTGTCAGCTCTTCGACTGGCCGTACGAGCCGAGCTGGCGGGTGGACTCGACCACGCGGGCGGCCATCGCCGACTCGGCGATCTTGCCCCAGGCGCGCGGGTCGTACTGCTTCTTGTTGCCGACCTCGCCGTCGACCTTCAGCACACCGTCGTAGTTCTTGAACATGTAATCGGCGATGGCGCGCGTGTAGGCGTACTGGGTGTCGGTGTCGATGTTCATCTTGATGACGCCGTTGGCGACCGCGAGAGCGATCTCCTCGTCGGTGGAGCCCGAGCCGCCGTGGAAGACGAGGTCGAGCGGCTTCTCGCCGGTGTTGTACTTCGCGGCGACCTCGGCCTGGATCTCGCCGAGCAGTTCCGGACGCAGCTTCACGCCGCCCGGCTTGTACACGCCATGAACGTTGCCGAAGGTGAGGGCGGCGATGTAACGGCCCTGCTCACCCAGGCCCAGCGCCTGCACGGCCTGGTCCACGTCGGCGAACGTCGTGTAGAGCGCCTCGTTCGAGCCCTCGTGCTGCACGCCGTCCTCCTCACCGCCGACGACGCCGATCTCGACCTCGAGGATGGCGTTGATCGCCTTCATGCGGGGGAGCAGCTCCTTGGCGATCTCGATGTTCTCTGCGAGCGGCACGGCCGACCCGTCCCACATGTGGGACTGGAAGATCGGGTTGCGGCCAGCCTTGACCTCTTCCTCCGAGGCGGCGATGAGCGGCTCGACGAAGCCCGCGAGAGCGTCCTTCGGGCAGTGGTCGGTGTGCAGGGCGACGGTGACCGGGTAGTTCTTGGCGACCTCGGTGGCGTAGCGGGCGAAGGCGAGAGCGCCGGTCGCACGAGCCTTGACCGTGTGGCCGGCGAAGTAGTCGGCGCCACCGGTGGTGACCTGGATGATGCCGTCGGAGCCGGCCTCGGTCAGGCCCTGGAGGACGGCGTTGATCGTCTGCGAGCTGGAGACGTTGAACGCGGGGTACGCGAAGCCGCCTGCCTTCGCGCGGTCGAGCATGTCGGCGTACTGATCCGGGGTGGCGACGGGCATGAGAACTCCTGCGGTAGGTGAAGCCGGGACAGCTGCCACTCTATCGGGGCGGGTGTCCGGCTTCGGCAGGAGGAGTCGCGCGTCGGTGGGCACCGTCCTTCGGTGGTGTTAAGAACGGCGATTTCTTCCTCGCTCAGAGGCGGAAAACGGGGCGATCGATCCGGTGCTCGCGGATAGGCTGGGGTTCATGGTGAGTCTGACTGCCGACCTGAGCCCGCTGCGTCCCGACCGTAACCTCGCGATGGAGTTGGTGCGTGCGACCGAGGCGGCGGCGATCCGTGCCGTTCCGTTCATCGGTCGTGGTGCGAAGGAGGCTGCCGACGGCGCCGCCGTCGACGCCATGCGGGCGTTCCTCGGGACGGTCGACTTCCAGGGCCGCGTGGTGATCGGCGAGGGCGAGAAGGACAACGCCCCGATGCTGTTCAACGGCGAGGTCGTCGGGACGGGACGCGGGCCGCTCTGCGACATCGCGGTGGACCCGATCGACGGCACGTCGCTGACCGCGGCCGGTCGGCAGAACGCGCTCTCGGTGATCGCGGTGTCGGACCGCGACACGATGCTCGACGCCTCCAGCGTCTTCTACATGGACAAGCTCGTCACGGGGCCCGCCGGCGTCGGCGTGGTCGACATCCGCCTGCCGATCGGCGAGAACATCCGCAAGCTCGCCGGCGCGCTGGACAAGCCGGTGGACGAGATCGTGGTGTCGGTGCTCAACCGTCCGCGGCACGAGCAGCTCATCCAGGAGATCCGGGACGCCGGGGCCGGAACCCGTCTCATGAGCGACGGCGATGTCGCCGGCGGGATCAACGCCGCACGCCACGACGCCCGCACCGACATGTGCGTGGGCGTCGGCGGCAGCCCGGAGGGCATCGTCACCGCGTGCGCGATCAAGGCCCTCGGCGGCCACATCCAGGGCCGGCTCTGGCCGCGCGACGACGACGAGCGTCAGCGCGGCATCGACGCAGGACTCGACATGGACAAGGTCTACGAGGCGGACGACCTCGTGCAGGGCAACAACACGATCTTCGTCGCGACGGGTGTCACGGACGGCCAGCTCGTCGCCGGTGTGCGCCGTGAGCGCGGTTACGTCTACACCGAGAGCGTGGTCCTGCGGGGCGCCTCCGGAACCCTCCGCCGGATCGCGTCGGAGCACCTCGTCTCGAAGTGGCTGTGACGGCTCTCCTGTCGGCATGATCGCGGGCCGGATTCTCGCCATCGTTACCGACCCGGTATCGCCTCCTCCACGAGTCGGGCCCGGTTCGGCGAGCTGCCGTGCCAGAATTGTCACTGGGTTTGTCGCCGTCGACGGAGCCGCCAGGCACCGCAGGCACAGGAGGGCGAACGCATGACAACGCAGCACACGAGCGGCTCGAAGAGCGCCGCGCCGACCAAGATCATCACCACGAACACCGGACGCATCCTCCGGGTGAGTGCCGATGCCGAAGCGGCCGCCGTGGCCCCGCCGGCACCGGTTGCGCAGCCGGCCGTCGATCCGGCTCGCCGCGCCGACGTGCTGTTCCGCGTCCGCCGCGCGGAGGGGCACGAGGTGAGCGCCTGGTGGATGATCGGCGCCTTCCTCGCCACGAGCGGCCTCGTCATCGTGCTGCTCAGCGGCGTCCCTGGCGTCGCCTGACACTCCGCGATCGGGGATCCGGTCGCGTCCGCCGTCACTGCTCCCGGTCGTGGAGCGCGGCGGCGTGGTCGAGGCGCGCGCGAACTTCGCCGACGTCGGCCTGCATCGTGTCGGCGGTAGCCTCGGCCTCCGTCGGGACCAGCAGTTCGGGTGCGGTGAAGCGCCGTCCGTCCGCGGTGATCGCCGAGACAGGCGCGAGGGCCTCCGCATCGACGCCGGGGAACTGCCGGGCGGTCACGAGAACCCGGGACTCCAGGGAGCCGGCGAAGCGGTTGTAGCTGTCGACCGTGCGCTCGATCGCCCGCCGCAGATCGTCGGCGTGACCGGCGAGGGTGCCGAGGCGCTCGTACAGCTGCGTGCCGAGCGCGAGCAGCGTCCGGGCCTCGGTGGACACCTCCTGCTGGGTCCAGGTGTAGGCGACCGTCTTGAGGACCGCCCAGAGGTTGACGGGGGAGGCGAGGGCCACTCGTCGGCTGAAGGCGTAGTCGAGCAAAGTGGCGTCCTCATCGATGGCGGCCGCCAGCAGCGACTCGCTCGGCAGGAAGCAGATGACGAACTCGGGGCTGGCGTCGAGGCCCGACCAGTACGCCTTCTTGGCGAGGGCGTCGACGTGGGCGCGGACCGCGCGGACGTGCTTCTGCATGTGCGCGCGGCGCTGAGACTCGTGGGCGTCGCCGAGGGGGAGGGCGGAGGCCTCGAGGTAGGCGTCGAGGGGCACCTTCGCGTCGACGGCGATCGACGTACCGCCCGGAAGGCGGACCACCATGTCGGGGCGCCCCTGGCCGCGGTCGGAGGTGATCGTCGCCTGCAGGTCGAAGTCGACATGTCTGGTCAGCCCCGCCGCCTCGACGACGCGCCGCAGCTGGGTCTCGCCCCAGACGCCGCGGGTGGACGTGGAGCGCAGCGCACCCGCCAATGACTCGGTCGTCGCGCGGAGCGCTTCATCGGACTCCTGCGCGCGCCGGAGCTGCTCGGCGAGTGTGCCGAACTGCGCCTGACGCTCGCTCTCGATCGCGGCGACCTTGGACTGCATCTGCTGGAGACTCTCGCGGACCGGCGCCAGAGCCTGCAGCACGGCGTTCTGCTGCTGGACGCGCTGTGCCTCCGCCCGCTGCTCGGTGCGAGCGTGCTCGACCGCGTCCCGATAGAGGTCGTACTGGCGATCGCGGTCGTCTCGCGCGGCCGCGAGTTCCGCCTGCGTGCGTGCGATGTCGGCGGCACTGCGTCCGGCTCGCAGGAACCAGCCCAGAGCGACGCCCGCGGCGAGGGCCACGAGCAGAAGAACGATCGACAGGGCATCCATGGCTCCATGATGCCCGGGGCCTCCGACATCGCCGGGAGGACGCGAGGTGCGTCAGGCGACGGCGCGCTCCAGCGCCGGTGCGGCAGGCTCCGTCACGCGGAGGCCGAGGGCGTCGGCGAGGCCGAAGACATCCGCGGCCCCGGCGCGCGCGGCCGCGTCCACGATGATCTGGGCGCAGGCGAGGGCATCCGCCAGTGCGTCGTGGTGCGAGAACTCCGCGTACCCGGCCGCCGCGGCGGCGAGGGGCAGGCGGTAGGAGTCGAGCTGATAGGTCTTCCGTGCCACCTGGAGGCTGCACAGCGACCGGTACGGCGGGCAGATCTGTCCCGTGACCTCCGTCGCCCGTCGCAGGACGTTCAGGTCGAAGCCGGCGTTGTGGGCCACGAGCACGTCGGCGCCCGCGAAGCCGCACAGGCGGTCGAACTGATCGACCCACGTCGCCGCCGACAGCACCTGCTCGGGGCGGATGCCGTGGATGCGGACGTTCCACTCCTGGAACTCGTCGTGGCCGGGCGGGGGCTGGATCAGCCAGTTCGCGGTGGCGACGACCTCCCCGTCCCGCACCCGCACGAGTCCCACGGAACACGCGGAGGCCGGGCTGGAGTTCGCGGTCTCGAAGTCGATCGCAGTGAAGTCCAGTGGCACGTCCTCACTCTCTCCCGGGCCTCCGACGTCGCTGTGCAGGCTCGCCGTATGCTGGCCACATGGCGGACGAACTCGCGAGATCCTTCGGTGCGGCGGCCGGAAGCTACGAGGCCGGACGGCCCGAGTACCCCTTCGAGGCCGTCGCCTGGATGCTCGAACCGATGGCGGACGGTGCGCGTCGGGTCGCCGATGTCGGCGCCGGGACCGGCAAGCTCACGCGGGCGCTCGTCACGGCTGCGGACGCCGAGGTGGTGGCGATCGATCCGGACCCCGCGATGCTCGCCGCCCTTCGCGACGCCGTCCCCGGGGTGCCCACGTTCGTCGGGACCGCCGAGTCGCTGCCGCTTCCGGACGCGAGCGTGGACGCCATCGTGCTCGGCCAGGCGTGGCACTGGGTCGAGCCGGTCGCCGCCTCGGCGGAGATCGGTCGCGCGGTGCGGCCGGGCGGGGTGCTCGGTCTCGTCTGGAACCTCCGCGACGAGCGCGTCGACTGGGTGCGCCGGCTCACCGACATCATGCACGGCAGCAACGCCGAGATCATGCTCGCGGCGGGCGACCCCGTGGTGGCGGAGCCCTTCGGCGCTCTGGCGCAGGACCGCTGGGAGTGGTCGCGCCCCATGACGCGGGAACTCCTGCACCGCATGGCCGCGTCCCGCAGCGCTGTGATCACCGCCCACGATGCCGAGAAGGCACGGATCCGCCGCGAGATGGACGCCCTGTTCGACGAGCTCGGCCTGCACGGGGACGGTGTGATCGAGGTGCCCTATGTGACGAGGGCCTTCCGCGCGGTTCGCGACTGAACAGGCGTCCGCGCCGTATCAGGCGCTTTTCCCACCCTGCCGCCTGATCCCGCGTGGGTGCCTGCCCTCGCGAGGGGTGAGGCGGGGGAGAGCGGCGCAGGTAGACTCATACCCCGTGGCTCTCACTATCGGAATCGTCCGTGATGGGAACGTCTAACCCCGCTTGGAAAGCGTCAGCCATCGCTGTATAGTCAGCGTGTGCTGACTATTGCTTCTCGCGTCGACGTGATGAACAGGCTCGGACGGGCAATGGCCGATCCGACCCGTTCACGGATTCTCCTCACGCTGCTGGATGGCCCCAGCTATCCGGCCGTTCTGTCACGGGGACTCGAATTGACGCGGTCGAACGTCTCGAATCACCTAACGTGTCTGCGCGACTGCGGCATCGTCGTCGCTGAGCCGGAGGGGCGGCAGACCCGCTACGAGATCGCGGATCCGCATCTTGCAGCGGCGCTCGCGAGTCTTGTGTCGGTGACGTTGGCGGTCGACGAGAGCGCACCATGCGTCGATCCGGCATGCTCGGTTGCCGGCTGCTGCGACGCAGGGGAGCCCCGATGACCGCGCTCATGCTCGCACCTGAGCGCCGTGACGTGCTGCGCCGCCGCATCCGGGTCGTGGTTGCGATCACGATCACCTGGAACGTCATCGAGGCGGTGGTCGCGCTCATCGCAGGCGGCGTTGCCTCGTCCGCGGCGCTCATTGGGTTCGGATTGGACTCGATCGTCGAGGTGCTCTCGGCAGCGGCGGTCGCATGGCAGTTCGCGGCGCCTGACCCGCAGAAGCGAGAAAAGGTCGCGCTGCGGGTGATCGCAGTCTCGTTCTTCGGTCTCGCCGCGTACGTGAGCGTCGACGCCGTGCTGTCGCTGTTCGGCCTGCGGGATCCTGAGCACTCGCCGGTCGGGATCGCAATCGCGGCGTTGAGCCTGCTCGTGATGCCGTTCCTCAGCTGGTTCGAGCGCCGCACCGGTCGCGAGCTCGGTTCGGCCTCCGCCGTCGCCGACTCGAAGCAGACCCTCATCTGCACGTATCTCTCGGCCGCGCTCCTGGCGGGCCTGTTACTCAACAGCCTGTTCGGGTGGGCATGGGCGGATTCCGTAGCCGCGCTGGTGATCGCTGTGTTCGCTGTTCGAGAGGGAGTCGAAGCGTGGAAGGGCGACGCATGCTGCGCCGCTCCCGTGGCTGTGCTGACCGGGGAGCGGGAACCTGACACCTGCGAGGACGGCTGCTGCGCCCGGTAGGCGGCGGAGGCCGAGTTCTCGCGGCGTTATGCTCATAGAGCCATGCCTAACTTATCCATAGGAATCGTCGGCCTGCCCAACGTCGGCAAGTCCACCCTCTTCAACGCTCTCACCAAGAACGACGTGCTCGCGGCGAACTACCCGTTCGCGACGATCGAGCCGAACGTCGGCGTGGTGAACCTGCCCGACCCGCGGCTCCAGAAGCTCGCGGAGATCTTCGGGAGCGAGCGCATCCTGCCCGCCGCCGTGTCGTTCGTCGACATCGCCGGCATCGTGCGCGGGGCGAGCGAGGGGGAGGGGCTGGGCAACCAGTTCCTCGCGAACATCCGAGAGGCCGACGCGATCGCCCAGGTGGTGCGCGGGTTCTCCGACGACGACGTGGTGCACGTGGACGGGGCCGTGAATCCGGCGTCGGACATGGAGACCATCAACGCCGAGCTCATGCTCGCCGACCTGCAGACCGTCGAGAAGGCGATCACTCGGTACGAGAAGGATGTCCGCGGCAAGAAGATCGACCCGTCGGTCCTCGAAGCCGCGAAGGCCGCCAAGGACGCCCTGGAGCGCGGGATCCTGCTCTCAACGAGCGGCCTCGACCTCGAGCCGATCCGCGAACTCGGGCTCCTGACCGTCAAGCCCGTCATCTTCGTCTTCAACGTCGACGAGTCCGTGCTGACCGACGACGCCCGCAAGGCCGAGCTCGCCGCCCTCGTCGCGCCGGCGCAGGCGATCTTCCTCGACGCGAAGATCGAGTCCGAGCTCAAGGACCTCGACCCCGAGGACGCCGCCGAGCTCCTCGCCTCGACAGGGCAGGACGAGTCGGGTCTCGACCAGCTCGCCCGCATCGGCTTCGACACCCTCGGTCTGCAGACCTACCTCACCGCCGGCCCCAAGGAGGCCCGCGCCTGGACCATCCCCAAGGGATCGAAGGCCCCGCAGGCCGCCGGCGTCATCCACACCGATTTCGAGAAGGGCTTCATCAAGGCCGAG